>CAIOTT010000049.1 GCA_903861305.1 Candidatus Omnitrophota bacterium | reverse complement strand
GTCCCGATGCCGACGTTGCCGGTTGTTGTCAAATTCACGTAATTCCCCGATGGCGCCGGATAATACGTCGTCATGGTCAGGCTGTCCGCCGAGGCAAACCCGCCATTCAAAACCATAAACAAAAGAACAGGCCATAAAATATGCACGCGCACGCACCTGCCTTTCATTAAGAATATATCATTATCGCTGAATTATTCAAGATAATAAATGGAGAAAGTAAATAAAATGAAAAAATAGAAAGGCTGGCTCGAGGTATGGCCCCCATGCCATAATATAAAACTCTTTAAGGTGGCTGGATGTTATTGTTGTGTGGATTTTTCGTCAATAACGCTTTAGACCTGTTGTTGAAAATAATTACCCGGTATTTTCCGAACTGGAGGATCCAGCAGAACCTCCTTAATCAAGACACTTCGCCTCACAGTTCTCTAATAATGTTGTTAAATTCCAACTCGCTGAAGGAGCGCCTACAAGCGTACAGGCATTCGCTACGATAGCTGTCACGGTTGTCAGGGCACAGTACCTATGTACCCCTAGTGAAAGAGTTCCGGAAGCTATTGAATAGCTGGTGACCGTAGGAGCAAATGAGGACGACGTCCACGCCGTCCCGTTGCAATACTCCATAACATGGGAAGTATAATTATACCGCTGCGACCCCTCGCCATTGGCTTTCCCGGCGCCGCATGCTGTTACAGCCGCATCGCTTCCCGCGCGGATCGCACCCGTCACATCCAGCGCCACGGATGGCGCCGTTGTCCCGATACCGACGTTGCTAACGACAGTCAAATTCTGGTAATTCCCCGAAGGCGCGGGATAATACGTCGTCATGGTCAAGCTGTCGGCCGAGACGAGACCCTCATTCAAAGCAAGAAAGAATATAACGGATAAAAGAATACGCATATGGCAGTACCTTCCTTTCAATGAAAATATACCATCTTTGAAAAAAATATTCCATCTTCGCCGAATAATTCAAAACAACTATCTCTGCTGCCCCAACACCAGGATCGCGGCCATGACTTTTTCAGCCACGTCTTCGGGTGCTTCCTGCAGGCCAAAGACCAGCGGTTGGCCAAAGACCACCCTGACCGGATGCCGCCGCGGGAGAACCTTGCCTTTGGGTAACGCCTGGTCCGTGCCTTCTATATAAACCGGCAACACGGGTTTGCCGCTTTTGACCGCCAGGAACCCAACCCCGGACTGGATCTTCTCCCCGCCACGAGTGCCCTGGGGAAAGATGAGGACAGGATAACCCAGCTCAAGCTGGTGGAGAAATTCATTCAAGGCATTGCGGTCCGCCTTGCCCCGCCGGATCGGGAAACCGCCACCGCAACGGATCAAGGCCCCCAATACCGGATTGCTGAAGAGCGAATCCTTGGCCATGAACCGCATCTGGCGCGGGCAGACGACGGGCAAAAGGACCGGGTCTATGTTGCTGATATGGTTCGACGCAAGGATGAACCCGCCCGTCCGCGGCACGTTGCCCCGGCCTTCAACGCGGCAGGGATAAAAAAGAAGGCTGGCGAGGGACGCAAGTCCCGTCACCAGCCAGTAATAGATCGATCTTAATACATCGGTCATGCTATAGCCCTGCAAACCCGCGCATCAAGACGGGGCATCAAAGGGTTTTTGCCAGATCCAGGGCGTAATTCAACAGATCCCTGGTGCGCTTGGGCGACTTTGACTCCGCGTAGGCGCGCAAAATGGGCTCCGTACCCGAAGCACGGACCATGATCCAGCTGTCATCCGCCAGCTCCAGCTTCACGCCGTCGTAATCCTTCACGGCCACGACCTTCTGGCCCAGGACTTTTTCCGTCGCCTTCACCGGGTCAAGGGTCTTGACCAGTGACTTCATGCTGATGCTTGTCTTGTCGTAATAATAACGGCCGTATTTCTTCTCAACCTCGGCCAGGATCTTGCCGATATTCTTTTTTTCGTAAACCATCATTTCCAGCAGCAACAGGCCGGCCAGGATACCGTCGCGTTCCGGGATAAAATTCGGCAGTCCCATCCCGCCCGCTTCCTCACCTCCTACGATGATCTTTTCGTTGATCATCAGGTCGGAAATATACTTGAACCCGACCGGCGTCTCGTAAAGCTTGATGCCGTAGTCCTTGCACATGTTGTCGATCATGGTCGTGCCGCAAATGGTCTTGATCACACCGCCCTTGATGCCGCGGTTCTTGAAAAGATGGATCGCCAAAAGCGCGAGGATCTTTTGGGGCGACAGGAACTCCCCGCCCGGAAGCACCGCCGCAACGCGGTCAGCATCCCCGTCGAGAACAAGGCCCAGGTCGATCTTTTCCTTCTTCATCTTGGCGATCAGGCCGGTCAGATATTGCGGCAAAGGTTCGGGCCTGCAATTGCCGAAACCAGGATTCACGTCCGAACGCAGAAGCTCAAGCCGGATGCTGGAACCCTTGAGGACATCGGCCAAAAGGGTACCGCCCGAACCGTGCATCACATCCTGCACGACGCGGAATTTCGCGGGCTTGATCTTTTTCAGGTTCACATACCCCCTGATGAACTTGAGGTAATCTTTCTTAAGGTCAACGACCTTGATCTCGCCGTCGGCAACAGCCTGTTTGAACTCGACTTTCTGCACCGCCTGGGAACCGATATACCCCTCGACCGCGTCAGTGATATTCTTGCCGGCCCCGCCGCCTTCGGCCGTCTTGATCTTGAAGCCGTTGTACTCGGGAGGATTATGGCTTGCGGTAATGACAACGCCAGCGACGCACTTCAGGTCGCGGACGGCAAGGCTCAACGCCGGTGTGGGCAATGACGCGCTCGCAAGGATCACTTCAATATCATTGGCCGCAAGGACCGTCGCCACCGTTTCTGAAAAATCCTTCGACAGAAAACGATTGTCATACCCCACCGCAACACGCACAATCTCACCGGGGATCTTCTTGGCGTCATTCCTGACCCACACGGCGAACGCCTGCGCCAGGATAGCCACATTCTCGAACGTGAATGTATCCGCAATAATGGCTCTCCAGCCATCCGTACCAAACTTGATAACATCCTTCGCATGCGCGCTCATACCATCTCCTTTTATGTTTTAGCCAGACGATGTTCTCTAATATACCCCAGGACACTCTCCGGGACAAGGTACTGGATGGATTTTTCTTGTTCCAGCCTCTTGCGGATCTCGGTCGAAGACATGTCAATGCCATGCATGGTGACCGCATGGTATTTAAGTTTTGCCAGTCCCCGCGGATACCCTGGACGATTGACGGAAACAAAAGTGCACATCTTCTTGATCTCGTCGACATCCTTCCAGGTGTGGATCTGGTTGATCGCATCCCCGCCCACGATAAAATACAGCTTCGCCGGCGCGGGGAAAAGCTCGCGAAAATGCCGCACGGTATCCACGGAATAGGAGCGGCCGCCTTTGCGGACCTCGAAATCCGAAACATCGAACGCGGAATTATACGCCACCGCCAGGCGTACCATGGCAATGCGGTCCTCGACATTAAAGAATGTGGAGGTGCGCCGGTGGGGCGGCACGCAGCTGGGGATGAAAATGAGTTTGTCAAAACCCATCTCCTCCTGGGCCGTCCGCGCCATGAGAAGATGCCCGATATGAACAGGATCGAAGGTGCCGCCGAACAAAGCGATTTTCATTAGGACCTGACCTGTCCGCTGCCGTAGATCTGGTATTTGTAGGATGTGAGCCCTTCCAGCCCCATAGGCCCGCGCACATGCAATTTATCCGTCGAAATGCCGATCTCGGCACCCAGCCCGAACGCACCGCCATCGGTGAAACGTGTTGATGCGTTCACATAGACACAGGCGGAATCCACGCCCTTGAGGAACACGTCCGCTTCTTTCGTATCCTGCGTTACAATAGCATCCGAATGGCGTGACCCGTAGGTGTTGATATGGTCCACCGCCGCCTGCACCCCTGCAACGACCTTGACCGTCAGGATAAGGCCAAGGTATTCCTCGTACCAATCCTCGGCCGTGGCTTTCCCGGCATCCGTGATGATGCGGCGCGTGGCCTCGTCACCCCTGATCTCGACGCCAGCCTCACGCAGGCGCGCCACCATGGACGGAAGGAATTTCTTCGCCACACGGGCGTGGACCAGCATCTTTTCCATGGCATTGCAGACACCGGGACGCTGGACTTTCGCGTTGAAGCAAATGTCCGACGCCTTTTTCAGGTCCGCCTTGTCGCTCACATAGATATGACAAACACCCTTGTAATGTTTAACGACAGGGATGCGTGAATGTTCGGCCACAAAGCGTATAAGCCCCTCGCCGCCCCGGGGAATAACAAGGTCGATATACTGATCGAGCTTTAACAGTTCTGTCACAGCCGCCCGGTCAGTAGAGCCGATGAATTGCAGAGCCCCGACGGGAACCTTGGCCCCGGCCAGAGCGCTTTTCAGGACCTTGTAAATGGCCGTATTCGAATGAATGGCTTCTTTCCCGCCTTTAAGGATGGCCGCATTGCCCGATTTCAGGCAAAGCGCCGCACAATCCGCGGTCACATTGGGGCGTGATTCATAAATAACAGCGACAACCCCGATGGGAACACGGATCTTTTCAATGCGCAGTCCATTGGGGCGCCGCAGTGTTTGCAAGCGCTCGCCGACAGGGTCTTTTTGTGCCGCAACGGCCAGAATACCATCCACCATGGACTTGACGCGCTTTTCATCAAGCGTCAAACGGTCGATCATGGCATCGTCCATGCCCGCTTTGGACGCTGCAACAACGTCCTTCGCGTTCTCCCGGATGACAAAATTCCGCCGGGACCATAACGCAGCCGCCATGGCCTTGAGCGCCTTGTCCTTCTGCGCTGGAGCGACTAGCGCCAACTGAAGGGCGGCAGCCTTGGCCTCTTTGGCCTGTTTGAGAATAGCTTGTTCCATGTTCATACGCGCCCTGTCAAGACTAGATCATCCAGATGAATGAATTCCCGCTTATCTTTCCGGTCGGTCAACGCGGCCACTTCGGTAACCGCATAATTCGTTATCCCTCGCCCCAGTTCCATTCCTCTGGAATCCACTACAAGGACAACATCGCCATTGCTGAAAGATCCCTCACACCCCGCCACACCGGGCAAAAGAAGGCTGGCATTACCCTTCAACAGGACTTTCCTTGCGCCATCATCCACGGTCACCGTGCCTTTGGGTTTGGCCACGAACATGATCCAGTGCTTGCGCATCAAAAGCTTCTCTTCTTTTTCAAAAAAGTACGTCCCCAGTGTTTCCCGGTCAAGGACAATGCGCCGGATAACATCCCTGGTATGGCCGTTGGCAATGACGCAGGGGACATCCGCTGAGGAGGCGATCTTGACCGCGTTCACTTTCGCGATCATCCCCCCCTTGGAAACATTCTTGTCCCTGGCCCCGCCGGCCGCACCCTCGATCTCCTCGGTGATCTCGCGGATCTCCTGGAATTTCTCGGTCAGCTTCCCGTTCTCTTTTTTATAAAGCCCGTCCACATCGGAAAGCATGACCAAAAGGTCCGCGTGCACCAGGCTGGCCACGAGGGCCGAAAGCTTGTCGTTATCGCCGAACTTGATCTCGTCGGTCGAAATAGCGTCGTTCTCGTTGATGATAGGGGTCACACCCCTCTGCAGCAGCACATCAAGGGTGTTGCGCGCATTGTTGAAACGGCCGCGGTCCGCGAAATCATCCCACGTCAGCAGCACCTGCCCGCAGGTGCTTTTGCCGGCCTTGAAATAGTCCCCGTACAGGCGCATCAAAAGCGCCTGACCGATGGACGCCGCGGCCTGCAACGACGGCGTATCCGACGGGCGCACTCTCTCGCCCATCGCCCCAAGCCCCAGCACCACAGCGCCGGAACTGACCAGCACCACCTCAACACCCTTCTGCCGCAATTCACAGATCTGGCGCACCAGCGACCGGAGCGAAGTCTGCCGGGGCTTCATCAGATGATTGGCGATAAGGCTGGAACCAACCTTGATGACAACTCTTTTTAATTTGCGGGGAAATTGCCTGTGTGTCATGGATCAAGCTGCCTGCGGTGTTGCCTTAAGGATCCGCACCATTTCTTCGACCAGTTTCTCAATGCCCTTATGTTCAAGCGCCGAGACCTGGATAATATCCACATCATACTTCTTTTTGAAGCGCTTCAAGTGTTTTTTGGCTTCAGGCAGGTCCATCTTGTTGGCAACGACGATCCGTTGTTTATGCGCCAACAGGTCACTGTACTGCTCAAGCTCGAACACGATCGCCTCATAATCCTCCAGAGGGTCGCGGTCCTCGGTGCCGGCCATATCAATGACCTGGACCAGTATCTTGGTCCGCTCCGCGTGCTTGAGAAAACGGTGCCCCAGCCCCTTGCCCAAATGGGCCCCTTCGATCAAGCCGGGAAGGTCTGCCACAATAAAATTAAAGTCATCCGTTTCGACGATCCCAAGGACAGGATGCTTGGTCGTAAAAGGATAATTGGCGATCTTGGATCTGACCTTGGAAATATTATTGATGATGGTGGATTTCCCGGCGTTGGGAAAACCGACAAGGCCGCAATCAGCGATCAGTTTCAGCTCAAGCCGTACGGTCTTTTCTTCGGGGTCCGTCGGAGGGACGACCGTCTTGCGGCGCTGGTTGCCGATGCCGCCTTTTGCCCCTTTCGCCACCAGCACCTGCTCGCCCGGTGTCGACATGTCCCTGATGAGCAGGCCCGTGGCGTCATCGAACAGGACGGTACCCACAGGGACGCGCAGCAGGCAATCCTTGCCGGAGCGGCCCGTCATCCCCTTGCTCGAGCCATGCCCGCCGCGTTCACCCTGATAGTGTTGTTTGAAGCGATAATCGAGAAGGGTCTGGATATGCGGATCTGCGATGAAAATGATCGACCCGCCGTTGCCGCCGTCACCGCCGTCCGCGCGGGGATAGCGCATCCACAGGTCGCGGTAGTGGCTCTCGCATCCCTTGCCACCGCCCCCTCCCTTGACATGGATACGTGCGGTATCGACGAAGGCCATAGGCGAAGCCTACTTTGCTTCGATCTTGGTGATATTGATGGCTGTCAGCTGCTGGCGGTGGCCAATGGTCTTGCGCGAATCCTTGCGCTTCTTGAACTTGAAGCTGATATCCTTGGTGTCGAGGATCTGCTTGACAACCGTGACCGTCACCTTCACATCCTTGACATTGGGATTGCCCACACGCAGGTCGTCGCCGTTGGCATAAAGCAGCACATCGTTCACGTCAAAAGACTTGCCCACTTCGCTATCAAGTTTGGGTGCGTCGATGATATCGCCTTCCTTGACCTTGAACTGGAAGGAACCCAATTGAATGACTGCGTACATATGTAAAACCTCCGGTACTGTGTTATCCATAATTTTGCCTTGAAAGCGCTACATTATATATAAAAGTTCACCTTTTACCAGCAGATTCTTTCATCCCGGGTCAATCGATCTGCACCCGGCCGCGGCCGTGGCAATAGGGGCATTCCGCAAACTTGAGCGATTCGATCGTTTTACCCGCGCGCTCACGCGTCATTTCCACGAGCCCGAGGCTGGATATCTTGTTCACTTCGGTCTTGGCCAGGTCTTTCGTAAGCTCGGTCCGAAGCACATCCAGGACCCTGCGCTTGTGTTCTTCGCGGGACATATCAATGAAATCAATAACAATGATACCGCCCAGGTCCCTCAGGCGCAACTGGCGCGCTATCTCGGGCGCGGCTTCAATATTAACATTGAATGCCGCTTCCTCGGGTGACGCGGAGGTCTTGTAGCGGCCGCTGTTGACGTCAATGACCGTAACGCCTTCCGTCGGCTCAATGACAATATAAGCGCCCGTCTTGAGGACCACCTTCTGGTCATAAATGCGCTCCAGCTCCGCGGAGATCTTGTGCGCCTCAAAGATGGGCTGTTCGCCGCCGTAATAATGGACCTTCTTGAGGCCATTCTTGCCGACCAGCGCGTCAACATACTTGCAGAGCTTTTCGTATTCTTCCCTGGAATCGATATGGACCGCGGTCAATTCTTTACGGAAGAAGTCGCGCACGACCTTCCAGATGATATCGCCTTCCTGGTAAACAATGGCCGGCGCTTTCTTTTCCTTGGCGAGCTTGACCACCTTCTGCCATTTGTCATACACAAAACGCGCGTCATTCAGCAGTTCTTCCTTTTCCTGCCCCGCCGAAACGGTGCGGACAATGAAGCCTCCGTCCTTGACGAAGTCGCACGCCCGGATGATGTCGCGCAAACGATGGCGCTCATCGGGGGATTCGATCTTCTGTGAGACCCCGATGTGCTTGTCAAACGGCATATAGACCACGAAACGGCCCGGGATGGACAAATGGGTCGTCAGGCGGGCACCCTTGGTGCCAAACGGGTCTTTCTCGACCTGGACCAGGACTTCCTGGTTCGTCTTTAACGGAATGGGACGGTCTTTTCTTCCCTGCGGACGGCCATGTCGCCCACCCCTACCCCGCTGCTGATCATCAGCGGGCTTGGGTTCTTCCACAGCAGCGGCCGGCAGGGCCGCATCCGCGCCTTCAGTCAACGGAAGTGCCGGTTTAGGCGCAGGCTTGCGGTTGAGGATCTTGTCAAAAAAGCTCTGCGCCGCGGCGCCGGGCCCGTTGAGATTGTCAAAGTCCTGGACATAAGGATGGTCGGCGTCGGTCAGATACAGGAAACCGTTGCGGTCCTGCCCGACATTGACAAAAGCGCCATTGATCGAGGGAAGAATGGACTCGACCTTGCCTTTATAAATGTTGCCCAAAGTCGAGCGATGGCGGTCCAACTCAATATAAAAATCATCTAGACGTTTGTTCTCAACGACCGCGACGCGTCTTTCACCGTCTGCGACGTGAATGAGTATCTCTCTGGACACAGCAACTCCTTAAATTATATAAACCAAAAATCTATAGCACGCTCCGCCCCTGCCTGTGGCAGGGAGGACTTTTTACTTCACTTCAACCTTGTCCATCACCGGGGTAATGATATGCGGTGTCAGGAATATCATCAAGTCTTTCTTTTGATGGGTATCCACAGTGTGCTGAAAAGGCCAGCCCAGGATCGGGATATATCCCAGGATCGGCAGCCTTTTTACCGTCTTGACCACTGTATCCGTGATCAGCCCGGCAATGACAAGGGTATCTCCATCCCGGATCATAACGCTGGTCGTGACAGACTCATTGGTCAGGATCGGCATACTTGCGCTGACATTGGTATTGCTTACCGGCAATGTGTCCCCTCTGGCCGTGATCTTAGGCGCGATATCCAGAGTCACCATCTGCGAATTATTAATATGAGGCGTCACTTCGAAAATAATACCGATGTCCATGTACGTCCACCCGGTCACTTGCAGGACACCCGTCTGAGCGTTGGTCGTATACTGCGGCATGGGATATTGCTCACCGACCTGAACCTTCGCCGCCTGGTTGTCAAGCGTCACGATCCTCGGATTAGAAAGAACGTTGGTATCGGCACGGCTTTTAAGCATATCCAGAGTGGCGGTAAGCCCTGAAAGATTCAAGGTACCAAAAGCAAAGCCTGCCCCCGTTGAACTGGTCAACGTTGTTGTCGCCGGGAAATCATTGGAAAGGAACTGGCTTTGCGAGTGGGACGAGAATGGGAACGTGGTAGGACGCTGTGAACCGGAAGCCGTCCCCGTGATCGTCCAGTCAATGCCGAGCTTGTCGTTCTTGTCAAGCGAGGTCTCTACGATCTTGGCCTCGATCATGACCTGGGGCGTTACCGCGTCAAGGCGGGCCACCACATCGCGAATAAGCTGAAAATTAGTCTGCACATCCGTAACAATGACAGCGTTGGTGCGTTTGTCAAAATTGACGCTCCCGCGGGCGGTCTTAACCTTGTCGAGCGACTTGACAATTTCCTCGGCTTTCCCAAAGTTCAGCATGAAGGCCTCGGTCGTCAACGGCTCCTGGTCCGCCAGGGTCTTGGCGTCCTCACGGCGCTTCTTCAGGTTTTCCACCGTCGTAACAAGCATGACGGTCCCCCTTTGTTCATAACTGTAACCGTACGTCGAGAGGATCACCTCAAGCGCCTTCTGCCAGGGGACATCCTTCAGCTGGATATTAACCATCCCGACGACCTCGGGACCCGCTATGATATTGACCTTACTCTTGTAAGCCAGGACCTTAAGGACGTTTTTGATATCCGCCTCGCGAAAATCAAGTGTGACATTACCCGCCGGATTGACGTTGAATTCCATGACCGCGGGCTTGACCTCAGCCTCGGAGGCCTGCGCGGAAGGCTGGGTGACCTCGGCATTAACCGCCGGCGCATCGGACGTGACAGCGGAAGCAGCCTGAGCATTGACAGACTTACTTTCCTGGGCACGGGCAAGGACCGAAAACCCGGTGACTGCCATGATCACAAAAGCCGCGAGGGCCAATTGCCTGAACATCTATTCCTCCTTTTTTAACTGAAGCACGGACGTTACCCCGTCCTTCTGAAGTACCACACGGTCCGGCTCGATCCGTTCAACCTTGTAAAGCCCTATCATTTTCCCGGGCTCAATAATGGCGCCGTTGATGATAGCGGCGCATCCACCAGCGTCGGATATAATGCCTTCCAAAGCCATCTCTGAGACCGCGAAATCCGCCTCATAAGCGACCATGGCGCCACCGGCGGTCACCAGGGGCGAGAAAGGATCGCGCGCGCCGTGCGGGTCATACACGAAAGGAGCGTCGTCGGCCATGGCGGCCGCGCACATCATGATCCCCGCAATAATGCCGAACAGGACCCTCATCGTTCCCCCAGGATCAGTATTTTTATCTGCATCTTGACCGCGTGCCTGGCCAGATCATGCTCATCCGCTGTAATGTCCAGGCTTTCGATCTGCCAAAAAACCTTCTCTTGCTCCAGGCGATTCAAAAATCGTCCCAGATCGTGGTACCCTGACCGGGCCTTCACCAGGATGGAAAGGCCGGTATATTTCCCATCCTCATTCGCGACGATCACCACGCCGTCGCTTTTCTGCGGGACCAACTGGTCGATCTTGACGCCATACTGGTTGGCGATGGTGGAAACGATCTTCAGGACAGAAGGGATCTCATCCTCCCTGTGCACCATGGCCTTGAAATCCCGGGCTTCATGACGAGCACCGTCAAGCCTCAGGCGCATCTGCCCCATGCGCTGTTTATTTACCAGCAACGTATCAATATCAGACTTCAACTGGGCTGTTTTTGCGGACAACGCCGTAATGACACCGATCTGGGGCCGGACGATCAACAAAATATCGATCGCCAGCACGACAATGATCGTAACGCCCAGCAGCGCGAAGAACTGTTTCGGCTCAAGTTTTTTTAATTTCATCAGCAACTGCCGCATATCCCCACCGTCACTTGCGCTTGGCCTTCAAGGAAAAATCCGCGATCGGAACAGCAATGTTCTCGCGCCTCTGGATCGAATCCACGTCAACGCCCGCGAACGAATCCTTGATGCTGCGCTTCTCTTTGAGCGCAGCGACGAAATTGCCCGCCTCGACCATTTCTTTCTTCATCTTGGACACCGAGCTTCCATAGATCGTGAGCTCTTTCTTGTCGAACATAAGTTCGCGCAACCAGACACCTTTAGGAATACTGTCAGAAAGCTCGTTAAGGAACTGCGCCCAATGAAGACTTTGGGCCGATGTGATCGCGCGCACCCCCCCCAGCTTGCTTTGAATATCCTTGATCTCGTTCGACACCTCGTTATAAGCCTTCTGGTCGACGGACATCCCGTTCCAGCGTGCTTCAAGCATCTTATAAGCGGCCATACGGTAAACAGCGGCCCCGGCCAGGACCATGTGGACCGCGACGAGGAGGCCGACCAGCGCCACAACACCGCCGAGAATGATCTCGGCAGGAATGCCCGCGATATCTTCGGTGAAGATCCCGCTGCTCTGCTGACGCTGCTGTTCTGGAATAAAGTTAAGTTTAATCATATTCACTGAGCGCCAGGCCCAACGCCGTGGCCATGCGGCGGCCCTCGGTCACAAGCCCGTCACGGTTCCCGGCCTCTGCACTGATATGGATCATTTCCAAAGGATTCCATGCAACTAAAGGCGCATCAAAATGCCGCGCGAACCCGGGCTCCACACCCGGGACCTGAACCGCTTCACCGATCAGACAAATGCGGACGACGGCAAGGTTCTTTTCCGTGCTGAAATAATCGAACGACAAGCGCACCTCGGCAACAATGTTGGACAGGACCGCTTCAATGCTCCTGGCCACGTCAGGTTTTTCCCCGTTGACATCCCCCGATGCCAGCAGCGCGCGCGCCTGATCCAGAGGAACTCCCGCGATGTTCGAAAGACTTCGCGCCATATCGACCACGCCGATAAAGATATCACGCGTGAACTTCGGCATCCCGTCAGCCATGATAATGAGCGTGGTAAAAGTTTCCCCGATATCAACGATGGCCACGGCCTTGCCGGCCAGGCTCGCCTGCGTGCATGTCGCCGGAGAAAATCGTGTAAAAATATTGCCGACCGCGACAGACGCGATCGTGATGACCGAAGGCTCGATCCCGCAATCTTTCAGGGATTTCAAGCGCGCCTCGACGATGTCTTTCTTCACGGCAGCCGCGAGGACCGTCATCCTTTTATCCTTGCCTTTCGGATCAAGGATGGAACAGTCAATATGAACTGTTTCTCTGGGGAACGGGAAATACTTATCGGCCTCCATCGCGAAAGCCTTGTGGAGGTCGGAAGAGGACATGCGGGGCATGTCTATATACCGGATAAGGGTGCCCTTGCCGCTGACCGAAGCCAGCACCGTGCATGAACGGGATATAGCCCCCAATTTCTCAATGATCTTTGTGAGCGCCGGTTTTTCATCTGTGCCATTGAAGGGCTCAGCCGCCCAACGAACAACCTCAAACCCATCCAGCCGGCGCTTGAGCTTGACAGCACGACAAACAGAGGCCCCGATGTCAAGACCGATGACCTCGGCTTCTTTCTGAGATAAAAATAATTTCTTTATAAAGTGGAAATAGGTTTCAAGTATTATATGCATGATCGCGCTTTCTTATTATCATTAATATATCAAATAATAGATTATTAAATACAAATTTCTGAATTATTCGATCGGATCTGTTCTAAGGGCAGCCGTTCCCTGGAGAGGGACGGCAACAACGACGAGAATTTTTCTGGCTTGACGCGGCGAGCACAAATTTTTCATAAACAAGATCGGAAAAAAGAAGGGGGCCTTAAAAAGGCCCCCTTGAACACAACAAAACCGGCTCATTCCAATATTATTGGAGAACTCCGCCCGTTGTCATAGTCCATGTCTGTGTCCCGGAAGTCCCCTGGGTCACTGGCGTTGCGGTAAAAGTATAACCGCCCGCGGCGAACGTACATGTGTACGTATAACCTGACAAGATCTGTCCACACGGATTGGAATTCATGAACGGCGGTGTTGCCCCTGTGAGAGATGCAGCATCTCCAGGATAATTGCCCGAATTGGTGGTAGCGAACGTTTCGGACGATGTTGAAAGCGTGCGCAACGTCCCCTTGGCCAGCGCGTCATTCGCGGAGATCTTCGCCCTTAACAAGTTTGGAATGGCGATAGCAGCCAGCAACGCGATGATAGCTACGACGATCATGATCTCGACTAGAGTAAAACCTTTTTTCCTGTTCATAACTCCTCCTTTAGTTGAGGATGAACTGAAATGGAGAAATTTAAAGTTTGAGATATGATAACGGTTTTCTCGAGCTTTTCTCCATATCAGGCCATCCATTAACAAAAACAGCCTTTCTCACGCTCCTGCGAATTACTGAAGCACGCCTCCTGTTGTCATGGTCCATGTTTGCGTTCCGGTCGTCCCCTGGGTCACCGGCACAGCAGCAAACGAGTAGCTTCCCGCCCCGAACGTGCACGTGAACGTGTACCCGGACAAGGTCTGCCCGCATGGATTTGAATTCAGGTAAGGGGGGGTTGCGCCAGTAAGAGATGCCGCATTACCAGGATAATTTCCTGATCCGGTCGTAGCATAGGTCTCGGATGCGGTCGAAAGTGTACGCAACGTACTCTTGGCGATCGCGTCATTGGCAGAGATCTTGGCTCTTAACAGGTTAGGAATGGCAATAGCGGCCAAAAGTGCGATGATAGCCACCACGATCATGATCTCAACGAGTGTAAAACCTTTGTTTTTCATAATCCCTCCTTGGATTATTATACACGCCGGCCTCGAGCGATGCCTTCGAAACAAGCGTATGGTCGAATGATCCGTTTCAGGAGGAACTCGATGATTATAGATATGATAACGAGTAATTCCCTCTTTATCTCCTCAACGGCATCATTCATTCAACAACAGAATTTCAAGTCCTCCTTTCTTTGTTTGGCCCATAAGGATAAAGGAACGCAAACCCTTGTATGATATAAAATTATGGCTTTACGCACCCGCTCCTTTTCGTGTCCAAAGAACTTTTACTCCTAATATACTATACCACCCATGACCCTCAAATGTCAATCCTTGGGGTATATCCCGGCCTCAAGGGCCGCTTTCTTCTTATCAAGGTCCACCATTTCCCTGCGCAACTCGTCGAGCTGCTGGCGCAGGGCTTTATTGCGTTGAAAGAACTCATCGTGTTTCGCCTCAAGTTCCTTACGCATATGCTCACGCTGCAAACTCTGGCGGGCCTGACCCTCGCCACGGGACTTCTGGATCGCGGCGATCTCCTCCTCAAGCTTTTGATTGCGCTCCGCCATATCCTTCACGTCACTCTCAAGCCCTTGCGCGCGTGCCGCGCTGTAATCTTCCAGCAAGATCTTGTCAAATTCCGCCTGGGCCTCAGGCAACCGGGCATTATCCCTGGCCAGGTCCGCTTCGGCCTGCGCTAGAGCCTTCTGCAGCCTTTCATGATCATTCTTGAGAACAGCCAGTTGCTGCGGGCCGGTCGTTACCAGCGTGTCAAGGTCCTGCCACTCCTTGGTCGCCGCTTGCAAATTCCGAACCGCTTCCTGCAACTGCGCTTGAAGAGACGCCTGATCCTGGCGCGCCTGCAGGATATCCTGCCGCACAGGTGCGGCCCCCGGCCCGCCTCCTCTGATCGCCATGATATCCTCATTCAAAGCAACGATCTTTTCCTGAGCCAGCCTTTCCTCGTCCTGAAGGGATTTGAACTGCGCATATTGCACGTCCTTATCTCTCCTCACCCCGTGAAGCTCCTCTTCAGTCCTAGCCAACTGTTCTTTCATCGCGTCAATACCGCCCGAGCTTCGCCCAACCTTGATCATCATGTCGGACCTTTTCGCCTCCAGGCGGGAAGATTCAGCCTGCAATGAGCGCAGGCGTTCATTCAGCAGCTTGATCTTCGCGCGCATCGCCAGGTTCCTGGCATTGATCTCCTGATTCTCCCGGGCCACACGCGCGACACTCTGGCGCAGGGTTTCAAGCGTCGTGTCGAACGTCGCCCCCTGGAGCGTGTTCTGCGCAAGGACCGGCGGCAAGAACAAAGGGGCCATTCCCATGAGGAACACTATCGTAATAAAACAAATCCCTTTTGTTTTCATTCCCTCTCCTATTTCAAAGCCTGTGTCATATTAAGGATCGGAAGAAAGAGCGCCACCACAATAAAACCGATGACGATCCCGAGGAATCCGATGATAAGGGGTTCGATCATGCTCGTCAATCCTTCAACAGCAGCATCCACCTGTTCGTCAAAGAACTCCGCGACCTTCAATAGCATTTTATCTAGCCGGCCCGATTGTTCGCCGATGGCGATCATTTTGGTGACCATCGATGGAAAGATCGGGCTGCGGGCCAGCGGCACGGCAATGCTCTCTCCCTCGCGGACCCCCTGCATCACATTTTGAACAACCTCCTCGAGGACGCGGTTGCCGATGGTCTTGCGGACGATATCCAGACCATCGAGGATCGGGACCCCGCTCTGGACAAGCACGGAAAGCGTGCGGCAAAAACGGCTGACCGCCACCTTGCAGATCAGGTTGCCGAACACGGGCATTTTCAGGATCATGCGATCGATCTGATACGCACCTTTAGGTGTCTTGCGATAAGAAAAAAAGGCGAACACAAGCAGGCCTATGCCGATAACGATAAAGATGAACTGTTTTTGCATCAGATCGCTGAAGTCCAGCAGCGACTGTGTTATGGGAGGCAGCTCTTTGCCCAGGCCGCTGTAAATGCTCTTGAACGTCGGCACGACCTTGATAATGAGGAACGTCGTCACAGCAGCCGCCATGCCGACGATAACAGAAGGATAGACCATGGCTGAAGCAACCTTGCGCCGAAGTTTTTCGGACTTTTCCATATAACCGGACAGGCGGTCCAGGACCGTGGAAAGAACGCCTCCGCTTTCGCCGACCTTGATCATGTTAACGAACAGATTGTCGAAAACCTTCGGATATTTCGCGAACGAGGCCGAAAGGCCCGAACCCAGCCGGATATCATCGCGGATCTGGACCAGTATCTTTTTCAAGGAAACATTCGAGGCCTGGTCCTCAAGCGCTTCGAGCGTCTGCAGGATCGGGATGCCCGCGTCGATCATGGTGGCCATCTGCCGGGCAAAAAGAATGATATCCTCCGAACTGATCTTTTTGGATGAGCCGCCTTTGGACGTCTTCAAAAAAGATGTTTTCTTTTCCTCCTCGATGGAAATGATCGTCAAATGCCTTTTGCGCAATTCCTCGATGACCATCGTAACGTCATTGGCCTCGATCTTGCCGTTGACGGCGCGCGCCTCCTGGTCCTTGGCGGAATAACGGAACATGGACATTATGAAGTCTCCTTATAAACCCCCGTTACGGGGGCGGAACACGCCCTCTAAACAGCCACGGGATAAGCGCGGGCGAGGGCCTGGTCGATCTCCGAAGCCGTGGAAATGAACATCGCAACATGACAACCCGTGAGCGCCTCGACCTCTCGGCGAACCTTGGCATCAAGAGGGCTGAGCGTGACAACGCTGACAATATTGCCAATCCGGTCCAGTGGCACCAGATGGTTGCGGTACGCCACATCCACAGGGATAAGGCGAGCGACCTCTGGATCAATAGCATGCCGGGTGACCGCAATGTAAGGGAGGTCACACTGCAGGACCACGGCCGTCACGATATCGATCTCGCTGACATAACCAAGGCGGATCAATACCCCCCCCAAACAAACAGAAGATCCCTCGTCTTGCTGGACGGCCAAAGCCGTTTTCAGCTGATCTTCCGTTATAAAACCTCTTTCAACGAGGATCTCGCCGATCAACCGATGGTCATCACAGGGTTTTTGCATAACATATCCCTTTTCACGCCAGAACAGCTGCCGGTCACGGCACAGCATTGTGGTTCGGACCGGACCTCATATTTATTATATAGAAACCACGCTGGAGAAGAAAACAAAAAATATTATTCATTCTTCGGATGTCGCCACCCGCAGAACTTCGGCAATGGTGGTCTGCCCCTGGGCCAGGCGTTCGATCGCGTCATCCCAGAGCGTCCGCATCCCCTGCGTCTCGCGCGCATACTTCTTGATATCATCCGACATCTTTCCCTCCAGAAGCATGCTGCGGATGGTGTCATCGACGATCAATAATTCCGTCAATCCGAAACGTCCGAAATAACCCGTCTGACGGCAGCGCTCGCAGCCGCGGCCCTCATAAAATTTTGTCTTCAGGTCAATGTGTCCCTGCAGCCGTTCGATAGCCTCCGGCGGGATCTCGATCTCCTCCTTGCAGTGCGGGCAGATCTTGCGCGCGAGGCGCTGGGCACACACCATCAAAAGGCTCGACGCCACCAGGAACGGCTCAACGTTCATGTCGACCAGGCGCGTCAATGCACCAGCAGCGTCATTGGTATGCAGGGTCGAAAATACCAGCTGGCCTGTCAGCGACGCCTTGATGGCGATATCAGCGGTCTCATTATCGCGGATCTCGCCGACCATCACGATATCAGGGCTCTGGCGCAGGATGGACCGCAACCCCGCGGCAAAGGTAAGCCCGATATCCGCCTTGACCTCGATCTGGGTCAAGCCTTCAAGAAGATATTCGACAGGGTCCTCGACGGTAATGATATTCTTTTCGGGCGTATTCAGACGGCTGATCATGGAATAAAGCGTGGTGGACTTGCCGCTGCCCGTCGGGCCCGTCACAAGGATCATGCCGTAAGGCTTGAGCATGTACTCGTTGATCATGGCCACGGACTGGGGCGAGAACCCGAGATGCTCCAGCCCGACGGAAAGCCCGCTCTTGTCCAGGATACGCATGACGATCTTGGGCCCATGGCAGGTGGGCAGGATCGAGACCCTGAAATCCACCTCCTTGCCCGTGACGCGCATTTTGAACCGCCCGTCCTGCGGGATCTGGTTCATCGTGATATCCATCCGCGCCATGATCTTGATGCGCACCACGACGGCGCTGCGGCTTTCACGGGGGACATCCAGGATGTCCTGGAGGACCCCGTCGATCCGGTAGCGGACCCGCATGTCGCCCTCCGTCGGCTCCATGTGAATATCCGAAGCCCTCTGGCGCAGGGCTTCCTTGATGACCAGGTTGACCATGCGGATGATCGGCGCCTGCCCGCTGCTGTCCACATCGGCATTGGGCTCATTCTCAACGTCACCGACGATCTCCAGGCCGCCGACATCAAAATCCTTGCTGATCTCGGCCACCGTGGTCTGGGCGGATGTGTTATATAATTTATCAATGGCCTCACGGACCTGGGAATGGGCCCCCATCACAATATCAATACGCTTGCCCGTAAGGCTCCTGAGGTCATCAACAGCGAACACATTGAAAGGGTCTGACAGCGCGACCGTGACGCCGCTGCCCAGGGCGGCAATGGGCACAAGCTGGTATTGCCGCGCCATGCGTTCCGGGATCAACTCCCTCAATTTCTCGTCCACCTTGAAATGCCGCAGATCAAGCGAAGGGATATGCAGCTCCCTGACAAGCAACAGCAATAACTCCTTCTCCGAGATAAGCCCCTTGCGCACAAGCGCCTCGCCGATGGACACCCCCTCCTGGCGGTGCACTTCCATGGCGGCATCCACTTCAACCTTGGTCACCCCGGGCCGCTGCAACAACGCCTCAACTATTTTTTCACGGATCGCCTGCATCAGCCTGGCCTCCGTGTCTCGTCTCTTCGCGCCTCGTCAGCGGCCGTAACGCGCACCACTTCCTCCAGGCTGGTCATCCCATTTGCCGCCTTGATCAACGCGTCTTCTCTCATGGTGATCATCCCTTCGCGCCGTGCCTGCACCTTGATCGCGATCTCCCCGACACGCCCCAGGATAAGCTTCTTCACGGCACTCGACAACGGCAGGACCTCATTAATGCCCACGCGCCCGCTGTAGCCGCTCCCGAGGCAGCGTGCACACCCCTTGCCGCGAAAGAACGTCAAATCCTTGCCGGGAATGGTCGCCCCTATCTCAAGCTTGTCATAAAGGACCTGCAATATCTTGACCTCTTCCTTGCAGGACGGACATACCTTGCGCAACAGGCGCTGGGCCACAATGCAGTTGACCGAAGAACAGATCAGGAACGGCTCGATCCCCATATTGACCATGCGCACGATCGACCCTGCCGCTGTTGTGGTGTGCAGCGAACTGAGGACCAAATGCCCGGTCAGCGCCGCCTTGACGGCGATATCCAGCGTTTCAGTGTCCCGGATCTCGCCGATCATGATCACATCAGGGTCCTGCCGCAGGATGGAGCGCAGCGTCGATGTAAAAGTCAACCCCACCTCAAAACGGATATTGACCTGGTTCAATCCCTTCATCTGGTATTCTACCGGATCTTCCACGGTGACCATGTTCTTGCCCGGAGAATCAATGTATTTGAGGACCGAATACAGTGTCGTCGTCTTGCCGCTGCCCGTCGGGCCGCACACCAGGACCATCCCGTGGGGGCGCGTGCACGCCTCCTTGAGGCGGGCCAGGGGGCCTTGCTCAAAACCGATCCTGTCAATATCCACACGGTCCAGGTTCTTGTCGAGTACCCGCATGACGATCTTTTCACCATGGGCTGTCGGAAGGACGCTGACGCGAAAATCGACTTCGCCGCCACCGTCGAGAACGATCTTGAAACGCCCGTCCTGGGGCAAACGGTGTTCTGAAATGTCCAGATTGGATATGACCTTGATCCGTGAAACAATGGGAAAATGCAGCGCTTTGGGCATCTGGTCGATCTTGCGCAGGACACCGTCCACACGGTAACGGATGCCAAGATATTTTTCCATGGGCTCGATAAAGACATCGCTCGCCTTGGAGGCAACGGCCTGGCGGATGATCGTGGTGGTCAAACGGATGATGGGCGCCTCCTGCGTCAGGTGCTCGATCTGCGCCGTATCCATCTTTTCAACACCCTCAGCGACCAGCTCAAGCTCTTCGGCATCCTTGATGTCTTTCTTGATCTTTTCGAAAGAATCCTGGGGTTTGGGCGCGTCAAACTGTTCAATGGCATCACGGACATCCTTGGGACGGCTGATCACAGGAATGATATTCAACCCTGTCATGGCCTTGATATTGTCGATGACAAAAATATTGAGAGGGTCTGTCATGGCAAGGACAAGATGGGTCCCGATGTTTGATATCGGGAATATCTGGTACTTTCTCATGACATCCGGAGAGACGATCTTTACGACCGCAGGATCGGCCTTGAAGCGGGTGATATTGATGATGGGAAGCTGCAGGCCTTCGCTCAGCAGCAACGTAAGCTGGTCTTCATCGATAAGGCCCATACGGACCAGGATCCTGGAGAGATCCCCGCCGGAAGCCGCCTGCTCTTCCAGCGCGCGGTCAAGGTCCCCGGGCTTAAGGACCTTATCCCGCAACAGGATATCCTTGATGCGCTCTTTAAACGTTGCCATTACGTGGAACCGTAATACCTCTTGATAGCATTGCGGATATCCCCCGCCGTACTCACAAAAGTCTGTACGGAACATCCGGACAAAAGCTCAACGCTCTCCACCGCCTTGACATTGAGCGGATTGGACATGGCCAGCGTTATGTTCTTGCCGATCTTATCAATGGGAACAAGGCAGAACTGCTCACAGATATTACCCGGAACAGACGAGAGCACCTCCTTGTCAACCTCGTAATTGGCAAGCGGAAGGTAGGGGAACCCGTACTGGCAGGTCAGCGCCTGGGCGATATCTTCTTCTGTAGCGACGCCGAGATCGACCAAAGCTTCGCCCACCAGAATTCCCTTGTGGCTCTTCTGATATTCAAGTGCGCTGTCAAGCTGAGCGCGCGTGATAACACCGCGCTCAACAAGAAGTTCGCCTAACTGTTTATTGGAAGCCCGTTCAAATCGCATATATTAAATATAAGTTAATAGTGATTATTTTACTATATCATCTATACTCTAAAAGTGAACTTTTTTTGCCGAATTATTGGATAAAAACACTGCCGGAAGACCACCCCGTCACAACGTAGAACGCCGCTGATGACAAAGGTTCAGGAGGAAGCCTATCATGATCGCAAATACAAGGAACGATGTCCTGCCATAGCTGATCAGGGGCAGGGTGATGCCAACAACCGGGCTTAGCCCCATGGTCATGCTCATATTGATGACCACCTGGAGCGCCAGGATCGAAACAATACCCACGGCAACAAGATAACCGAACTTGTCCTTGATGCGCCCGGCGACCAATATGGACGTGTAAATAAGCATGAAATAACACCCCAAAAGCAGGGCTGCTCCGACGAAACCCCACTCTTCGCCGATCACCGCAAAAATAAAGTCTGTGTGGCGCTCTGGCAGGAAGTTAAGCTGATTTTGGGTCCCGGCCAGCCATCCTTTACCAAACAGCTGTCCTGAACCAATGGCGATCCTTGACTGGATAATGGTATAACCCGCCCCCAAAGGGTCGATATTAGGATTTAAAAAAACGAGAAGCCTGTCTTTCTGGTAAGACTTCAATAAAAAACTCCAGGCCAATGGCACCATGAGGACACTCACACCCAAAAGGCAGGCGAAGGGCTTCCAATCGAGGCCGCTGGCAAACAGCATGACCAGGAATATCCCATACACCAAAATAGCCGTACCAAGATCAGGCTGTTTAAAAATGAACACGAGGCTCAACAGCACGAGAAAGAACGGATACAACAGGTCCCTCCCCAGCGCATAAAAAGAGCTGCGGATATCGAACGAAAGCTTTGGATTGCGTTTGCTGAAATATCGGCCGAGCATGAGAATGACGGCGATCTTGGAAAGTTCGGACGGCTGGAAGGAAATGCCGGCCACATTGAACCAGCGGGTGGCACCAAGCGCGGACCGGCCAGCCACAAGGACAAAAACAAGCAACAAGACGCTGATGAAATACAACGGATACGCGGCATCATAAAATGCCCGGTAATTGATGCGGCTGAGAACGAACATCACCGCAAGGGCAAAGACCGCGCATCCCAGTTGATCATAAAAAACCTGACCTTTGACGCGCAGATTATCGTAAGAGGCGCTGTAAAGGGTGAATAACCCGGCGGCCATGATCAGGAACGAACAGATCCAGATCGTGCGGGCTTCAACAGACGTTCTCATTCACTTTTCTGCCACGGCCAGGGACATTCGTACCGGCAGGCGATCTCCGGATAAGGCGTTTTGACGCGCTTCATGCAAGCCGCCTTGCAACGCAGGATATCCGCCACAGGGACGGTGAATAAAAGGACAACCAGAACAATAAGCAGCGCTCGTTTTTGCCGATCGGACAAAAGAGGTTTTTTCTGTCCTTTGTCCTGCTGTTCCTGTTCCTTGAAGATCTTTCTTTTTTCTCGTTTCGCCTTGCCTGTCATTCTATTTCTCCTTCTCTCCGAATACTTCAGCCGTAAAAACTTCAAGCGTCGTCGCGGGATCCTGCCAGCAATCGGGCGGTAAACCGGCTTTCTGGGAACATAGCTCCGACAAAAATCGCTCCTTGCTCCACCCCGTTTCCGTGGCCACCTGGGGCAGGAAAACACCGCCCCTGGCCCCGCGGCGCACGATAACGCCATGCGTGCCCATGATGATCTCCCCTGCGTTCTTTACAGCACGCGGTTTTGAAAGGACCGACACCTCAACATCGACATCCTTCAACTCGGCAGGACTAACGGGCGAAAAACGCGGGTCTTCGCTCGCCGCGGCCACCGCCATATCACGCACCGTCATGAACAAAGGGCCCTGCCCGATAATATTGCCGATGCATCCGCGCAGGCTGCCCTGTTTTTTCAACGTCACGAACGCCCCCTCTTCCTCAAGAAGACGGGCATCTTTCTCATCAACAGCCGGGGCTTTGCCCGTCTTCACGAATGCATCCACGCTTGCGCGGGCGATCGCGAGCAGGCGTTCTTTATGCGCCGCTGTCAAGGGCGCAACGCCCTGGGGTCTTTCAAGCTTCCTGAAAAAAATTATCGACGCGTACCCGACAACGCTTGAGGCATCCGCCGTGACATCCGCTGATGTGGCGTGCCGCAGGACCTTCGCGCTGGAATACCCCCTGGCCCTGGCATAGATCATGGCCGCTGTGACCACATGGAACCCATCCACCTCCATCCGGCCGGCGGCATGGCCATCCCACAGCCCCTGGATATCGAATTTCTCAATGGCATCAAGCCCCGCCTTATCAATGCTGTTGGCCTGCGCCAGCGGATGAAAATGCGACTGGTCGACGCTCACATCCACCAGGACATCCTCCCTGTCACCGACGGCCTTGACAAGGGCGGCCGCCGTAGCTTCGATCACCCGGGGGTCCGGCGGATACCCCATGATAATGGGCACGATCTTCGCCTGGGGAAAAGCCCTTTGGATGAAAGGGATCTGGGTTTCAACTGAATTCTCAGGCTGGCCCGGCTTCCCTTCAAAAATATCCCTGCGAAAACTAAAAAGCTTGTCGGCCGCGATGACTTTATCGGCGAGCTCCTTATCCACGGCCACGGTGCCCAGGGGCGTGGTAAAAGCGCCCTCGGGCCAGATCGCCGCTCCCTGGAAGGCAAAATGATGCGTTGGCGCGAGGATAATAACGGTAGAAACATTTTTTGACTGGACAGCCTTGAACCCATAAGCCGCTACCGGACCGGAAAAAGGATACCCCGCATGAGGCGACACGATCACCCCGATGTCGACAGCACCGGACGTACCCGGGTCGCCAACACCCGCAAAGAACACGTCCAGCATCCGTGTGAGTTCAGCACGGGTCCCGGGATACCAACTCCCGGCCAGCCTGGCTTCCTTAATGTTTTCCTGGGCGAATGAAAATGAATGTGTCATGGCAAGGAACACCGCTATGGCCACAACGCCTGAAAGGATGCGGACAGGGTTCATGGCTGATGTTTTTTATAATGACCGTCAACACTGAACAAAGAGACCGCCTCGCCATGTTTCAGGCAGACAAGCGCCAGGATAAGGGTCGTCACATCGACGACGATCACCCCGCGCAGCGGTAGATGGACAAGCTCCCCGAAACAACCGCAATTATCGATGGGAAGCCCCCTGACGATCGCCTGGCCCACCACCAGGATGAACGACCCTGATATGACGGTGAGCAAAGCCAGGACGGGCCGTAACCACAACCCCAGCGCCAGAAAGACGCCGGTGCTGAATTCGACCCACGGAAAGACAAAGGAGATCAAGCGCGCCAGGGGATCCGGAAAAACGGCATACGCCTGAAGCACATAATAAAAATCCTCCGACGATCCAAGCAGTTTCTCTCCGCCTGAAACAATAAAAAGCGCCGCGATCAGAAAGCGGCATCCTAAAATAATGTTGTTGATCATATTACCGCAGAGCCTCTTTCAGCGTCTGTTCAAAATTCGCTGATCCCACCACCGCCTTACCGTTGACAAAGAATGTCGGCGTGGCCTTGACGCCAAGATTTTTTCCTTCCTGCAGATCATCCGCCACCGTTCTTTCCGCCGCTGCGGATGCCATACAACGCATCATCTTCTGCTCATCGATCCCGACGGACCTGGCAAGGCTCAGGAAATTATCCTCAGGCGCATCAGGGATCGCCCAGATCCCCTGATCCCGGAACAGCAGCTCCTGCATAGGCCAGAACTTACCCTGTACCCGGGCGCATTCAGCGGCGACCGCCGCCTTCCTGGAATTCTTGTGCATGGGCAAAGGGAAATACTTCAACTCGACGAACAGCTTAGACTCATTCTCCTGCATGACCCTGTGGACGACCTTGGCCGCGCTGGCACATGCCGGGCACTGGAAATCCGTGAATTCCACGATCTTGACCCTGGCCCCGGGTGAACCCAACGACCTGCCTGACATGACAGGTCCTTTTGCCGACGGGATCGTGGTTTTCTGCCATGCCCGAACCCCCAGGACAAGGACAACGATGGCGATCGCCACCACTATGGTCAATTCACGCTTCGACAGCATTCAACCAACTCCATTTTAAATATATTTTTTTACCTTTTCAAGAAGCAGCTGCGGCGTGCAGGGCTTAACAAGGAACTCTTTGACGCCTTCAGCCTGGAACATCCCTCCCATTTCAACAAAAGAAGTGAGGACGATCACGGGGATGTCCTGATTGCCGTCGATCTTGCGAAGTTCAAAAAGGAATGAATAGCCGTGCAGCCTGGGCATCTGGATATCAAGGATGATCAGATCAGGATGATGGGCCTCAACCTGTTTCAATGCGTCGACCCCGTCAGGGGACGTGAGCGCGCGGTAACCTTCCTTTTCAAAGAACTGCCCCAGCGCGTGAACAAGGGTCGGGTCATCGTCAACGATCAGGATGGTTCCTGGCATAATTTTCCTCAATTTATCCTGGGGATATGGCTCATGGTCAATTCTGCGACCAGCCGCTTCTCGCCATTGATAAAGAAATTGATCTCATACTTCCTTGTCTGGTCGGGCGCGAACGCGACGCCATCAAGGACCGTGTTGAAATAACTGTCAAAATGCGACATCTGCAGGTGAACACAGCCCAGCGCGTGAAGGTCCTTGACGAAATGCCCCGCGATAAGGTTCGTCAGCGTTCCGCAACCGTCAAGAATGCCCTCATCATCGTCTTCATCGATGCTCGGGTATTCCAGATGCCACAAAAGCTTCGCGACGAACTCCGCCTCGATAAAGACAATGAGCGCTCCGACAGGCGTATCAGCTTCCATCGCTGCGACGTTACTGTAGAACTTGACGACCGAAAAAACTGCCCGCGCGTTGAATTTTTCAAGGGCGTCCACGCGAATGTGCCGGCAGAAAGAAACGATCTCCTTTTCGCGCAGGACGGGATCCCTCGAAAGTTCCAGTCCTCCCTTGATCTTCAGCATCTTACGCGCCGATGCCGCGAGAACACGGGCATAACCTGAAAGACCATCGGGATAAGGATTCACCATATCAGGACGAGATGCTGGCGTAAGGCTTGATCGCGGCCAAAAGCTGGTCGGGCTTGAATGGCTTGAGAACGTATCCCGCCAGTCTGGGGTTCGCCCGATACGCGGTCTGCTTGCTTTCTTCGGACGCGGAGGCGGTGACCATGATGATGGGCAGGTCGGCAGTCAGAGGCACCTTCACCAGGCCCTCCATCAGTTCCACTCCTGTGATGTTCGGCATCTGGTAGTCAAGGAAGATCAAAGCGATATCCCCCAGATTCTCGACAATAAGGCTCATCCCCGCGTCACCGTTGTCGGCCTGCAATATCTCGTTCGTGACGCCGAGATTGACCAGAGTCCTCGCCAAAAGCTTACGGTCCAGAAGCGAATCGTCAACAATAATGATCTTCATTCACACCTGTCATGCTGTGTTATATGTTATTGCGCTTGCGGTTCATAAAGAATAACGGAGCCCCTTGATAACTTTCCTGACCTTTTTCTGGCCGGCCCATACCTTTTCACGCGTAACAGGGTCAATGAGCTCGATATCCGCCTGGAACGTGAACGCTCGCTGCCCCCGTGATCCATCCACGGCGTAATTGATACCACCCTGCAGGAGATAGTCCACCCGTCCATCAGCCCCTTGCGGCTGCCCCGCCGCAGCCGCCACAAACTTCACCCTGCCGGAATTGATAAGAGCCATCTGCAGGCCCTCGACAAAGACGCCCGCGTCCGTATGCCCATCGGTCCGGCCGGTAACATTGCCGACACTGACAAGAGGGTCCTGCCCCCGGGCCTTGTTGAACCGCC
This sequence comes from Candidatus Omnitrophota bacterium, assembly GCA_903861305.1. Taxonomy (GTDB): domain Bacteria; phylum Omnitrophota; class Gorgyraeia; order Zapsychrales; family Fredricksoniimonadaceae; genus Fredricksoniimonas. Next base: position 142,384 of record CAIOTT010000049.1, on the reverse strand, counting down.
CGACCCACGCCCCGGCCGTACATGCCTCGACCATCTCCTGAGCCACAAAGCGGGTGTCCGCATCGCTCCACGGGCCCAGAGGATCAGCCATGTTCCTGTGACCCTTACGGGCCGCCCCGGTAGCGCATCCTGATGCCGCGAGCATGAAAAAGACCAGAACAAAGGGCAATATCTTTCTTAGCATGGGCCCTTATATTTCTTCACTCTGAAACAATAATGCCGCTCTTGAAATCCTTGCTGATATTTTCAAGATTCTTCTTGGCCTCGGCCTCACTGGCAAATGATCCGACACGGACACGATAGAAAACACCCCGTGGGCCAAGATCGCTCATCATGATATAAGCCGTATATCCTTTATCCTTGAGCAGTTTGAGCGCCGCATCCGCGCGCCCTTTTTCCTTGAATGAAAAAACCTGGACCGCGAAAGCATCCCTGGAAACAACCGTTTTGGGCATCTCAACAATAGCGGGCGCAGGCTTGGCCGCTGAGATCTTCTGCATATCAGCCGTCGAATGGTCGGGCTTGATATTCTTTATATCAGCGGCAACCGCCACCGGCGCCGGCACCTGTTTTTCAGGCTTGTTCCTGGAAAAGGAGAGTACGATCAGTACCCCGGCAACGAGGACAATAAGAGCGATCAGCCATGTTTCATTCTTCGCAGCCATGAACTCCTCCTGTTTGGACCTTCCAGATAATGCACATGCATATTATGTACGGGATATGATCAAAAACCATTGTATATCTTCTTGCTACTGTTGTTCAACAGAAAAGTTGAGCAGTTACACAGGAGCTTCTTCCTGCGCCTGTTTGGGGAATTTCCCTTTTAAAGCATCGGCCACCAACGCCTTCACGTCCTCGCTGAAGTCCTTGCCCTGCATCCACGCGAGATAACCGGGATCTTTCTTGGCGATCTCCCGCAGGCTCTCCTTGCGCGCGTACTTGCCGAACATCATGTAAAGCTCGCCGTTCCACCAGCGGAAACGCCTCTCCGCGTCAAAGAATTCAGGCTGCTCGCGGTACTGGAACTGGTCGAGGCTTTCTATGGCGGAGGAACCTTCGCTGTAACGTTCGACCTGCGACACAAGGATCTCCAGGGTCGCCTCGGTATCAGCAAGGGCGGAATGCGCCCCCACCAGCGGTTTGCTGCAATAGAAGCTGTACGCGGCCGTGAGGTCTCTCTTTTCATTCAAATGAAAAACCTTCTGCGCGTCATAAACCTTTCGCCCGGCCGATGAAAAAACGACCCCTGCCTCATTCATTTCGCGTTCCAGCAGCGGGATATCAAATTTGTCCACATTGAACCCGGCGAGATCAGCGCCGTCAAGGAAGGCCGCCACATCCTTGGCAATATCCTTAAAAACGGGCGCCTCCCTGACATCCGCATCGGAAATACCTGTCAGCTTCTGCACCACCGGCGGGATAGGGATCAGCGGATTGACCCGGCTGTGAAAAGTTTCCTTTTCACCCGAAGGCAATAGTTTGATCATGGCGATCTCGATGATGCGGTCCTTCTCGACCCACACGCCGGTGGTCTCAAGGTCCAGGACAACAAGCCTGTGGGTGATCTTCATGTCAATTCTCCTCTTCATCGATCTCGGATTCAAGGTCGACGAGCAATTCCGCCGCTTTCGTGACAATGCGCGCGGGGAGAAGCTTCAACGCCGAAGCGTCCTTATGAAAAGCGCGCACAGCATTAACGAACCTCTTGAGGGACGCGGCATTGCGCTTTTCACGCTCCTCGTCAGGATCGACCTGCTTGCGTTCCTTGATCAGCGCCGTCAGGTCCTTGCGGACCAGGACAGCGTTCTTGCCCTTCTCCATAACATCCTTGCGGATGCCCTGGTAGTCCTGCTTTGTCAGGTCCTTGTTCTCGCGCGCCATGCGCAGCACATTGACCGCCTCGAATTCGGGGACACTGACCGCGTCGCGATCATCGCCAAAGTTGGCGTGCAGGCACTGCGGTTCCTGCTGCTCGACAAAAGCATACGTTTTGACAAGCCTGTTGCCCATCGCTTTCCTGATCCCCACCTCGCTCTCAAGGTAGCGGTCAAAATTCTCATAGCCCCAATATTCGTAAAGTTTGTCCCGCTTCACCGTGTAAAGCGCCTGGGACAGCTTGAGCCACGCCGTCTTGAACTCCTTTGTGCTTTCCTGGACCAGGGCACGGATCTCCTGGCTGTTAAGATTATCGAACTTCTTCAAATTAATAATGCGTTCCTCATGTTCCAGCGCCGTCATGATGTTCTCCTTTTGATCCCGCCGGGCCTGTCCACCTTCATTGCGGCCCTGCCGCACACAGCCGCTTGCCGGACACTCGCCCGAAAACTCTTTTCTTCAACCTGCGCGGCAAGAAAACCCGCCAATGCCGCGTCACCGCAACCAACTCCGTGCCCCCCGCGCACCACGGGCAACTTGACCCAGACTTCTTCCTGCCCGTCGAATGCCGCCATACCGTCCTTGCCCAGGGAGATCAAGGCTTTCTTTATACCGTATCCATGGAAACTCCGCAATGCCTTGCTGATATGCGCCTTTGAAGAAAGCCTGAACCCAAGCGCCTCGCCCGCTTCCTGAGCGTTGGGCTTGATCACATCAACGCCCTCTCCAAGGGCGGCGACGAGGGCCGCACCGCTTGTATCGACGACAACCATGGCCCCGCTCTGACGAACGCAACGGATCAGCGCTGTAAATGCGGCAACCGGGAACCCCGGAGGAAGGCTCCCGGAAAAAACAACGGACGCACAACCTTTAAGCTGGGCCTTGAAGAACGCCGTGAATGCCCTCCGCTCCGCCTCCCCCAAAACCGGCCCTGGCTGGAACTCCCGCCTGACAGCGCCGCTTTTGAAGATCTTCGTTGTATTGACACGCGTTGCCCCATCAACGACAAAGAACTGGTGAGGCAAGCCCTCCTGCTGAAGGAGCCCCTCGAGCATCCAGCCCGTGACGCCGCCTTCGATCCCGACGGCTTTCACCTCAACCCCCAAAGCCCTCGCGGCACGGGCCACGTTGATGCCTTTACCGCCGGCATGGAACTGACCGATATCGCCTTTACCAACGGACACGATGCGGTCAATGGCCGGATTCAATGTGACTGTAAGGATTTTTTTTGCCATGATCCCCCCTAATAAAACAATAAAGGCCGGGATGTTCGCCACATCACGGCCTTTATCTCAATATGCAATGTGCGGCTTATTTCTTTGCTTCAGGCTCTGCCGGAGGATTGAGATACGTCCTCAATTCGCTCCACGTTTTCTGCCCGACAACACCATCCGCTTTAAGGCTGTGCGCTTTCTGGAACTCGACCACGGCGGCCTTGGTCCTTGACCCGACCTTGCCGTCGACTTTGCCTTCGTAAACCCCAGCCGCCTTGAGGGCCTTCTGAAGCTCGCGGCCGCTGACACCAGCGACATGGATGATATCAAGGTTCCTGGGTTCCTGGGCCTTGACCGCATTCGACGCAACCGCCACGGGAGCGCTTGTTGTTGACGACGATTCCTGGTCATTTTCCTTGCCCATGTTCTTGCTCGCGATCTCCTTGACCTCACTCTTGAGATCAACGATCTCTTTCTCCTGGTCTTCCATCTTCTGCTGCATTTCCGTCACCTGGACCTGCATCTGGCTGACGGGAGACGTTTTTGACGTGGTGGCACACCCTGAAAGAACCAATGCGAACGCTGTGATCGATAATAACCGGATAAACACCTTACTACCTCCTTGATGTAATGGGAACCCGGGCCCGACGGGCCCTGGCTGTTGCTGAAAATTTCTTAACTAGTCTATCAAAAAGCCGCAAGAAGGGGGAAGAAATCTTGAAAAAATAAGCCGGAGGCTTTTTGCCTCCGGCTTAAAGAATGCGCCACAATTTTTCTGGAGTTATGCGTCCTGTTCGACCTCAAACGTCAATGGCCCCATCTGGCTCAGCTGGAGGTTCTCGTTGCCGCTATTAGGATCCAGCCCCAGGAGCGGCCGCACACTGACCGGCACAGGAACGCCCACCGGAACGGGGATGACCCCGCGCAGGTCTTTCTGCAACTGTTTCAGCTGGGCAGGGTCAAATTGCGGGACGCCCGCCGTTCCCGTCGCGATGACCTTGAGGTAATTGCCCTGGCCGAGGTCGATACCGCCCAGATCCTGGGCTTTATCAGCGACAGGCTCGTTTTGCGCATAAATACTTTCAAGCTGCGCTCTGACCGGAGGAAGATGTTTCTCAAGGTTGACTTCCTCAAGTATCTGTCGCTGCGCTTCAAGCGCGACGCGCTCAGCCTCAGCATAATTTTTGGCTTTCTGCTCCGGGCTCACATCCCGGGAAAATATCTGTGTGTAGAACCGCAGCGCCTGTGACGTTCCTGAAGCGCGGATCGTGATGTAATTATGGCTATTGGTAAAAGGATCCCCCGGCTGGAGCTGCTCATCTTCAAAAAAGAAACGAACCCCTTCATCCGGAACACCGGCGTAATGGGTCTTATCGATACGGCCGGAAGCGAACTCGACAGCGCCAAGGACCTTTTTCCCCGCGATCATGAACGGATGGTCCGTATGCGCATCCTCATTGGCCTTCGTGCCCCATTCCTGGGATCTTTTAATGATCTTGATCTTTTCTGAGACCCCGGCCGCTTTCTCGAACGACCCGACCCTTGGCAACGGCTTGTTGGCCGTGGCATAATGACCAATCAGCGCATAGACATCATCCAGGAGTTCAAACAAAGTTTTACCCTGAGATCTGGCATACGCCGCAACTTCAGCCACAAGGATCACGGCGAGCGTCCCATCCTTTTCCTTAGTATGGCCCTGCACGCTCACACCGTTCGACTCCTCCGCCAGCATTTCAACGAACTTTCCCATCTGATACGCATCTTCCAATATATCCGCAAGGTAAGTGAACCCAACCCATGTCCTGCGGCCCGCCAGGTAATCTCCTTTTTCAAGGGTGCCTGTCACATCAAGCATTTTCCCAATAGCATCGACGCCAAACATTTTCGCCACAGCTTCAATGGCATCTGTTGTTACGTGGCTGAATGCGACCGCATGATTAGAAGGATTTTCCAGCAGACCCATTTGCTTTTTCATGGACAACCGATACCATATTAACAATGTCCAAACGTCATTCGCGGAAAGTAACCGGTACTTCCCGAAATATTTCTGCTGGGACTCGGGAACCTTGACGCTCAACCCCATCCTGTCCGCATCAGGATCAGTGCCGAACAAAGCATCCAGCAGATCAAACACCTGCTGGCCGTATTCTGCAATGAACTCCTTCACAGCAATATCCGCAGAAATAGGGTCGCCGGGATCCGGTTGTTCGCCAAACTTCCACGCCGGAAAACTGCCGTCGAGTTTCTGAAGTTTCTCAATAACCTTGACGTTGGTGAACCCGGTCTCCCTCAACAATCGTGGCACGGCCTTAAATCCCGCGCCATTGAACGCTGCAAAGCCGAACTTCAAATCACCGGAATGTGCAACGACAACTTCCTTGTTCAAGATGAATTTCTTTACTTGTTCAACATGCAATGAGTGCATATCAATGCGCTCGAACCCGTAATAATCCTTACCCTCAAGCGCCTCACTGCCTCCAAGCCACACGAGCTGTCCTGGTTTTGCGTCGGCCAGCGAAGCAGCCATAACAATGTCGGAATTCCTGACCTGATCAATGGCCGCCGTGACCTGATTTTTGCTGGCCTGGTTCAACTGTGCCCCGTTGCCCAGCGTGATCTTATAGCCATTGTAATCCGCGGGATTGTGGCTCGCAGAAATGAGCAAACCGATGTCGCCTTTCACCACATCCGTCGTTATGCCGTAAGAAAGCTCCGGAAAAGGGCTTGCTTCATCAAAAAGGAATATCTTGAACTCATGCTCCGGCGTGGACTGGGCAATAAAAAGACGCGCGATCATGTCCGCGAATGCCGCGCCGCCGATACGGCTGTCATAGCCTATGACAACCCGTTTTAAGCCCGTCTCCCTGGCCATTTTGATGAGGCCCTGCGTGGTCTTCAAGAGTTTGAAGGTGTTGATCGTATTGGGACCTTTCAGGAAATTCCCCAAGGGCCCCTCGGCCTTGAATGTCTGCAATTCTTTCTCTGAAAGGACCGCTTTTCCACGGATGCCGGCTGTCCCGAACAGGATATCCTGTCGGTACGCCTCTATAATGTCATCCCAACGGCCGTCACGGATCGCCGCAAGATTGGCCGCACGGATGCTGGGATCGATGCGATAAATATCCGGATCCTGCGTCCATTCAACAAGATTCTTGTACGTATTCGCAAGGGCATTTTTATAAACGGTATCCGTAATATCGCCGTTCTGGTATGACTCCGTCAACAAGCTTTCTATGATCGTTTTTGCCCCATCGAGAACCTTCTGATCTGCCCGGCTCAACTCCTGCGCCCCGTCTGTGGAAACATCCAATCTATAAGACTGCTTCGTAGAAGCCCCCTTGAAATCCACCTGTGACACATCAGCCTTCCCGGGATCAACACTTAACTCGGTGATACCACCAGAGAAATACTTATGGGGCACGGCTTCGTTCGTATTGCGGTCCAACTCTTCCTTAACATAGTTGTACACGCCCTTCTGGTAAGCTTCCATGTACTGAGCGTACACTTTTTCACGGGCATCCTTCTCGGGGATCTCGATGCCGCTGACCTTGTTCGTGTTGGCATAGACCCGGGCGAGCAAGCTTTCCTTGAGGGCATTCTTGTACCACCCGGCCAGGATCATGGAATGGAACACCTGGCGCAGGGGGGCAAAATTCCTGCCTTCATTGACTTCCTTTTCCAAAACAGGAAGGATCACGGAACGGACAACACCCTTGGCCAGCTCGATATCGGCAGCCGCCTGCCGGGAGACCACGCCTTTCGCAGCCTCAAAATCACTCTCCAGCATCACCTTAAGCTGCGCACGGCCGACGAACGCGTCATTCCCGTTCTGATAAACCGTTGCTTCCGCCGGCATGATCCAAACCTTATTGAAAGTATCCACCGGCATATTGGTATTGCCGAACTGCGCATAAGCGCGCTTGTAGATCTCGTCCCAAAACCTGCGCCCCAGGTCTTTTTCCGGATACATCAAACTCGCGGTCACTTGTTTCAGGATATAATCCTGCGCCAGCATCGCACTGCCAACATCCGTGCGGCTCAGGTCATCCGCCATGACGCGCTCATTTTCTTTCGGCGACAGGTTGACCCAAAGGTCTTTTTCAGGGACTGCCAGCCCCGCCAGGAAATATTTCACCAGCTTGGTGGTCTCATCGGTCAGCGCCTGGCCCTGAAGCCCGCTTTGGCCGTTATCGACGATAAAATCAAACAACAAAGGATCCGCGGGATGGATGGTTACGCCTTTCAGAACAGCCGGCGCAAAAGCACCGGAAAGATCGACCATGGTGCCGGGTTGAGGCAAATTAAAGACTGTCTGGGCATATGCTGAAGGGGTCAGGCTGGTAAGGATAAACGCCAGGCAAACAATAATTGACATGATCCTTCTGAAGAACATAGAGGCTCCTTTTTATTACCCGCTGATCTTATCTTGAATGTCCATGGACGTGCCCATGCCCAATAGCGGCAAAGGGCTGGCAATGGGCGTGACCTTGAGAATGACCGGCACGACCCCCGTAAAATCGCCGCGCTCGAACCGCGCGACCATCGCCGGGTCGAGTTTCATCTCAATGCCCTTGCCTTCACGTGCCACATCAAGTGTCATCTTCTTCCCATTCATGTCGATACCACCGTTGACTTTAGCTGCAGGCGTATCTTGCGCCAGATCTGATTGCTCCATTGATCTCACAATGTCATCCACAACCTTGCGCCATTGCCATTTAAATGCATCCGGGTCCCCATAATAATCGGGCTGCATATTACGAGACAGCGCGTAACGGTCCATCTGCGCTTCCCCAATAACACCACCCGACAGTTCCTTGAGAAATACGGCCATGGCGTTCATTTTCCGGGTATTTTTGTTGTCTCGGGCAAGTTCACGCGTCTCGACACTACTAAAAAATACATGCTCCAGGAACTCCATTTTGTCATCCCTCAACAACCTCGACTGACCAAGGAATCTCCGTATTTCATCAACCAGCGCCACAAGACGCCCTGGGGTGACATCGGGAGCAAGGAAGATCTGATCGACCAGATCCACCGCGCGCGCCGTCGTCATCTCCGGCACAAGCCTCTGCTCCCCAGGCACAAGGATATGCCCCCGTCCGCGATCCTTCTCATCAACGGTTATCGCATTATCCAAAAAACGCGCCATGGTCAGGTCAACGAGGAACTCCGTTGGGGTGATCTTCAATAACCCGATCTTCTGCGCCGCCCCCCACACCCAGGAATTCCCGTCAAATGGGCCGTCTGCCAACGCGACCTGTGAGATCCTATTTAATTCGCCCAGGACCCGCGGCTCTAACGCCATCTTCTGAAGTTTTTCCAGAAAGATCCCGCTCCATATACTTCTGACAGCATCGTCCAGGAGCTTATCTAACGCGTTTTGTCTGATCCTTGATCGCACAATATTCTCTGCCACAACAACGTCGCCGGAAAATTCTTTCAGGAATAAAGCAATGGGTGCCGCCGCAGATGATCTTGCATGCCAGTACAACCCGTACATCGACAGCCCCTGATGTAAAACCGTGAACAAAAAATACTGTTGGTCGTGGACAGAAGAAATATTATGCGTGACATACTGCTTTACATCACGGAGCAACAACAAATAATCATTATAAGACATATCTTTCCTGTGAAACGCCTCATTCACCGTCCCTATCGCCAACGCCAGGGACATTTCCGGCGTCAACATCGGGGATCCAGGTCTCTTTTTAGGCTGATCTGGAAGAGGTGCAGGTCCGAGAAGCTCATCGACAACACTGTCCCATTGTTGTGTAAACTCATCCGGATCCAATACATAACGATCCAATTCCACATTTCCAATGGCCCCACGCGTCAATTTATGAACGAACGCTTCGATAAGGCTCATCTTAGTGGAGTTGTTCTCATAACGGCAAACTTCACGGGCTTCCCTGCTCAGGTTAAGAACACCCAGAAGGAACTCTTTCTTTTCAAAATTAATAAAATCGTCCTGGTTGAGAAATTTCATTATCTCATCCGCCATCGCCACAAGACGCGCTGAAGTATCCGCCGGATCCAATACAATATCAGCCACGGCCGACATGGCATCCTCTAATGTCATGCCTGGTTTCAGGGTCAAGGGTTCCTTGTTTGTTTTTTCAGGACCAGCGACCACCCCATCCACCATCCTCTTGGCAACACGCCCCAGATACACAGAAAACTGATCCCGCCACATTTTTGATCGCACAAGATCCATGCGTTTGACATCATTGCCGGACAACTCCTTCAAGAAGGAAAAAATCAGTTCAGCCGCGGGATGACCGATCGCATGCCTCATCCAGTATGCTTTAAAAGCAGAGTTCAATACAGCGACCAGAAAAGCCTGTTTATCTTCTACAGAAGAAATATTATCCCGAACGTCCTCTTTGACGTCGCGCAACAGGATCGGGATAACTTTCTCCTTAAGATCAAGATCAAGCAAAATTTCCTGGACCTGAAATTTCGCCATTTCTGTTGTTGTATACGGCAGCAAAAGCCGGGATGCAGGGTTCATTTCAGGATGGTCTGACGCGTCCTTCTTTTCTTGCGCCGCATCATTAGAACTGCCTACAGGCGCAAAAATAACCCGGCCCTCAGGATCGGCTTCTGAAGGATTTCTCGCCATGAGCCGGATCTTGAAATGCGCCTCAAGCTGTTCAACATCATTCTCCAGGATCATCTTCTTGTTGCCCTGAATAAACCACTTCAACCGCGACATGATCCTGGTGACAAACCAATTGACCAACGGATCTTGCGCTCCCCCTTGCGGGAGCACAACATCAGAAGGTTCTCCAGCCTGATGCTTCGCGGGTCCTTGAAGCTCGCCCCGACGGCTTTGTTCAATCGCGCTATAAATGTCATTGTGCGCGCCGGCGATCAACGCATCCCATTGTTCTGATTTATTAAACCCTGCAGCATTATTCCCGAAAACCCCAGGAAGCTCCTGATATAATTTCTTCAAATCGATCTGCTGCAATGTCCCGTAAAACTTGAATTCAGACTTGATACCCACCATCCTGACAGAATCACCCAGTGGATAAATAAGCTCCAATAGCGCCTTCTTAAAGGGTTGACCATCCGGCTGTTCCATCAATTGGGCCGATTTCATTTTCTCAATAAGCTCCCTTGATTGAATGCCAAGCATCTTACTTACAACATCAATAGCTTTCATTTGATCATCGATCAACTTCCAACCTTGCTCTAATTTGATATATGCCTTAAACAGCGTCTCCATCGGGTTCAACAAACCGACTGCATCCTTGAAAGAAAGATCTGATGGAACCGTTATCCCTCCATCCCTGTTACTGCTCTCCATCAGAGCATGTGCTTTATTCGGAAGTTCATCGAAATCACTCTTTTGAAACATGACGTCGCCATAAAATATAATTTTTTCCAGAATACGCACCATGCCCACATTCATATTCCCGTCTGAAGGATCCACCAACCCGATCTCACAGGCAACATCATGGAGAGATCGCCCATCTTTCATTCTGGCTGCAGAGAAACCTGCGCCGCTCCTCTTGATCGCGCCCTCTATCAACGCTGAAAGCGCCTCAGGATCGTCCTCAAAACCTTCTTTAATGATCAATTGCGCCGTGCGCACACCATACCATGTGGTCACATCCAAAGGCCAATATTGCAAGGGAATCACGGCGTAATTTTTTATTTCATCCAGGATATTTTGCGCTTCCGGGGAAATTTTGCCAGCAGCGCCCGTCTCTTCCTCTTTTGTCATGGCATCATCGTGCTGGAACGCCGTATGCGCAATGTTTTCTAATTCATCGAAGGCACGCATGGATGTCAGATGAAATTCCCCCTTGACCCCATTAGCCACACGATCCCGATTCTCGTCGTTCACATCTCCGGAAATCATGATCATCGGTATCGGAGACTTTCTTTTAATATATTTTATAAGATTTCCTACCTCACTGGATTTATCCAATACTGCCGGGAGACTCCCTCTAAATCTCAGATCAATGCCATCGTATTTTCCGTCCAGATCAAGAGACTCCCGGTCCACGTTCAAAACATCTTTTGTCACCATCACAACAAGCGGTTTATATCTCACGCGCAACGACAATCCCCGGGCTTCTTTGATTTCATTGGCCGTAACATCCGGCGACACAAGGATCACCCCGGCTCCGGAGAGGACGGCCTGATTAGCCTCTCCCGGCCCGACCCTCCTGGCAGACAATGCTTGCGGATAATGCGACAAAACCTCCTGAACATCCTGACGTGCCGCCAACAAGGGGATCAACCCATATCGGATCGCTTGTGTCACCGCTGCCTGCCGCTCTGGACCGGGCATATCGCTCAGGTCCACAACATCGCCACCGAATTGAAATTCCGCCAGGGCCAGTTCCATCTTAACTGACGTCAATTCTTCGGGTCTTATGCCTGTCTTGTTATGCAACAGATCCCTTTTTTCACGCAGATCACGAACGCGCTCCGCCTCGATATTCAATCCCAAAAAATGCGCCAAACGTGTCTTATTGTGTTCCAGTTCTTTCTTGATGCTCACATTTTGCAATTCCGCGACCATCGCAATGATCCCGTCAAAGAACTTCTGCCGGTCGAACTGCCCCACCGGCGTGTTGTAATCCAGAAAGATCCGCAACGTCTTGCTTCCAGCATCCCAAATAATATTTTTATTTTTATCTGCAAGCCCGTCCGGTTGTAAAGGCTCTATCTTGATCTGATATGAAAATCCCTTGTTCTGCGGGCTGACCAAATACGTTGATATGACATGCCCTTGATTCCACTCCCTGGCCAGACCCTCGTAAGTGAATGGGGTAATGTCAACAGACAATATCTGCGAGTACGGCGACTTCTTCAGCTTGATCATCCATAAAGGCACATCCGTTGATAAACTCACAAGATGTTGCAACTTATCTGATATGCCGGCAATACCATTCTGCCAATCTTCACGGGTGACCGTAATGACCTTCTTCGCTACCCCCTGCCCGTCGATCAAGCGAACTGAAACAGGCGTTTTATATATTCCCCAATGAAAATCAGATCTCTTGAATATCCTGATCAACCTCAGTAAAAGCGCTCCTTGCTCACTCAAATATAAAGTATTAAATGCCTCTGCAGCATCAATTACAGCAGTGACCACGGCTTCTTTCTTTCCTTTTAAAGAATCCCCCGCCGCCGCCTTATCGATCACTTCCATCGCCTGATCCACATTCAAATTTCTGTCCAAACCGCCTGAAAAATATTTTCGCGGGATGGTTTCGCCGGCGGCGTTCGTCTCTTCCTTAATATAGTTGAACACGCCCTTGCGGTAGGCTTCCAGGTACTGGGCGTAGATCTTTTCCTTCACGCCCGGATCGGCGTTCTCGACACCGCTGGTCTTGGACTTGTTGCTGTAGACCTGGTTCAGGAGGGCGGTTTTAAGGGCCCGCTTGTACCAGGTGGACAGGATCATGGCGTAGAAGATCTGGCGCAATTGGCTGAAATTATTGCCTTCATTCACTTCTTTTTCGATCTGGGGGATGATGACGTCGCGCATGACTTGTTTGGTCAGTTCTTGAGCGTTGTCAAGTGGGCGGGTCACAGACCCGCCCCTACCCACGCCGGACGACTGCGCGGCCGCCATATAGTCCGATTCCAACATAACCTTCAAGTGCGCGCCAACCACATAAGCGGTATTGTTGCGTTCCAGGACGCGGGCCTTGTCGGCTGTGATCCAGACTTTATTGAAAGTATCCACCGGCACATCGATGGTGCCGAACTGTGCCTGGGCCTTCTCATACACCTTGGCCCAGAATTCCTTGCCTAAGCCCTTCTCCGGATAAACCAGCGAAGCGGTCAACTGCTTGAGGATGTAATCCTGCGCCAGCATGTCGCGGCCCAGTTCGGTCTTCCCCAGGTCTTCAGGGATCATGCGGTCTTTTTCGTAGGGAGAAAGGTTTACCCACTGGTCGCCTTCCTTGACCGTGAGCGAAGCGAGGAAATATTTAATGAGCCTTTCGGACTCAGCCTTGAACTGCGGGCCTTCAAACGAAAAACCCGAGTCCCCGGCATCTACAATAAAATCAAATAGAAGCGGATTTTCAGGATGAAGGTGCACGCCCTTCAAGACAACAGGCATGAAACTACTTGAAAGACCTACCATGGCCCCTGGTTGAGGCAACTTAAAGGCTGTTTGAGCGTAAGCAGGAGGGATAAGGCAGGTAGAAACAAACGAAAAACAGACAAAACATGATAAAAACCTTCGGATAAACATAAGAAATCCTGTTTATAAATGGCGTAAATATGTCAATAAATGTAGTTATATGTATAGAAATATATACGACTAAATTTTTATTGTCAAGGCAGGCAAAAAAAATAAGGCGGCTTCCTCGAGCCGCCTTATCCATTAAGGGTCCTCGCCTGGATGTAGCCGCACTACGCTAAAGCGGCAGGCTTATCCGAAGAGAGAACATGGGTTTTCCAATAAATCTGGATGCAAAGGCTGTGACAATACCGGATCTGAAAGATAAACCTGTTCTTTTTAATATAAATGACACCCTTGACCTTGAACAGAAGCCCTTCATACCGCTGCTCTGTCGCCACCTTCTTTATGACCCTGATCTGGGGAACCGGGAGCTCATCAGGCACCGCGTCCACCCGCGTGACCATGTATACGAAATTCTTCCGCGTCGCGGTATCGCTGTCTTCATCCGACATATTTTCCCGGATTGAGATCAGCCGACCCCGGTTACGCGAAAGCTCCTGTTTCAAATACCCTAGCTGTTTCATAGTCTTGGTCTCCACCTATGCCAGAAGGATAACACCCCCCCAGGGCTGAAACAAGACGTGCCGGCCACGGCCGGGAAAAGGCTTTCTTATGACGGTGCAATGATTTAGGAAGAGTCAAACAGGAAGGAAAATGAAAATGAAGGGCTAAGATGTTCTCGACCAGGGCATGCGGACGCGGGGTTCCTGGGCTGAGAGAAGACGGTGGATATTAGGCTGATGACGGATAACAATGAAGACACAAAATACAATGCTTAAAATGATCATGCTTGTCGGCACATTAAATACGATCATAAAAGCTGGGAGGCAAACTGCTGTGATCAAAGAAGATAAGGAAACTATCCTTGAAATAAGAAAAATAGCGATCCATAGGCCCAGGCATAAAAGAACTGCCATCCGCGCCTGCGGGATCACCACGGTCAAGCCGATCAGCACGCCCAGCGTGGTCGCAATGCCCTTCCCTCCCTTAAAATTCAGAAAGCAAGTCCAATTGTGCCCGCACACCGCGGCTACCGCGGCGATAATGCGTCCTGTCACGGACGCATCCAGCAAACCCGCTACAAAGACTACCGCTACGATACCTTTAATGATATCCAGGATAAGGACCGCGGCACCAGGCCCCTTGCCCAGGACCCGGAAAGCATTGGTAGCGCCCACATTCTTCGAACCATGCTCCCGGATATCGATCCCCTTCAAGAGCTTTCCAAAGATATAAGCGGTGGGGATAGAACCGAGAAGATAACTGAGCCCTGCCGATGCCAGGATCTTAACGAACGTCATGATGTCCATTGTTCAACCTTTTTATCCCTTCCATCATATAAATGACACCTGAAACAACGGTCACGGCCAATGCCGCAAGCCACATCCCCAACGCCAGGGGCCATTGAATAAAGACAGCAATAACGCATACAGCCTGAAGGAACGCCGTCACCTTCCCCCAGATATTGGATGCGATCTCGAATGTGCCGCACACAAGCTGCAATAAAAGTGCGCCTGAAACAAGGATAAAATCCCGGGCAATAAATGCCACCACAAGCCACAATGGCAGGCGGACATCCCATCCAGCCTCGTTCCCGACGTGGTAGAGGCACAAAAGAGCGCTGATGAATATCGCCTTGTCCGCCAGTGGGTCCAGGATCGAACCCGCCCTTGTTTTCTGACGAAAGTGCCGCGCGACATACCCGTCCACCACATCCGAGATCTCGGCCAGGAGATACACCGACAACGCCGTCCAACGATAAATCTCATGCCCCGGCTTATAGTAAAGCATCAGCCCGATAAAGAGAGGCACGGCCATGATACGGGCGATCGTGATCTTGTTGGCAAGGGTGAGCGCCACGGCTATTCCTCGACCGGAATTAACTTCACCCCGGTGCCTGGTTCAAACTCAAGCGCGCCGCTGTAATGCCGGCCGGTGACGGGCGAATATTTTTCCACTGTGTCTTTGGATGCCGTCGGAGCCAAAGCGCCGACAACTTTCCGGGCCGCCTCAACCTGCGCGGATATCGTCTCTGGCCTTGGGGATGCCTGCCGCGTCGTCGCGCAGCCGGCCGCAAGGACAGCACACAAAAGGAACAGGGCTACTTTATCCATCTGATCCTGTCAAGCGGCCAGAAAAGGACCTCCGCCTTGCCCACCACCAGCTCCTCCGGAACGAACCCCCAGTAACGGCTGTCATGGCTCGAGGCGCTGTTATCGCCCATCACAAAATACTGCCCCTGAGGCACCGTGATCTTTTTCCCGGGCTGGGCATACGTGCCGTAATTGTAATAATGGATCCCGGCGATCGCCCCGTCGGCAACGGGCACGTCATTGATATACACCCTGCCGTCCTTGATCTCCACGGTCTCGCCGCCCAAGGCGATAAGGCGCTTGATGAAATCCTTCTGCCGCTGGATCGGATACTTGAAAACCACCACATCCCCCCGCCGGGGCTTCACGAACCCGGGCAAACGGTATGAGGTGAGCGGGACCATCGGGCCATAGGCCAGCTTGTTCACAAAAAGCCGGTCGCCTTCCACCAGCGTCATGCGCATCGACCCCGAGGGGATCTTGAACGGCTGGATCAGGAATGTGCGGATGAGCATGGCGAGGATGAACGCCACGACCAGCGATTCGACCCATTCCCAGACGACCTTTTGCGTTTCTTCAGACATGAATTTATTGAACATACATCCCCTTAGATCTTGAGGGCGGCAAGGAAGGCCGCCTGAGGCACTTCCACACGGCCGATCTGTTTAAGTTTCTTCTTGCCTTCTTTCTGTTTCTCCCACAACTTCCTTTTTCGCGAAATATCGCCGCCGTAACATTTGGCTGTCACGTTCTTGCCCATGGACTTGATGCGCGATGAAGCGATGATCCTTCCGTCGCAAGACGCCTGGATGCGGATATCAAAAAGCTGCGCCGGTATCAGCTCTTTGAGCTTCTCGCAGAGAGCCGCGCCCTTTTCATACGCCCGTTCCTTGTGGACCAGGCAGGCGAAGGCGTCGCAGGCCTCATCATTGATCAGGATATCCAGCTTGGCGATCGGCGCCGCGCGGTAGCCTGTGAATTCGTAATCAATGGAGCCGTAACCCCGCGTCGCCGACTTGACCATGTCGTTGAAATCAACAATGACCTCGGCCAGCGGGATATCATAGACCACGCGCATGCGGTCGGAAATGAATTCGCTCTTGACGTAGACCCCGCGCTTGCGCTTGGCCAGCTCCATCACCGCGTCCATGCAGTTGACAGGTGTGAGGACCGACACCTTCAGGTACGGCTCCTCGACGGACTTCACGTCGCTCATGTTCGGCAGCTGGGAAGGATTCTCGATATCCGTCATGACGCCCGCCTTGGTCTCGTAACGGTACCCAACGTTAGGCGTGGTCAAAACAAGGTTAAGGTTATACTCGCGCTCCAGGCGCTCCTGCACCACTTCCATGTGAAGCAGGCCCAGGAAGCCGCAGCGAAAGCCATGGCCGAAGGATTCCGATGTCTCGGGTTCATACGTGAAGCTGGGGTCGCTCAGGCGCAATTTGTCGATCGCCGTGCGCAGTTCCATGTACTCATCCGCGGTCACAGGATAAACCCCGCAAAAAACCAGTGGCTTAAGCTGCCTGTAGCCTTCCAGCGGCTCGGCGCACGGATTGGCGACGTCGGTGATCGTATCGCCCACGCGCACTTCCTTGGGATCACGCACATTGCAGCTGATGTAACCGACCTCGCCCGCGCCAAGTTCTTTGGTCTTGGCGTCGAACGGCGTATAATAACCCATCCCCTCGACAGTAAACTCCTTGTTCATATGCATCAGGCGGATGCGCGTGCCGATGGCGATCCTCCCGTCAATGACGCGGATAAAAATAACCACACCCTTATAAACGTCATATTTCATGTCAAAGATCAACGCCTTCAACGGCTTGGACGGATCGCCGTAAGGCGACGGGATGAATGACACGATCTTCTCAAAAAGCTTGTCAATGTTAAGGCCTTCCTTGGCCGAAACCCTCTGGATGTCCTCTTCCTTGAATTTAAGGATCTCCTTGAACTGCCGCGCCGCCTCGTTGGGATCGATGTTGGCGATGTCGATCTTGTTGATGACCGGCAGGATCTCAAGATTGTTACTGATAGCGAGGAAGTAATTCGCGACCGTCTGGGACTCAACACCCTGCGACGCGTCAATGATAAGAAGAGCCCCTTCGCAGGCTTTGAGGGATTTTTCGACCTCGTAGGTGAAATCCACGTGGCCGGGCGTATCGATGAGGTTGAAAAGATATTCTTTCCCGTCGTTGGCTTTGTAGGTAAGGCGCACGGCGGAGGCTTTGATGGTAATGCCGCGCTCGCGCTCCAGGTCCATGTCATCAAGGAGCTGGTTCTTGAAACTCCGCTCGTCAATGGCGCCGCAATGGAGCATCAGTCGGTCCGCCAGGGTGGACTTGCCGTGATCAATGTGCGCGATGATGGAAAAATTGCGTATGCGTGACTGGTCCATGCTGTATCAGGGTCTTTTCCGGAAGAATTACTTTTTGTTCTGGATACGTTGCGCCAGGGCTTCAATGACCTGGTCAGCGCTCATGCGCGTCGAATCGATAAGGACCGCATCCTCGGCCTTTTTCAAAGGGCCTACCTTGCGGGTGAAATCTTTCTGGTCGCGGTCGGCCAGGTCTTTTTTCAGGGCTGCTTCATCAACGGCTTGCCCCTTTGCCCGAAGCTCGTCAATGCGCCGCTGGCAACGGACGGCAAAATCAGCATCCAGATAAAACTTGAATTCCGCCTGCGGGAACACGACAGTGCCAAGGTCCCGGCCTTCACCGACGAGTGCCTGTTGCTGCCCCATTTGCCGCTGCCAGGCCACCATGATATGGCGCACAGCCGCGGCGCGCGCCACGTAGAACGTCGTGTTGGTCACCTCGACCGAACGGATCGCCTCGCTCACATCCTCACCGTCGAGAAGGACCTTCAGGGCCTTGCCCGGCTCATTGACGAGCTCTATGCGTGTTTCAGCAGCGAGCGCGGCAAGCGCGGGCTCATCGTCCAGTTTCACGCGGCGGCGGATCGCCTTGACCGTGAGCGCGCGGTACATGGCCCCGGTATCCATAAAAGCCACGCCAAGCTTTTTGGCGAGCCCCTTGGCCACCGTGCTCTTGCCTGCACCGGCCGGCCCGTCAATAACAACAATAGAACGGAACGATGGCTCGGGCTGACAAGGATCAGACATGGCTTTTTTTCTCCAGTGATTCACGTTTGGCCTTGGCCTGGTTGAAAAGCTGCATGAGAGCCGCCTCATCCCGGTCGACGACCGCCTTGCGGATCTCGGAAAGGGATTTTGCCGACTCATCAAGCGCCTTAAGGACATTGCGGTAATTGGAAGAACAGATGTCAGCCCACATTTGTGCAGAAGATCCGGCAATGCGGGTGCTGTCCTTCAACCCTGCGGCCCCGTGTTTCAGGTGATCTTCGGGTATCGCGCGCATCAAAGCAAAGGCGGTCAGATGCGGCAGATGGCTCGCGTACGCCATGGCCTCGTCATGTGCCGCGGGCTCCATGGTCGTGACTTCCGCCCCGAACAGCGTCCACAGATGCTTCACCTTGTCCCTGGCCATGCGGTTGGTCCTCTCCGTCGGCGTCATCACGCAGACCGAATCCTTGAAAAGATCCTCCCGGGCATGCGCGACCCCGCTCTTTTCAGACCCCGCCATGGGATGCGACCCGACAAAAAGGACATGCGGCGGGAAAAGCTTCTCCGCTGCTTCGACAATAGCGGTCTTGGTGCTGCCGACGTCGGTCACGATGCAGCCCCGGCGCAAATGCTTGGAAATATCCTGGATCTGCCCGAGGATGACCTTGACAGGACCCGCCAGGACAACAAGGTCCGCGCCCTGGATGGCCTTGTTCACATCCAGCGTGCCCTCGTCAATGACCTTCATCTCCTGGGCCAGGCGCAGTGAAGACTCCTGGCGCGACGTGCCAACAACCTGCGCTGCGAGACGGTGCTTTTTCAACGCGAGCGCGAAAGAACCGCCCAGCAATCCCGTGCCGAGGATAACAGCCCGGCGGAACATAAACCTGTGGAACATGACAAGTCCCCTTCCCTGAAAATGTACGTTAAATTCCCCTGATCAAACAAGTTCTTTCAACGCCCGCAGGAACATCCTGTTCTCTGCCGGAGTCCCTATCGTGACACGGATGTAATGCTGAAGCCCCCAGACGCTCATGTCGCGCACGATAACGCCTTTCTTCATCAAGGCCAGCGCCGTGGCGGTGCTGTCGCCCGGCAGGCGCACCTGGACAAAATTCGTGCATCCTTTGCTGTAAGCGACGCCGCGCCCCCCGAGCTTGCCGAGTTCGGCACAGACAAAGTCCCTCTCGCGCGTCAGCACCTTGAGACTCTTCCTGAAATGAGCCTCATCCTTGAGCGCGGCCAGCGCCGCGGCCTGGGCTATCGATGTAACGTTAAAAGGCTCACGCGCGCGGTTCATCAGGTCCGCAACCTCGATGCTCGCAGCCCCGTAACCGACACGCAATCCCGCCAGGCCGAACAGCTTGGAGAATGTCCGGGACACAATGATATTACCCCGCTTCCTGAGCAGCGCCAGCGTATCCGGATAATCCTTTTCCGTGACGAATTCAAAATACGCTTCGTCAAAGAATACCAGCACATCCTGGGGAAAACCCTTAAGGAACGCGTCCACGTCAGCCTTTGAGATATATTGGCCCGAAGGATTATCAGGATTCCCGATAAAAACGATCTTGGTCTTCGGTGTAACAGCTTTCTTCATGGCTTCAAGGTCATAACGCAGCCCCTTGAGCGGCACTTCGACAAGTTTGGCCCCGACCGCGATGGAAGCGATCGAATAAACCAGGAACGACGGTTTGGCAACGATCACCTCGTCCCCGGGGTTCACGAACGCGCGCAGCGCCAGAACGATCACCTCATCTGACCCGCAGCCGAACACCAGCTGCTCAGGTGCGACCTTCATGCGCCGGGCCAAAGCCTGACGCAATTCATGGCAATTCCCGTCAGGATAACGGTTGACATCCCTGGCCGCGCGCGCGATCGCCGCCAGAACACGCGGCGATGGCCCGTAGGGGTTTTCGTTCGACGCGAGCTTGATCACGCGCTTTAACCCGAAAGCACGCTTCACTTCGGCAATAGGCTTGCCGGGAATGTAGGGCTTGATCCCGAGAATGTTCTTGTTCGCTCTGTTTTTCATAAGGCCTCGGGATAAGATCCCAGTATCTTCAATGATTTACACATACCTTCCAGCTGCACGAGGGCCTTATGGACATTCTTGTCCTCGCGATGGCCCTGGAGGTCCAGAAAGAAATAATAATCCCATGCCTTTTTCTTGATCGGACGAGACTCGATCCGGGTCAGGTTGATGCCGTTCTTGGCAAAGGGCGCCAACATCGCGTAAAGCCCCCCCACGCGGTCCTTGATCGAAAAGACGATGGATGTACGGTCCTTTCCTGTCGGCCGTGCGTCCCTCCCGGCGATAACAAAGAACCTCGTCGCGTTATGGGCGATATCCTGAACATTGCTTTTGATGATCGACAGCCCGTAAATGCGCGCGCAGTCGGCCGAGGCCAGCGCTGCCGCATTCTTCTCACCGGCCGCGAGCCTGGCCGCGTCCGTGGTCGAGGCGACGCTCACCTGCTTGACCCGGTCCGGCGGCAGATTGGCCAAAAGCCAGTTGCGGCACTGGGCCAGGACCTGGGGATTGGAATATATCTTGCGGACCTTGTCCAGGGAACATTGCGCCATGACGGCGTGGGATATCTTCAGCGTCAGCTGGGAGCACACTTGCAGGTCAGAATCCACCAGGAGGTCTGCCGTCGGGGTCACCGCGCCTTCGACCGAATTCTCGATCGGCACGACACCGTGATCGCAATCCCCGTCCTCCACCCGCCTAAAAACTTCCGCGATACTGCCGCAGCCCACATAGGTCAGCTGGGTACCGAATTTCTTTACAGCCGCGGAATGGGAATTTGATCCTTCCGCTCCCAGATAGGCAATGCGCAGCCGCTTTTCAAGGGAGATCGACGATGACATGATCTCCCGGTAGATCGCATCAAAGGCTGAGGGCGCCATGGGGCCCTTGTTCAGCGCGCGCACATGCTCCAGGACCTTGCGTTCCCGCTCCGGAGCGTACACCTCGCCATTGACCTTGACCTTGAGCTTGCCGATCTCCAGCGAGACTTTGGCCCGGTCATTGAGAAGATCGACGATCCGTTCATCGATCGCGTCGATATTATGCCGAAGCTTGCTGAGGTCCATTGTCATCCTCCATAACCCTTGACTGTCCGCTGGATTCTCCCAGCGCCTCATCCGCGGGAGCCGCGGACAGCGCGTTGGTATGCTTCTCAAGTTCTTCAATGTCCAGGAGGGTCTGCGCGCGGGCGATCTCTTCCTGGGTGTCCGCCGGTACCGGCGCGCCCTCCGGGGCATCCGCCGCGGGCGGGGCTTCACGGCCCGCTTCGTTCGTCCTGGCCATGAGCGCGGGAAAATCCTCCAGCCGGGGAAGGTCTTCAAGCGCGCGAAGGCCGAAATATTCCAGGAACTGGTTCGTCGTGCCGTACACATAAGGCCTTCCGGGAACTTCCTTGCGGCCCGCGATCTTGATAAGCCCCTTGTTCAGCAGGTGCATGACCGTCCCGTCGGAATTGACACCGCGGATCACCTCGACATCTGTGCGCGACACAGGCTGCTTGTAGGCAATGATGGCCAACACCTCAAGCCCGGCGCGCGAAAGCTTTTCCTTGTGCCGGGTCTTATAGAATTCACGGACATACTCCGCGAAAAGCGAACTCGAGAGCATCTGCCACCCGCCCGCGATCTCGACAACGGTCATGCCGCGCGCCGCGGTACCCGAAGCGGCAAGGTCATAATCATTCTTCAGCTGGTCGAGCACGGCCTTGATATCCTGCGCTGCCGACCCCGCGATCACGGCCTTGATCTGCTCGACCGTCACGGGCTTTTCACTCACAAACAACAGCGCTTCGACAGCGCCCTTCAAATGGTCCGCCTGCCCTTGATCCATCATGGCCTCCTCGATGCGGCGTAAATCTCGTTGAGCAGCTCTTCCGCCGTGTTGATATCTTTATTATGCGCCAGCGCCCCCGCGATCATGGCCAGCGCCTCCGCTTTCTTGTACTGCAACTGCACCAGCACATCCAAAGCTTCCTGCTGGAACACCTGGCGTGAGATGGCCGGCGACTCCTTGACAGCCTGGTCGCCGATAAGGCCGAAGCGCCCCAGTTTGCCCTGCAGCTTCGCGATAACATCCTTCGCCTTCTGCTGGCCTATGCCCGGGAGCGTTTTCAGGAACGCGGCATCCCCTTCATCGATCGCGCGCGCGATCTCGGCGATCGATCTGTTGAGCGCCCGAACCGCGGCCTTGGGCCCTATCCCGGAAACGGAAATGAACTGGAGAAAAAAATCCTTTTCGAGCTCGTTCAGGAACCCTACCAGGAGCGGCGTCGCCGTGCTGGGCGTCATCTGGAAATAATGGTGCGTCATGAGGGAAATATTGCCGTCAGGATCCATGGCGGCATCCAGGCGCTGGAAGACCGATGAAGGAACGAACACCTCATAGCCGAGCCCGTTGACCTCGACAATGACGGTATTGTCCTTCTTTTCAACGACCTTTCCTTTAAGGCGGGAGATCATGGATTTCCCCGACCGGCATGGGCCAACGCGAGCGCCAGCGCGTCTGAAGCGTCAAGCGTGAGACTGGCCGGATCAATTTTCAAATAATTTGCCACCACGCGCCGTGTTTGCTCTTTGGATGCGTTGCCATTGCCGACAACAGCCTTGCGCACGCGCTTGGGGCTTTCTTCAATGACCGCCACACCCCTCTGGGCGCAGACCAGGCATATAACACCGCGCGCATGCCCCATCACCACCGCGGTCATGGGATGCGCATAATGCGCGTAAAGTTTTTCAAGAACAACCACATCAGGCTTCTGGCGATCGAGGATATCGCCGAGGTGTTGATGGATCTTCACCAGTTTGCCGGCCAGCGGGTTGCGGGGGTTCGGTTCAATGGTGCCGGCCTCTAAAGCTCTGACGCGCCTGTCAAGGCCGCGCTCGACCACACCGTATCCCGTGGCCTTTAGCCCCGGATCGATCCCCATCACCCGCATCGGCTGCCCCACCCGCTTTACTCTTCCAACGCGGCCATGTCTTCGTCGGAAATATCAAAGTTCGCGTAGACATTCTGGACGTCTTCGTTATCTTCAAGCGCTTCGATAAGCGCCAGGATATTCTTGGCTTCCTGCCCCGCGATCTTCTTGGTGTTCGTCGGGATCATGGTGACTTCCGCCGATTTCATGGCGATCTTCTTGGCCTCAAGCGCCTTCCTGACAGGTTCCAGCGATGTCGGGTCGGTGGTCACTTCATAGACATCCCCCTCGACCTTCATGTCTTCGGCCCCCGCGTCCAGGACGATCTCCATCAGCGCGTCCTCGCCGATGGACTTGGTCTCGACCTCGATCAAACCCTTCTTGCTGAAAATATACGCCGTAGAACCCGGCGATGCCAAAGCACCGTTCTTACGGGTCAGCGCCGTGCGCACTTCTGCCGTTGTGCGGTTCTTGTTGTCCGTCAAACCTTCGATGAAGATCGCCACGCCGCCCGGGCCGTAAGCGTCGAACGTGAATGATTCATAAACAACGCCTTCCACATCGCCCGTTCCCTTCTTGATCGCGTTCTCGACGTTGGTCGACGGCATCCCCAGCCCGCGCGCCCGCAGCATGGCCGTGCGCAAACGCGGATTGACATCCGGGTCCCCGCCGCCTTCTTTGGCCGCTGTGACGATCTCTCGGGTTATCTTGGTGAATGCGGCCCCGCGCTTGGCATCCGTGACGCCTTTTTTATGCTTGATCTTTGCCCATTTTGAATGACCTGACATCTACTTCTCCTTGTTTGTTCAACTTTAGAAAATCATTTTTTCACTTTTTGCTGAACGCTCGCCACATAAGCCGAGTTCTGTTCTTTTCGGTGAGCCTTGCGGCTGACCGGAAAGGACGACCATCCAACTTACTCCCGGAGTTGCCTCCAGGACTCTTGCGGCCTACCCGAGGATATAACGGGACGGATAGCCCCGCATCCCGGCCACTTTCATGGCAGCAGGATCTCTCCTCTATTTGGCCTTGCTCCGCGCAGAGATCGCCCGTTTCACCCCCCACTGAAGGGGTTCGTCCCTGTGGCTCTATTCGCCCGCCCTGCATTTGCGTAAGCAAAACAGAACGTCCCCAGCATTATCTGGGTGCGCTATCCTTTGGAGCTCGGACTTTCCTCCCCCATGATGAACACATCGGGGCGGTCGTCGTGGCTTGCGTTCTGCAAAACATTCTTTTTAAGAGCGGATGTGGCCAGCCGGTCAGCTTCCTGATTCTGCTCCCGGGGGACCACCTTGCATTCGACATTCTTGAAACGCTTTAAAAGCGCCACAGCCTTTTCATACAAAGGCTTCATATTGACATGCTTGACTTTGTACTTGCCTTTGATCTGATAAAACAAAAGCTCGCTGTCGGTGCGTAACTTGACCTGCTCGGCGCCAAGTGCCTGCGCCGCTTCGATCCCGCGGATGAACGCCCGATATTCAGCGATATTATTTGTCGCAACGCCGATAGGTTCGGATATCTCTTTAACGATCACGCCATCCCGGCGGATCACGGCCCCGATGGCCGCGGGGCCCGGATTACCGCTGCAGGCCCCGTCAGAAAAGATCTCCCAGGAGATCATGAAAGCACATTCTCAAGATAAAGGATCCTGGCGCACGTTTCGCAGCGCACGACCTCGTCACAGATCTCAAGCTTGTTGAGCATCTGCGCGGTCTGCTTTATATAGCAACCACCGCACGTGTCATTAACGATCGGCACCATGGCCAGGCCATGACGGTTCTCAACAAGACGCTCATACATGGCCAGCGTGGCCTTGTCGATCCCCTGGCACGCGTCGTTGCGCTGGGATTCAAAGGTCGCGACCTTGTCGAGCAGGACTTTCACCGCGGCATCCACCTTGTCCTTCTCGGCCAGGTAGATCTTTTCTTCCGCGTCGACAAGAACTTTCTCTTTGGCCATATCTTCCGCGAGCCTGGCGCTGTCATCAAAAAACTTAAGGATGGCATCCTCGAGGATCGACTTGTCCGACTTTTTGTTCTCGATCTCGAACAACTTGGCCTGGTATTCCTTGTTGGTCTTCAAGGCCATCAAGTCCGCATTGGCCTTGACGATCTCCTGCTCCCGAGATTTCAGGTCAAGTTCCTTGGCCTTGCGGGCGCGCTCCAACTCCTGGGCGCGGGCCTCGAGCTCCTGATAACGGGTCATTTTCTTGTCAAATTTGGCCTTGATGCCGTCGAGAAGGGCGGGCTGTTCCTTGATGGCACGCTTGAACTCGTAAACCTCGGCGTCGATCTTCTGGAGCGCCACAAGCTTCCTCAAAAGGTCTTTCACATTCTTTTCGGCCACAGGCGTAACCTTTCATTTAAATAAATCAATACTTCTAGTTGTGCTCTGCCCTCGCGGAGCTCGGCCAGAAATATCTTTACGCTACTCGTGGACACGGCAATTCCACGATCACCACCGAAACATTACTATTATTCTTTTTTGCTCTGCCCTCGCGGAGCTCGGCCAGAGCACCATTTTGGTCTCCCATATTGCGCTAAATGTTCCACAATTCTGGTTGGAACATTTAGCGCTGGAGGAACAAAATGGTGGACGCAGAAGGACTTGAACCTTCGACCTCTGCCATGTGAGGGCAGCGCTCTAACCAGCTGAGCTATGCGTCCGAAATAACGGCCTGGAACAATATTATAACAAATCTGGGCCCACCTGGACTCGAACCAGGGACCAAGAGATTATGAGTCTCCTGCTCTAACCGACTGAGCTATAGGCCCGAAACCCTGGCACGAGAATTCTTTATCAATAAAACAAGGAAAATCCCCGAAAAACAGTTTAAAAACAATACCATATATAAGAAATATTATCAACTTATATAAAGCCCTTCGCATATATCACGCTACAGGTGAATTTCCAGGAACTGCTGCAAACTGTCCAGAGAATGGATGCCCACAATGACAGGCGTTACACCGGGTGCATTTTGCATGCGTTTGAGCAAAGCGGGATCAATATCGAAATTATCAGCATCGCCATTGCCCTTGCTAGTTAGGTCGATTTGAGTTGAATTAAGGTCAATACCGCCATTATTCACTTTATTTATTGTTGGAAATTCTGTTTCGTCCGTATTAATTACGAAATCGAATTTTTCGATCCCTCCAGAAAGCTGCACCAACTCCTGCGTCTCCTGAAAATGCTCCTTAATGCCGGAAAAGATCTTGACCACAAAAGGGGAAAGATCCCTCTTATGCGCCTCCCTCTTGATCCAGGATTCCATGGCAAGACGCCCATCTCATTCTAACAGTATATTAACATTTGAAAAATGCCCGAATAATAGCCGGCCATAGATCTGTTCGACTAAAACAACTTTCTTTCCCTTTCCCAACGAAACCTGCTCCGTCCCTCCTCTGGTCTTAAACGATAATATACTTTCTTGCTCGGTCAGCTTGCTGATCTGTTGTTCAAACTCATTCACAGCGTCCAGATCAAAGAAATTCTGAAATATATACTTCAGGATCCGTTCTTTCGATATGCGGGGGAACAATGAAGCTATCTTGACAAATACCTTCTTGAATAAAAAACCTGCTGTCGCTTTTTTGTATTTCAGGAAATCGTCTCCCTTGATCGTTGCAACGTTATACCCCATACCCCTAAGGTATTTTCCTAACGCGTCGATCAAGGTTGTTTTTCCGACGCCCGAAATGCCGGAAACAGACACGACGCAATGCCCCGATCTCAATTCAACACCAATGCTGCTTTCAATCTCCGGAAATGTTTTTATATTTAATGCATCGACGACACGGGTCGTTTCTCTCCACGACGGCGGGAGAACCTCGTCTTTAGTACTAACAACAAACAGCTCTCCTCTTTGTACGTTGAGAGACCCTTCAGGATCAACGGTCTTTACCTCGAACTTATCCTCCATGGCCAGATCTGTTCCACCTGAAAAATACTTCCTTGGGATCATTGTCTGTGTCCCCGGATCAACCTCTTCTTTGATCAAATTATACGCCCCCCGCCTGAACGCCTCAACGTACTGTGACCAGATCTTTTCCTTCTCATTCTTGTCAGCAATATCGATCCCGCCCGTTTTTTGCTTGTCAACATACGCCTGGCCCATGATGCCGGCCTTGACCTTGCGCTTGTACCATGTTGCAAGAATGAGCGAATTGTAGACCTGGCGCAGTGTGGCAAAGTTTTTGCCTTCGTTGACTTCTTTTTCGAGGATGGGGATGATGATTTCACGCAGGACGTTCTTGGCGATCTCATCACGGGCGGACACAAGGTCCGCCCCTACGCTCGATATGTCACTTGCTTGCGTTGTAGGGGCGGACTTTATGTCCGCCCGAGCAGTGGCCATATAATCTGTTTCCAACATAACCTTCAATCGGCTCTCGACCACGAAGGCGGCGTCCTTGTTTTCATAGACCGTCGCCTTCTGCGGGACGATCCAGACCTTGTTGAAGGTATCCACGGGGATATCGGTCGTTCCATAACGCTTCAGCGCTTCGGCGTAAACCTTGTCCCAGAATTCCTTGCCCACTTTTTCATCGGGATAGATCACCGACGCCGTGATCTGTTTCAGGATATAGTCTTGCGCCAGCAGGTCGCGGCCCATTTCTGTCTGGCCGAACGCCTCGGGTACTATGCGGTCTTTTTCATAAGGGGACAGGTTGACCCAGAGGTCTTTTTCGGGAACGGTCAGGGAGGCGAGGAAATATTTGATCAGACGCGTAGAATCGATTTTAACCTGCTCATCCGTTGCTTTAGCATCACCTTTATCAAGGATAAAATCAAAACGGAACGGATCGTTGCGGTAAACCTTGACACCCTTGAGCACAGGCGGGACAAAAACCGGGCTTAACGCCAGGCGCGTACCTGGAGGCGGCAACTGGATCACCCCTTGCGCATAAACGCTCACATCCGACACCATAAATACCAGTGTCAGCGCACACGCAAAGGATCTCTGTGAAATCCGCCTTAAATCCAACGCCTCCCCTCCCTGTTGGCACAAACTGCGTCCACCTGGATTAAAAGATAACATATACTTATTATCAGTGCCAAATCGGGAGGCATGAAAAAAGGCCTGTTTGAGTTTCCCCAAACAGGCCTTTTGGACTTAAACGTTACATAACCTCAGATCACGTGATCCTCTTTGACCGACATATCGAGGAACATCTTGATGCGCCGGGAACGGGTCGGATGGCGCAGCTTCCGCAGGGCCTTGGATTCGATCTGGCGTACGCGTTCACGCGTCACGTTGAATTCAGCCCCTACCTCTTCCAGCGTCCGGCTGGTGCCGTCCACGATCCCGAAACGCAACTCCAGGATCTTGCGCTCGCGCTCGTCCAGGGTGTCGAGGACCGACTGGATCTCGTCCTTGAGCATGGAATGCAGTGTCGCGTTGGCCGGTGAAATGGCCTTTTTATCCTCGATGAAATCCCCGAAGTTCGTATCGCCTTCATCGCCGATGGGCGTCTGCAGGGAAATCGGCACCTGGGATATCTTCATGATCTCCTTGACCTTGCTGGCCGGGATCTTCATCTGCTTGGCGATCTCCTGCGCCGCGGGCTCGCGGCCGTTCTCCTGCACGAAAAGGCGGGAGATGCGGATGATCTTGTTGATCGTTTCGGTCATGTGCACCGGGATACGGATGGTGCGCGCCTGATCGGCGATCGAACGCGTGATCGCCTGGCGGATCCACCACGTGGCGTACGTCGAGAATTTGTAGCCGCGCTTGTATTCGAACTTCTCCACCGCGCGGATCAGGCCCATGTTACCTTCCTGGATCAGATCAAGGAACGACAAACCGCGGTTGATGTATTTCTTCGCAATGCTGACAACAAGGCGCAAATTCGCTTCCACCAGCTTCTTCTTGGCCTTGTTGAACTGCGTCTGGCGCATGCGGATCACGCGCAACTGCTCGCGCACGCGGGCCACAGGCTCCATCAGGTCCTTGAGCAAACGGCTCTTTTCCTCCATGACCTGCTTGCGGGAGGTGTCGATCTTTTTCATGCCCAACAATTTGTCGCAGCGGTGCACACGGTACAGGATCTCGTCGATACGGCCGATGATCTGCTCATTGACCGACGCCGTCAGCTTGAAGTCCGCCACGCAGGCGATCGCTTCGGTGATCTTCTTGGCGCGACGGGCCTTGTCCAGCGTGCGCCGGAGGTCCTTGAGCAGCGTCGGACGGCGTTCCAGTTCATCCTTGACCACATCTTCAACGCTGATCTCTTCCTTGAGGGCGCGCTCGATCGTGTTCATGGCCTCGCGCCGCGCGTAAGCGTTAACGAAAAGCGCTTCCGCGAACTTGAACTCCGCTTCCTCAATGCGCTTGGCGAGGGATATCTCCTCTTCCCGCGTCAGCAGTGAAATAGAGCCCATCTGCTTGAGGTACATCTTCACCGGATCGTCAAGCGGGATGAACTTCTCGGCGTAAACGTTGTCTTCCTCGGCGCTTTCATCGGTGGGGCGCTTGGCCTGCTCACGCGCGTCCTCGGCGGCCGCGTCGCTCTCGACCTGCTCTTCCTCGCCGGAATCCACAACCCTGATGCCTTTGCCGTCAAGTATCTCAAAGACCTGATCGATGTCTTCGGAAGAAGCGATGGAATCGGAAAGGGTCTCGTTGACCTCGTCGTAGGTCAGGAACCCCTTCTTCTTCCCGGAAGCTACGAGCTTCTCCAGGTCCTGCTGGAAATCTTTTTCTTTTTCTTCCTTCATTACATCCTCATCCTTTTAGGAGCTGATTGAATTCTTCCTGAGCGCGTCTAAGCGCTTCATGATCACCTGACTTCTCAGCCTGGCGGATCTTTTCTCTCCATTGTTCGCGCTTACCCTTGCGGCCACGGTCGCGGATCCGTTTGAGGCAATCCCCGAACGCCTTTACGGCGGTCCCGGGGGCCATGGTATCCGGCTCTGACGCGATGGCCATGAGTTTGCGGCGAAGCCCTTCATCCGCGAATTCACCAACAAGTGCCGCCGGCCCCGCTTCACGCCCTTCATCAAAAAGGCCGTACGCCGCTGCCAGCACCTTCCGTGCCGCCTCCCCGGGAAGATCACCGGGGTCGATCTGCGCCCGCGCCTCTTTCAGCCATCGCGCATCCGCCATGATGAACCGTAAAAGCCATTCCTCATCAGAGGAGAACCCGACGCTCAACGCGGGGTCCGGGCCATTGGTCCTTGCATCAGCAGGACGCGGCAATGCCGGGCGTTTCTTCAAAATATTCTGCCGCTCAGCCTCGATCTCGTATTCGTTCACACTGAGCGACGAACGGAGCTCTTTCAGATACGAACTCTTCACGCTGGTGTTGGCGACCTTTTCGATGGTCGTCAGCATTTCGCGGAGGATGGCCCCGCGGCCTTCCGCCGCACGGACGTCAAACTCCAGTTTCAGCCGTTCAAGCTTGAACTCAAAGAGGCTTTTGGCCTCGCGCACGTAACGGCGAAAATCTTCAGCCCCGAACTTCTGGATGAAAGAGTCAGGGTCTTCGCCGTCAGCCAGCGCGGCGACCTTGACATCCATCTCCTCTTCCAGCAGGATATCGAGGCTTCTCAGCGCCGCCGACTGCCCTGCGGGATCCATATCAAAAAGCATCGTGACATTGCGCGTGTAGCGCCGCAAAAGCCGGATCTGGTCCGGGGTCAACGCTGTTCCCTGTGACGCGGCAACATTCTCGACCCCCGCGAGGAACGGCCGGATAAAATCCAGGTACCCTTCAACAATGATCACCCTGTCTTCACGGGCAAGCGCATCCTTCGCCCAGTTCAATCCGTAAAGATGCCGGCCCTTGGTGTAAACCGGCGTCTCGGGTGAATTTATATATTTGGCCTTGTCGTCCTTCTTCAAGGCCCGCGCGCCAAAAGCGACGGGGCGCCCGCGGTAATCGAAGATCGGGAACATCACCCGCCCGCGAAAACGGTCGTAAGAACCTTTCTTCGCGCCATCCGCGCGCGTGACAACAAGCCCTGAATTATCAATGATCGCGCTGTCAAATCCCTTGGTCCGCAAATGCCGCGTCAGCCCGTCCCACGCGTCGTAACTATAACCGATCTTGAAACGCTTGACCGCGTCAAGGTTCAGCTTGCGGGTCTTCAAATATTCCCGCGCAACACCGACCTCCTTCTCGCGACCGCCAACAAGATTGGCGTGAAAATATTCCACCGCCGCGGCATTGGCTGCAAAAACCATGTCCCTGAGCGCGTTCTGCTTCTGGCTATCGGCATCGCGGCCCTTCTCCGGGACCTCGATCCCCGCCTTTGCGGCCAGGAACCGCACCGCTTCAGGAAAATCCATCCTTTCCTGCTTCACGACGAACGAAATGGCATTACCGCCGGCCCCGCACCCGAAACAATGGAATATCTGCTTGTCAGGCGTCACCACGAACGACGGGGTTTTCTCGTTATGAAAAGGACAAAGAGCT
The DNA here is from genome assembly GCA_903861305.1 of Candidatus Omnitrophota bacterium. Lineage (GTDB taxonomy): Bacteria > Omnitrophota > Gorgyraeia > Zapsychrales > Fredricksoniimonadaceae > Fredricksoniimonas. Next base: position 110,532 of record CAIOTT010000049.1, on the reverse strand, counting down.
TTATAATTCTTCCCCGCCCGCTTCAGGGGGGTGTAACTGCCGATGAGTTCCGCGATGTCGGTCCGTTCCAGGACGCGCGTTATGATCTCTTCCGGGATAAGGCTCACGGCAATATTCTCCGCCGGTTCAACGCTTCCCGGGCACAGCCAATTGATCGAACACGGCTTGGTTGATCTTTTCGTCCGGGTAGAACTTCGTGACCAGACCCCGGGTGATCTTGCGATAAACTTCAGGTGCGACGGGCAGGACATATTTCTGCGAAAAAGACGCCCGCGTCAGGTGCTCCATATACGGCTCGTGAGCCAGCAAGAACAGGAATAGAATAAGGCTCCCCGTCAGAATGAACCGGACCACGGATATAACAGCCGCGCCCCAACGGTCCACCAGCGAAACCGTCTGGACCGTGAAGACCATTCCCAAACCTTCCCGGAAATACCGGAACACGAAAAGAACGACCAGCCAGATCATGACAAAAGCCAAAGGCTGGCTCACCGGCACAGCGAATTTTATGTTTTGGCCGATATAAGCGGCGAGTTTCACATAGTAATGCAACGCGGCGAATACCGAGACAAACACGCCCAGATTCTTGACGAACTCCGCAACAAACCCGCCGTTCATCGCGCTGTAGAACGTCCTCACGGCGAGCAGGATGAGCAACAGGTCGATCCCGTTTAATTTTCTAATAAATTCCATCATGGCATAACACTCCGAAGTGCTGAAGTATAACATACGCGTTTCAAACGTGTCAAGGCATGAGACAAAGAAGCCAAAGGAAGGGAATCCTTTGGCTTTCTTGATGTTACGCTCTTAAGAAAATCCGGGTCCTGCTGGTATAAGATCCGGAATAAAAATACAGGCACTTAAACTCCGGCCAACTCCTCCGTTTTCACCTCATCGGCCTTCGGAACATCCTGGACCGGCACGGGCTCCTGCTTGTCTCCCGTGAATTTCACGGACACGACCTTGGAAATACCGCGCTGCTGCATGGTAACGCCGTACATGACATTGGCATTCGCCATGGTCTTCTTGTTGTGCGTAATGACGATGAACTGCGAGATCTTCGCGAATTCCTTGAGAACGGTCGCGAACCGGCCCACATTGGCTTCGTCGAGCGCGGCGTCGATCTCATCAAGGACGCAAAACGGGCTTGGATTGACACGGAAAACCGCGAAAATAAGGGCGATCGCGGTCATGGTCTTCTCACCACCGGACAAAAGGCTGATGTTCTGCAGTTTTTTCCCTGGAGGGCGGGCAATGATGTCGATGCCGGACTCCAGCGCGTTCTCGGGGTCAAGGAGCACCAACTGGGCCTCGCCGCCGTTAAAAAGGACCTTGAAATATTCACGGAAGCGCTCGTTGATCTTGACAAAGGTCTCCACAAAAAGCTCGCGCGTGGTCTTATTGATCTTGCGGATGGTCTGTTCAAGGGATGTCTTGGCTTCCAGAAGATCGCTTTGCTGCTGCGTCAGGAACTGGAAACGGCCCTTAAGGTCTTCAAACTCTTCAATGGCAAGGAGATTAACGCCGCCGAAAGAATCGCAGCGCTTCACCAGAACAGCGATCTCCGCCTTGAGAGCCTCGATATCGAGCGCAGGCGCTTCAACCGGCGCCAGGGGAGCTACTTGCTCACCCGTCTCACCCGCCGCCGGCGCCAGGGCGATCGCGGCAAGATCAAGGCTGTACCTCTGGAGCATGCGTTCTTTGATCGCCTGTTCCTGAAAATCCAGTTGCTGCCCGCGCATGGCCATCCCGTGAGAATTGTCGCGCGCGTCACCCAGTTCCTTGCCCATGCCCGCGATCTCGGCGCGCAAACTGCCGGTGCGCTGAGCCAGGTCCTTTTCTTCCGCCTCAAAACGCGCGAGAGACTCTTTCAAAGCTTCCCTCTCCCCGCGCAAAACGACCATTGACTGCTCCAGCTGAGCGATATCCGCACGCAATTTCTGGCGCCGCTCGTCAAAAGAAGAAGCCTCCGTGTTCAGGCGGCTCATTTCATCTAAATAACCGTTCAACGAAGAACGGAACATTTCCAGATTGTCGCGCCATGACCGTTCGCGTTCGCGCATGGCGTTGATCTCGGATTCGAACTGGGCCAGCGCCACGGCCGCTTCTTCCCGCTCCGCGCGGCTGGCCTCGACGGCCTCTTCACGGTTGCTGAGGTTTTCCTGCGTGGCCTTAAGATCGCCCTCCAATAGCGCCGCCTCACCCGTCAGCTGTGCCTCGCTTGCGTTCAGGCGCACCAGCCCCTCATCCGCCTCGCGGATCTCTCCGTCGACAACAGTGGATTCCTGCAGCAGCTTCTCGGCCTGCGCACTGATATCCTGCTGCTGGGATTCACAGACGGACAGGCGTTTGTCCTGCGCATGGACTTCCTGATTGAGCACCTCGACGCCGCGCGTACGCTCCGTAATGAGCGCCTGTTTTTCGCCGCGCTGCAGGGCCATGTCGCCGAGACGGACATCGATCGCCTCGATCTCGCCGGCAATGGCCAGAGGGTCAAGCTCAACGAATTTTGTTTCGCAGATGATCTCGTAAAGCCCGGCCGCCTCCATGCCCTCGAGGTGACGACGAAGGTCATCCTGATTTTCGGCAGGGACCTGGCGGACAGACTTCAATTTGCCAATAAACCCGGTGTGCCGGTCGGCCGGCGGGATCGGGGAGAAAAAGTGCCCTGTCACGACGGGATCCGGCATGTCCTGGTACTGCACATGCAGTTTTTCAATGAATTCTTTCTGGGAAACAAGGAAAAGCTTTTTACGTTCCAGGTCATTGATGGCCGCGTTAAGGCCCGCAAATTCCTCCTGGGCCGCCGCAAGCTCAGCTTTGGCGCGCCCCAGTTCATCCTGAAGCTCGTTGCGCCGGGCCATAATAGCGCGGATGCCATCGGAAAGGCCGCTCAACCGGGATTCGATCTCGGAACGCTCACGCACGACCTTTGACTGCTCCTGATCAAGGCGATGACGGCGGGCAAGGTACCCCTCGCGCTCTTTCATGATCTCCGTCAGCTCGGCTTTCATCGCGGCAAAACGGGCGGTCATCTGGCGGATATTCTCCTCGTCAGCATGCATCGTCTGCTCATATTCCTGGATCACACCCACAAGGCCGGCGAGGACCGCGCGCTTCTGCGCGAGCTCTTCCGACGTCGAAGCGAAATCGGCCTCAAAATCACCAAGGAGCTTTTCAAGCTCGGCGATCTTTCCCTCCTGCGCAGCGCATTTGACGACCAGCTGTTCTTTCTGTTCGGCCACACGTTTCTCGTTCTGCGCAATATTCCCAAGGCGCTCTTCGTTGAAACCGATCTGGCGGTTGGCCAGTTCGATCTGGTTCTCGAGCTTCAATTCCTGGGAACGGGATTCGTTCACCTTCTGGCCGATGTCCTCCAGCGCAAGCGTCTCACGTTCGACGACCTGGCGGAAATCTTCAAGGTCCCTCACGAGGGTTTCCTCGCGCTGTTTCAGGTCAGCGAGCGCCTGCTGGATCCCGGCGCGCTCACGGCCCAAAGCATCAAGCTGGTGGAACGCATAGGCCTGCTCAAGGCCCTTGAGCTTTTCAAACTCGTCCTTATAACGCTTGGCCTTGTGCGCCTGGCGTTCGACGGAGGTGATCTGGCGTTTTACCTCGACGACAATGTCATTGAGGCGCAAGAGGTTATCGTCCGTCTCCTTCAACTTGTTCATGGCCTCGCGCTTCTTGGCCTTGTATTTGGTGATGCCGGAGGCCTCATCGAAGATCACGCGCCGGTCATCGGGCTTGGCGCTGACGACAAGGTCGACCTTGCCCTGCTGGACCAGCGAATACGCTTCGGCACCGACCCCCGTGCCCATGAACGCTTCGACGATATCTTTCAGGCGCACCGGTTCTTTATTGATGAGATATTCACTCTCCCCGGAACGGAAAAGACGGCGCGTGACCGTGACCTCGTCATGATCAACAGGCAGGACGCGGGGGACATTCTCGAACGTGACACTGACCTCAGCGAACCCGAGCGCCAGCTTTGCGTCAGTGCCGTTAAAAATAACATCTTCCATCTGCCCGCCGCGCAGCTGCTTGACGCTCTGCTCGCCAAGGACCCAGCGGATGGCGTCGAAAACATTGCTTTTGCCGCACCCATTGGGGCCGACGACAGCCGTGATCCCCGGTTCGAAATGGAGCACGGTTTTCTCGGCAAATGATTTGAATCCGAATATCTCAAGCTTCTTGAAATACATGTGGCTGAGCTCCTTTGAAAAATGTCTTGCGTGCGATCATGCGGGACTTTATTTCTTGGCCGCCGGGGATTCCTGCGCTTTGGAATCCTCCTCAAGCCAGGCGTCGATCCGCTGCTTGCGGAACCGCCACAGGCCGACGATCTTGACGGCCGGGATCTTGTCTTTTTTGACCCAGTCGTAGACCGTGCGTTTTTTAACACGCAGGTACTCCGCCACTTCATCGATGGTCATCAACTGCCCGAACTGTTCCATGGGTCCCTCGCTCGAATGTTACCTATTGGGATAGACAGATACCACAGGCCCCAGATATGGCACCATAGCACCTATAATTTATTGGTAAAAAATGTCCTTGTCAATAAAGGAATGAATTATTCTTCTGACGCTTGTAAACAATGCTTGCAGTTCTATGACATTCTATTCCGTAAGATACCGGATCAGGTGTTCATACCATGAACGAACATGACCAATGCCCCTGGTTTCCGCCGTGCCAGGCGAAGAGGCTGGCGTCTACAATGTTTCAGGCACTAAACATATTCCCGTCAAGTAAGTTCCGGAATAGCTGTCTTTTTCGGGACGATGACGATCCCCGATGCCGTGACCGCGAAACGGGTGCGGTCAAGCTCCAGGTCATAGCCGATCTTCTCCCCCGCGGGGATGGTGACCTGCTTGTCAATGATGGCCTTCTTGATCTGCGCGCCCTCGCCTACCACGACACCGTCCATGAGGATGGAATCCTGCACGTGAGCACCCTTGCGTACCGTGACCTGCGAGGAAAGCACCGATCGTTCCACCAACCCGCCCTCGATGAAACACCCGGGGGACACGATCGAATCAACGACCATGCCGGGCGTCTCCCCGCCCTTGCCGCGCACGTTGCGCAGCGACATCGGCGGATAATGCGAATAGTGCGTGCGCAGGGGCCATTCCTTATCATACAGGTCAAAGGCAGGATGCAGCGCGACAAGGTCCATGTTGGCCTGATAATACGCATCGCGGGTCCCGATGTCGCGCCAGTAATCCGACTGCTGGCCGAAATCATACGCGAGTACCTTTTTCTGCGATGCCACCAGTTTGGGGATGATGTTCTTGCCGAAATCATGGTCCGACGCGCCGTCCGCCGCGTCACGTTCCAGCTCGCTGACCAGCATGCTGCCATTAAAGAGGTAGATCCCCATTGACGCAAAAATATGTTCCGGATCGCCGGGAATGGTCTTGGGCACCTGCGGTTTTTCCTGGAACCCGCAAATGAAACCGTCGTGGTCGACCTCGATCACGCCCAGCTGGGGCGATTCCCGCTTGGGCATCTTGATGCAGGAAACCGACGCATCCGCGCCGTGGTCCAGGTGCGCCTTGATCAGCTTCTGGTAATCCATCTTGTAAAGGTGGTCGCCGGCAAGGATCAGCACAAGGTCAGCGCCATGGTCATGGATGGCATAAATGTTCTGGTAGATCGCGTCGGCTGTCCCCCGGTACCAGTCGTCACCCAAACGCTGCTGGGCCGGGATCGGGTCGATGAACTCACCCAGCTGGGATGAAACTACATCCCATCCGGCGAGAATGTGTTTTTGCAGGGAAAACGATTTGTACTGGATCAGGACATAGATGCGGCGCAGCCCCGAGTTGATGCAGTTGGACAGGGTGAAATCAATGATGCGGTAGATCCCGCCAAAAGGGACCGCGGGTTTCGCGCGGTCACGCGTTAACGGGTTCAGGCGTTCGCCTTTGCCGCCCGCCAGGATGAACGTCAGGACGTTTCTCGTCATGGAGCTTCCTTCCTTTTCGATTGCCGCCGTTTCACTTCAAGGTCCTTCAATTTTTTCATCACCTCAGCGTTGTCAGGATCGCGGGCCAGGGCCATCGTGTAGATCTTCGCGGCCCAATCAAGCTTCCCGGCGTCCTCGCAAAAGCCGCCGATGGCGACGATCTCGGGCAAGCCCTCTTCCAGAGGGAATATCTGCTGCTTCAATATATCATAAGCTTTTTGATATTGCTCTCTTTTGACGCACACTTTCGCGCGCACATAAGGCCCGGAAGGATCTTTCGGGTCTTCCTCCAGCCGCCCGGCCTGCTCCAGGGCCCGTTCGTATTCGCCCAGGCCGACAAAAGCGAGCGCCATGCCGCGGCGAAGCTTGGGATCCCCGGGCTTCTGCAGGATGGCAAGGCGGTAATTCTCAAAGGCCCTCTTATGGTCATTTTTCCCGGCATAAACCTCAGCCTTTACCTTGAACGCCTCCAGCACCGCCGGAGCGATCGAAAGAGCAGCATCCGCCTGGGCAATGGCCTGCTCGGGATAACCCATGTCGCGCAGGTAAGCCGCGCGCGCGGTTTCCCGGTAAGGGTTGACCTGGGCCGCACCCAGGCGATGGATATCCGACACGAACGGGGGCAGGGTTTTCAGGTCAATGGCGAACTTACGGATCAGCGCCGCGTTCTCGGGGATATCGCGCAGGTAAACCAGCCCGTCATCGGCAAAATAAACAAGCTTCCACCCGTGCTTGCGGTTGAAAAGGCTCAGGACGTTCTTGCCCGGGCGCGTGTAAGCACCGCCGATCAGCGCGCCTTTAAGGTGATAACGCGCCACCGCCTCATCCAGGGCCTTTTCGTCCCCTTCATCCCATATCTTGCGGTAGAACTTGAAAAATTTGTCGCCGTAAAGCTCCGTCCTCCCGTCTATGAACACCTTGATGGCGGGAGACGCGCGGCCGACGAGGTAAGCTCCGGAATTGAAATCGTTGAAGATCGGCCCCTTGAACCCGTTCTGGATCAGGAAATCCACGGCTCCGTCGGGAAAGGTGCGCTGGGCTATGCCCAGGAACTCGCTCTTGCGCGCAAACTTGTTGAAATCGTAATACCCGTTCTGCGCCATCTCGCCGCCGTAACTCAAAAAGAACGCGATGAGCGCGATCTTGCAGAGCCAGCCGGACAGCAACTCGAACTCTTCCCTGATGAACCGCACGGGGAGCATGGCCTTCAGGTCCAGCGCGGCCGTGTTGAACATGACCGCAACATACGCTATGACCGCAAAGTAGACCATATTCCGCAGTGCGGAAAGGGCAAACGCGAGCACCAGCAACCACGCCAGCAATAACCCCAGGTTCAACCGGCGGATATTCAGGATAAAGCTGATCGCGGAAACAATGATCAGTGTTTTGAAGGGCCCCTGCTGTCCAAAATCAAAGAACTTGGCCCAGACAATGGGAGGCTGAAGCTCGGTGATGTACTTGAAGAACACCTTGTGCCCGCCGGAAAGCTGGAGCAGGACCTTCAGCGGGTAGACGGCGCCTTTGAACATCAAAGGATTGGCCAGCCCGGCCAGGATAACAAGCGCCAGCGCGGCCATAAGGCGGTGATACCCGGCGTCAGACAACCGCCCTTCCTCACGCCAGGCCCAGGGCAGCGGCAGGTGCCGGCGTCCGGCTTCCGCGGCCAGGAATAGACCGGCAAGGACCGGGCCCCAGAAGAAATATCCGTGCATGTTGACCCACAGCACCTGCACGACGATCAGCACCGGCAAAGACCAGCGCTTCTCCATGAACGTGGAGAGGATCATCACAAAGAGGACAAAATACATCACGCTGAAAAGATCGGGCCGGACCGTGAAACGCGTCTGGTAAACCTGCATGACGCTGAACAACAACGGCAAAATGACGAGCTGACGGTCACCGCGGTAGGTCCACAGCAGAAGGACCATGAACGTGAGGATGACCATGACAGCCTGCATATACAGCAGCCCGTCAAATCCGAAAGCCGTACGCACCGTGTAGGCCACGACCTGGAAAAGCCATTCATGGTTGACCCAGGCGCGGCCGTTGATCGTCGCGGAAAGGACATCTTTGGCCGGGACATGGCCGCTCGTGGTGATGATCTCTCCCATCCTCACATGCAGCCACAGGTCAAGGTCCTTGACCTCAATGAGGCAAGCGAAGGCAATAATGGCGAACATGACGCCCAGTGCAAGAAGGCCGAAAACACGGGTCAACTGCTGGAAAAAATTCAGGCTCACGGGGCCACCTCGTAATTGAACGCTGCCTGGATCAGCGTCCTGGTATAAGGATGCGCCGGACGGTCGAACACCGCGTCCCGGTCGCCATATTCCACAATACGCCCGCCGGTCATCACCGCGATCTTGCGGCTCAACCGCCGGACCACGCGCAGGTTGTGCGAAATAAAGAAATAGGTCATGTGCAAACGCTGCTGGAGCTCTTCCAGCATCAGGACGATCTCTTTTTGCACGAGCACGTCCAGTGAAGAGACCGCCTCATCGAGGATCAGGAGCGACGGCTCGGTCATCAGGGCCCGGGCAATGGCGAGACGCTGGCGCTCACCACCGGAAAACTCGTGCGGATAACGGGCCAGGATATCCCGGGGCATGCGCACCTGGTCAAGGACCCGGCGCATGCGCGTCAGCCCTTCCCCGGTCGTCATGCGCGGTTCCAGCGTGAGGGCCTCCTTGAGTATCTCCCGCACGGAATACCGCGGGTCCAGGCTCGTAAACGGGTCCTGGAAGACCATGCGCACCTGGCGGCAGAACTCACGGCGGTCCGGGTTCCCGCGCAAAAGCACGGTCCCCGCATCAGGCGCGACAAGCCCCATGACGACACGGGCGAGCGTGGTCTTGCCGCAGCCGGATTCTCCCACCAGCCCGAGGTTCTCACCGGCGCGGATGTCCAGGGTGACACCGTCCAGGGCTTTCACCCCGCCGGGATACGTTTTGCAAAGGCCCTCAACCTGCAGGATCATATCACATCTCCTCCGCGGCCATCAACGCCTTCGCGTACGCGTGGTCCGCACCCACCACACGGCCCTGCGACAGGATCACGGTCTCATCCGCAAGGCGCCGCACCATCCCCAGGTCATGGGCGATCAGCACGATGGAAACGCCGAGTTCCCGGCGAAGCTTCCGGAACAACGCCATGACCCGGGCCTGGAGGGTCACGTCCAGGCTGCTTGTGGGTTCATCCGCCACGAGGAGGGCCGGACGCGCGCACAGCGCCAGGGCCAGCATCGCGCGCTGGCGCAGGCCGCCGGAGAGCTCATGCGGATAACACGCCGCGACCCGGCGCGGGTCCGGCACTTCGACCAGCGCCAGGAGGTCGAGCATCTTCTGACGCGCGAGCGTCCCTGCCGACGGATTGTGCGCGGCCATGGCGGCAAGGATATGCGCCCCGATGGTGACCACGGGGTCGAAAGCGCCCGACGGCTCCTGGAACGACATGCTGATGCGCGCCCCGCGCAAGCGGCGAAGCTCCTCGGCATCCATGCCCAGGACATCGCGCCCTTCAAAAAGTATCTCGCCGCTCTTCACCCGCATCGCCGGGGGCACAAGCCCAAGCAGCGCCAGCGCCAAAGTCGTCTTGCCGCTGCCCGACCCGCCGACAATGCCCGTGATGGTCCCGCGGCCGACGGAAAAAGAAACATCTTTCAGGATCGGCGTGAAGGGCTGCTCCCTTAATGTGACAGTCAAACCTTTGACAAGAAGGCGCGTATCGTTCATGCGTTATCCCCCCGGCCCTTGAGCAAAGGGTCCCACGCATCGCGCCAGGCGTCACCTACAAGATTAAAGCACATGACCGCAAGGCCTATGAAGAACGCGGGCCATAATATCCACGGCGCAAATTGTATGCGCACAATGCTCATGGCTTCGGACAGCATATTCCCCCAGCTCGCGTAAGGGTCCTGGATGCCCAACCCGATCAGGCTGAGCGCAGATTCTCCCAAAATGTAACCAGGCACGGCGAGCGTCACCGCCGCCAGGGAATATGAAATAGTGTGGGGCAAAATGTGGCGGACAATGATCTCCATGTCGCCCAGCCCCATGGTCCACGCGGCCAGCACGTAGTCGCGCTCTTTCAAGGACAGGCACATCCCCCGGATCACGCGGGCCAGCCCGGCCCAGCCGATGAAGGACAGGATGATCGTGATAGCGGCATAGATCTGCAGGGAGCTGAGGCTGTCGGGCACCGCCGCGCGCAGGGCCAGCAAAAGATAGAACCCCGGGACCATCATCACCATTTCGCACAGGCGCATCAGCACATTATCCACATGGCCTCCGAAGTATCCCGCGATACCTCCGACAAGGAGCCCGATGCCGAAAGAGATCAGGACACCCAGGATCCCGATGGTCAAGGAGACCCTCGCCCCGTGCAGGATGCGCGAAAAAATATCGCGGCCGCGGCTGTCAGCACCCAGAAGATAGATCCGGCCGGGCTCGTCCACGGAAAAAAGATGCCTGTCCATGCGGACCAATCCAAAAAGCTGATACGGTTCGCCGCGCGCGAAGAATTTGACAGGATATACGTCCTGCGTTTCATTGTAAGAACGCCGACGGTATTCATCATAATGCATGGCCACCCCGCGCACGTAAAGGCCGCTGAAACTCCCGTCCGCCGCGAGAACATGAAGGGCTGAAGGCGGACAATAAGTATGCAGGCGTGATTCATCCCGTAACGTATACGGTGCGATCACATCAGCGAACAGCGTCAGCGCGTAAAGCAAGCCCAGGACGCCCAGCGCGATGAACGCCACGCGGTCACGGACAAACCTCTGCCAGGCCAGGCGCATTTCACTCATAGCCTTATCCTCGGGTCAGCCTTGGCCAGCGCGATATCGGCCAGCAGGTTCCCCAGCACAAAAAGGGCCCCGCCCATCATCATGCTCGCCATGACCAGATAAATATCCTTGGACCGGACCGCCGTGAGCATCAGGCTGCCCAGCCCCGGCCAGCTGGTGATGATCTCCATGAGCGCCGCGCCGCTGAGCAAAGCCGAGAATTCATAGCCCAGCAGCGTGATCATGGGGTTGATGGCGTTACGCAGCGCGTGGACATAGATCACCCGGCGCTCCGGCAGGCCCCGCGCACGCGCCGCGAGGATATACGGGCGCTCCAGCACGTCGAGCATGTTCCCGCGCATGAGTTTCTGCAGGGCCGCGATCGACCCCAGGGAAAGGGCCGTGGCCGGTATCACCAGATGCTTGAGGACATCCAGGACCCTGCCCCAGAACGGTAACGTGCCCGCCCCGGGACTTTCCATCCCGCCCAGAGGCAGCCAGCCTGTCAGGGCTGCGGCATACAAAAGGATCATGGCCACAAAGAAGCCCGGCATCGACAGGACGACATAAGAAATGAACTGGGCCAGTCTGTCCGACCACTGCCCGCGGCGCAAGGCCGCCCATATCCCCAGAGGAAGAGCGATCATCCAGGTCAACAGGAACGCCGCCAGCGAAAGGATGAACGTATTGCCCAGACGGGAGGCGATGATCCGGGCTACCGGGACATTATAATAGAACGAGTACCCCAGTTCCCCGCGCGCCAGCCCGGCAAGCCAATACAGGTACTGTTGCCACGCGGGTTTATCAAGCTGGTAAAGTTTCTCATAATAGGCCAGTGTGTCACGGGAGATCTGAGGGTCCATGCGCAGGGTGTCGAGATAATTGCCGGGCGTCAAGCGCATGAGCATGAAGGTCATGAAGCTCATGACAAGCAGCAGGAACACGGCGGTCAGCAGGCGTTTGGAAATATAGCGTGTCATGGTTCCCTGATATAGATCTCTTCAATGTTGTGGAACACCCCGCCAAAGGGGGATGGTTTCAGGTTGCCGAACCTGTTCTTCACCGCGGTCAATCGGGCGCTGAGCGCCGTGTAGATCACGGGAAGCTGTTCGGCCACGATCTTCTGGTATGCGTCGTAATACGTCTTGCGCCGGGCCTCATCCATTTCCTGGACCGCGGCCGTGAAAATATCGTCCACCTCTTTCTCCCAGGCGGTGGCCGGAACCTTCTGGCGCGGAGCCCACAGGTGCAGCTGGCCTGAGGAACTCCACACGTTCTGCCCAAAATGCGGATCGACGCCACCGGTCAGCCCCAGGACAATGGCGTCCCAGTCACAGCTTGAGGTCAACTTTGACACGAGCGTGTTGAACTCGACCAGCTGGAGGTTCACCTTCATCCCGAGCCGCTCCAGATCGCTCCTGATGATCGAAGCAATATCCGCGCGCTCCGAATTATCCGCATTTGTGTAAAGATTGAACTCCAGCTTCCGCCCGGCAGCATCCTCGAGGACGCCGTCGCCGTCTTTGTCCGTGAAACCCATGTCCTTCAATAACGCGCGGGCCGCGTCGAGGTCGAAATCATATTTCTTCACATCAGCACAATAAAAGAATCCGGCTGCCGGGCTTTCGGGTGAATCCTGGGGATAGCCCAGGCCGTTCTTGACGATCTCGATGATCCGCCGCTTATCGATGGCGTGCGCCACGGCCTGCCGGAACCTCAGGTCCATGAACCACGCGTGCTTCCAGGGCGCGACAAACGCCTTTCCTGTCGAAGGATTCGCCCCGGCGTTCTGGTTGAACGTGATGAAATTGCTGCCCAGGTCAGGCCCCAGGTCATAGACCGTAAAGCCCTTTTCCTTTTCCCGCGGCTTGAGCAAAGGATAATCCATGCCGCGCATCGTGTACGCGTCAAGGCTCCCTTCCAGGAATTTCAGCAGCTCCACATCCAGGCTTGGGACAATGACATATTCGATCTTCTGGATATAGGGCAGCGTGCCGCCCTGCGGCGACTTTTTCCAGTAGCAGGGGTTCGGGCTGAAAACAACCCGGCGCCCGGGCTGGTATTCCGCCAGGAGATAAGGTCCTGTCCCGACAATGTCCAACGGGTTGGCATCGATCCCCCATGTAAAGTTGAACTTCTTCGCCTTGACCGCAGCGGCAAGCTTGTGCCGCGGCAGGATCTCCTGGCCCAGGCTCCTGAGGAAGGGCGCGAACCTGACGGGCAGCGTGAAACGCACCGTGCGCGGGTCGAGCGCCTCGACCTTGACCGGTTTGCCGTCAAGCGTGAAAATATCACGCGCCGAATTGGGAACGTCATCATTGAAAATAAGGTCATTGAACGTGAAGGCCACATCTTCAGACGTGAACACGACGCCATCGGACCACCGCAGGCCTTCGCGAAGATAGAAAGTCCACACAAGCCCATCCGCGCTCGCCTCCCAGCGTTCGGCCAGGTTCGGGATGACCTTCAGCGTAAAAGGGTCTGACGTGGTCAGGCCTTCAAAAATATGACCTGTGACCGCGGTGGTCGACGTTTCCTTGGCCAGAATGGGATTCAGCGACCGTGGGTCGGATGTCAGCGCGAGCACAAACGTCCCGCCGTAACGGGGCTGCGGCCCTGAAGCCGCGGCACACGTTGCGCCAAAAAGAAAAGAGCACAGCAGGATCACGCCCGCTGTGCTCTTGATGGTCCTGAAGATATGCGTCATTTCTCGCTGTTGGTCGTCGCCGCGTTGATGACGATCGTCTGCACCGGCGCCTGGTCGAAAAGTTTTTCCACGTTCACCGTTGTCGCGTGGCTGCGGCGGTCCGGAAGGTCCGAGAGCAGGGAACGCTGTTTTTTCGCTGTCATGATGGCAAGGCCGATGCACGTGCACAAGAAGATAACGCACAATGAGGTCGTGACCTTGACCATGAACATGTTGGTCTGGGCCCCCAGCAGATTTTCCGCCGAATCAAACCCCTGCGCCAGCCCGCCGCCCTTGCCGGACTGCATGAGGATGGTGATGACCAGAAGGATACAGGTAATGACATGAATTATTGTTACGAAAGTGATCACGACTATCCCCTTATTTTGTATTTCTGATGATCGCTGAAAAAGAGTCAACCTTGAGGCTCGCCCCGCCGACAAGCGCGCCGTCGATGTCGGGCTGCGCGGTCAGCTCCGCCGTGTTCTCGGGCTTGACACTGCCGCCATACTGCAGGCGCGTGGCCTCGGCCGTGGCCTGGTCGAACAGCTTGGCCAGAAGGTCACGGATGAACTTGTGGACTTCCTGGGCCTGGGCTGAGGTCGCGGTCTTGCCCGTCCCGATGGCCCAGACAGGCTCATACGCGATGACCACCGTCTTCATATCCTCTTTGGTCAAACCTGCCAGGGATCCGGTGACATGGTCTTTCACCACATCAAAGGTCTTGCCAGCCTCGCGCTCGGCGAGATTCTCGCCCACGCACACAATGGGATTCAACCCGCACGCCAACGCCGCTTTCAGGCGCTTGTTCACGGTCGCATTCGTCTCGCCGAAATACTGCCGGCGCTCGGAATGGCCGATGATAACATAGGTTGCACCTGAGGCCTTGATCATGGCACCCGAGATCTCTCCGGTGAATGCCCCCTCGGTCTCCCAGAAAAGATTCTGCGCTCCCAAAGCGATGGTCGAACCCGCCGCCGCCTGGACCGCCGCCGCCAGATCAACGAATGGCGGGCAAACAACAACCTCGACCGCGGACTGTGCGCCGATCTCCTTTTTCAGCCCGGCCACAAGCGCGAGGGCTTCTGCCGGGTTCTTGTACATCTTCCAGTTCCCCGCAATGATCTTCTTTCTCATAAGTCTCCTGTTATCCTTTGCATCAGTGGCAGCCGCAGCCGCAACCGCCCGCCGGTTTTTTCTTGTCATTGAGCGCCGTGATCCCGGGAAGTTCTTTCCCCTCGAGATATTCGAGCGATGCCCCGCCGCCTGTGGAAATGTGGGTCATCTTGTCATCCAGGCCGAACTTCAGCACCGCCGCGGCCGAATCACCGCCGCCGATGATCGTCTGGACACCCTTGTCTTTCAGCGCGGCGAGGTAAAGGGCGATATCTTTCGTCCCCTGGAGGAATGCGTCGCGTTCGAACACGCCCAGCGGCCCGTTCCATACCACGGTCCTGGCTTTGGAAAGGACAGCCTTGAACGCTTCCCTGGTCTTGGGGCCGATATCGAGGGACATGAAACCATCAGGGATGGTGTCGGAGATTTTTGCATCATTGGAATCAAAGTTCGGAACGATCACAAAATCACTGGTCAGCACGATCTGGACCCCGGCGACTTTCGCTTTTTCAAGCAGGGCCTTGGCCAGGTCGACCTTGTCTTTTTCAAGCTTGGAGTCCCCGATATTGATCCCCTGAGCTTTTAAAAAGGTATACGCCATGCCGCCGCCGACCAGGATCGCGTTGGCTTTCTGAAGCAGATTTTCGATCAGAAGGATCTTATCCGACACCTTGGCCCCGCCGAGAATGACAACGAACGGGCGTTCGGGATTGTTCACGGCCTTGCCGAGGTACTGGAGTTCTTTCTCGATCAGGAAACCGCTGACCGCGGGCAAATATGCCGCCACACCCGCCGTTGAGGCGTGCGCGCGATGCGCCGTACCGAAAGCGTCATTGACATAGATATCGGCGAGGGACGCAAGTTCCTTCGCGAAGGCCGGGTCGTTCTTTTCTTCGGCCTTGTGAAAACGCAGGTTCTCCAGCAGCACCAGCTTTTCCGGGGCCGCCGCCAGGTCTTTCCTGACACCGTCACCAACGCAATCACTCAAAAGCTTCACGGGCTGGCCGATCAATTCCGCCAGGCGTTTGGCCGCGGGCGTGAGCGAAAATTCCTGTTCAAACCCCTTGCCGGATGGACGGCCCAGGTGGCTCATCAGGATGACCCTGGCAGCGCCATGGTCCAGCGCATACTTGACGGTCGGTACGGCGGCGCGGATACGGATATCATCCGTGATCTTGCCGGCTTCCAGCGGGACATTGAAATCAACGCGGATAATGACCCTTTTTCCCTTAAGGTCAACGTCGCGGACGGTCATTTTGTTCATAACATCTCCTTCGTTAAGGGTGCACTCAACCTGAGCGTTTAATTATATAGGGAGAAATTTGTTTGTCAAACGCTGGGTTATCTTGTCTCGGAAAGGCCGTTCTTGCTCCCCAGGAACGCCGGCACCGATGTTGTCATCGGACAGATATCGATGATGACCGGGGTGATGCCCGCAGCGCTCTCAAGGCGCCGGACCATGGCAGGATCAAAGTTGAATCGGGCCCCCTGGCCGTCGCTGTTGACCTTGAGGCGCATCGTATCGCGGGTCAAGTCGATGCCGCCTTTTTCTTCCATGGCGGGATCTTTGTAGGCCTCATCAAATTGAACATTCTTATTCGCTTCTTTTACAAGGGCCACGATCTCTGCGGGAACATCTGTCTTGAACTCATCATACCTGATCAATTCATCAAGAAACCCGTGAGGAATGCCCTTGAGGCCATAAAGCCGCAGCATGGTATTGACGAGCTGCATGGCCCATGAATGATTTCCCTTCGGGAAAAGATTGCGCTGTTCAACGATAAGGTCAGCATAAAACCTGGCGATCAATGAGACGATACGGTTCCTTGGCCCCGTCAGGACATCCCGGCTGAAGATCGATCCCAGGTCATTTTGCATAATTTGCAATCTTGCCCGCGCCCAACTTTCATCCCTCAACTTGCCTTTGATCTGCTCAAGATAGGACGAACTCTTCTCGTGAAGGTCTTCCGAGGAAGGGTCATAGGGACCCGTGGCTGTTAATAATAAGGTATGGATCCGTTGGACTGCCGCGATAAACGTCTTCGTATCCAGATCACCGGACAATATGTCGCGTACCAAATGTAAAAACTCTCTCCTGACGACCACCTGATTCCCGAAATAGTTCATTTGATTCTTGTTCTTTATCTTTTGACCAGCCTGGCGCGTCAATTCAGGCCAAACGACCACAGCGGCATTGCGCCAATCATACTCCGGATAAAGCGTTTCAAGTTTCGCGATCTCTTGCTCGGAGAGCGCCATGACAACGGCATCTTCACCCAGTTGGGATGGATCAGCCTTGCGGCGATCAGCTTCTGCAACCAACCTGGAAAGTCCAGCCGATACATAAGCCAAAGCCTTATCACGATTTCCTTTGAACCCATTGTCCCAAAGTATATCGTAATCAAAATGGCCATTCCGGATACCGCTCAGTCCGCAAAGACGAAGGGTCGCATTGATAAAATTCATGACTAAAGAATGGTTCCCGAACCGGAACGTAAAGTTCGTTGCTTCAAACTCATCATATGACCCAAGCCACATCATTGTTAAGTATATTGAGGATATCGTCGGGAAAAGGGACTTCGGCTTAAGCGTATGTCCTTTTATCTGCGGCACGAATAGTCCAAATTCTGTCTTCAGGCGCTCCAGGCCGCGCACAGACAGTCGCATGGTCGTGGCAATATTCACAAGATCATTGTCCGCAGAGAAACTCTTGTGGGTAGCAGGGCGATACGGAGAGTCCTGCCCTTCCCCCAGGATAAGGTCCGAATGCGCCTTTTCAAGGACATCCCGAAAGGAGACGCCTTCCATGGACACCAGCGATCCTGCCAGCATGTCCAGGAACACGCGTCGCGCATCCAACTGATTGGCCCAGTAATTCCAGCGGTTCTCTAATGAAAAATATTCTGTGTCCTGAATAACAGGCCCATCGGGCTCCATTCGTTCAGTATCACGGACAACTTCACCCCACGGGACGATCGCCGCGCTTTCCCATGCCAGCCAGGGATATTGAGGGAACCGGGCGGCAAGCGATCGGGCGTATTTGATCAGATCTTCCTGTTTGCGTCTGACGCGTTCACGCTGCTGCTTCTGGGCTGTTTCAAAGCCTGAGCCTTCCCCATTCTCAGCCGCATCCACCACGTGATCCTGCGCATCCGGAAGAATTGTCCCCGGGATGGATCTCTGCGCAGGCAGTATCCCCTGGCCTTCAAATGCCGCCTGCAATGCATTCAGGATGTCTTCCGTCTCCAGGAATTTTCGTCCCAATCCAAATTGATAGATCGTTATTTCCTTCTTTCCTCCATTTTTTTCTCTAAGGATCCTTTCAAAGTCCCTGCGGATCAATTCAAATTGATCAACATTCATGATCCGCCCTTCCTTTGATGGTTTCAACCCAAAGGGGACAGCGCCGGTCCTATCTATGTTCCTCATCGCAAGTCCAAATACAAAATCATCGACACCTCGACTTTTAATAAATTCCCAGTCAGGGTCTTTTAACAACCGCTGTCTTTCAAAATGAATGCCTTCTTCCGCTGGAATTCCAATTATCAACTCTGGCTTGGCGAAGATCCCGGGATCAGCGGTCATTGACATATCGGCACGGACGATCATGGCGTGATCCGGGACTTCCCCTGACAGCTGCGCCTCTTGAGCAAGGACAATAACTTCCCTGACATTCTCAAGGCGCATCCCGCCCGAAAAATACTTCCGCGGGATCATTTCACCCGAAACCGCATCTTTTTCCTCACGGATGAAGTTATATACCCCCTTCTTGAAGGATTCGACGTACTGCGCCCAGATCCTGTCCTTTTCAGCCCTGTCCTTGATGTCGATACCGGCGACTTTGTCCTGGTCGATATAGGCTTTGCCGAAGATGCTTGACCTGATCCTGTCCTTGAACCACACGGCCAGGATCAGGGAATTGTAAACCTGGCGCAAGTGGGCGAAGTTCCGGCCTTCATTGACTTCTTTTTCGAGGATGGGGATGACGATCTCACGGAGGATGTTTTTGGCGACATCTGCCCCCCTCCCATTCCCTCCCCACAAGGGGGAGGGCAATAATTGCCCCGGCACTGGTGCGAGTGGCGATGATACGCTTTTCTCTTGGGCCAGGTAATCACTTTCCAGCATGACCTTCAACCTGGATTCCACGACATACGCCGCATCCTTAGTCTCGTAAACAACGGCCTTCTCCGGGACGATCCAAACCTTGTTAAAGGTGTCGACCGGGATGTCGGCTGTACCAAAACGCTCCCTGGCTTCAGCGTAAACCCTGGCCCAGAATTCCCTGCCCGCCTGCCCTTCGGGATCAGTGACGGACGCGGTGATCTGCTTCAGCAGATAATCCTGCGCCAGAAGATCGCGGACCATCTCGGTCTGGCCAAAGGCATCGGGAACAATGCGGTCCTTTTCATATGGGGAGAGGTTCACCCAAAGGTCTTTTTCAGGGACGGTGATCGCTGCGAGGAAATATTTGATCAAGCGGGTGGCATCATCATGCAGAGAAGATCCGGCAGGTCGCCTCTCCCCGCCATCCAAAATAAAATCAAGCCGGAAAGGATCCTGCGGATAAACTTTAACCCCCTTAAGCAGCGGCGGAATAAAAGAGGGGCTTAAACTGACCCGGGTGCCGGGTTGCGGGAGTTGAAAGGCCTCCTGAGCGCGTGCCGACCCGGCCGGGCCGATCCCGATGGTCAACAGGAAGGATAAAAGGACAAACAGCACGATGGGGCGGCGCTGGCCGCATGCTTTTTTGAAAAAAATAATGGTTTTCATACGTGGCACGTTGTCGGTGTGGTTTCAACGTACGCGAAGTATAAAATATTATTTTTACTTAAGCAAGGTTCCCTCGCCCTTCTCCCTTTCCAGTATCATGACACCCGCCACAAGGATGCCCATCATGAACCACAAGAACTTGCTCAACTGGACGGAATAAAGGGTCGTATCAAATCCGCTCTCGAACAGCAGCCCTGTCCATCCCGCAAAAAGCCCAGTTAACAGAACGGCTGTCAGATCCTCCTTCGTGCCCGCGTGGCATCTCACAAAAAAACGCCCGACACTCCACAGCAGCCATAAGAATACGGCAAGGCCGCTAAGCCCTATCTCGGACGCCATCTGCAAATAACAATTGTGGGGATAAGCCTGCCAGATCTGGGAGTACCTTTTGATCACGACGGTATACGTGTTAAGCCCTGTTCCAAAAGGGTGATCCTTGATGATCTGCACCGCATTCCCCCAGTAGGTCAGGCGGCCTGACCCGTTGAAGGCTATATCCTCCAGGGTGCGCCAGACTTTCGCGCCGGAAGGGACCAGGGAAACATGCCGCGCGGAAACCATGAGCGGCAGGAAGATCAGGCCGAAAAATATCACCCCCGCAACGCAGACAAGCATGAATTGCCGCCGCATCAGGACAAAAACCAGTAACGCAACAAGAAAACCAAACCAGGCGCTCCGGGAATATGTCAATCCCAGCGTCGAGCACAGGATCATAAAGACCAGCGTGGCGATCAGCTTTGTCTGCCAATGTTTGAACGGCCGCGGCACTGTCCGGGTCGTCCAGGCCCACAGCGTGAAGGCGAGAGCGACCGCAACCGCGGGGATCAGATACGCTCCGAAATCATTGGGATGCCGCATGGCCGCGCCGATACGGTCGTCAACAAGCGGCCTCATATAAAAAAGATCATGTCCTTTCCATAACTGCCAGAAGCCGTCAAAAGCAAGCACAACAGCCGCGGCAAAAAAACACCCGAAAAGACAGGCCAGCCTTTTGCGCGTGGCCACGATGGAAGGAACGACCAGGAAGAACAGGATGGCAAGAAATGATTTCCCGACAAAAGCCCTTATGCTCAGGCGCGGCGCCTCGCTGTAAAGGATCGAGATCGCAGCCACAGCCAGAAAAGCTGCAGCGGGAATAAGGATCCTCAGGGGCACACATGGCCCGCAGGCAACACCGCGGCGGGCGTCCACAACTTTTCTGATCAGGAACAGGCTACAGGCCAGGGAGGCGAAAAATTCGACACCCGCGATCGTCACTGGAAGCAGAAGAATGAACCCGCACAAACACAAGAAACTCGCGCGGTCAAGCCAGGTCGTGACGGCAGGTTGCCCCATCAATACGCACCCTCTCCCTTAAGGACCACTGGAACTGTCTCGAACAATATTTCCAGGTCCAGCGTGAACGACCAGTTGTTCACATACCAGGTGTCCCATTTGATCAGTTTATGGAACGGCAGGTCGCTCCTGCCCCGGACCTGCCAAAGGCCGGTGATCCCCGGGCGGACCTCAAGACGCTTGAGCTGCTTCAGGTCCTCTTTCTCAACCTGGGCGATGGGCAAAGGCCGCGGTCCCACAAGGCTCATATCACCCATAAGGACATTAAGGATCTGCGGCAATTCATCAATGCTGTATTTGCGCAGGAATCTCCCCAGAGGAGTAACGCGGGGGTCCTGACGGATCTTGAAAATAGGGCCATCGACCTCATTCCTGTTCTTGAGCGCTTCCAGCCTCTTGTCGGCATCCGCGACCATGCTCCTGAACTTCCACATGTTGAACACCCGCCCGCCAAGGCCGTAACGCTTGGAAAAATAAAAAACAGGCCCCTGCCCTTCGGCTTTGATCAATACCATGCATACAATAAAGAACGGGGACAGGACAAGAAGGCCGGCCAGGGAAACCACGACATCAAAGAACCTCTTTCCAAATTGCTGGCGGCTGTGGCCAATATCACAATATTCCAGCACGGGGACATAACCGATATTGTATTTGAAAAGCTCGCTTGTCGCCTGGTCAAAGGCCTGTGGCACCACGCGCAGGGATACCTTGTGCTGCTTGGCCACATCAAGCATGTTGTGAAAGACCCCGCCGTCCGGATGGACCGTGATAAAGATCCGGGTAACGAATTTCCGCCGGATCACATCATCAAGATCGCTCAACTTGCCCAGCACCTCATAACGCCCCTCCAGGTCCGCTGTGGTTTTCTTATCGTCCAAAAAACCGACGATATTAAAACCCAGCCCCGGACGGCGCTTGATCTCCGCGGCCAGCATCATCCCCACCTTGCCGGCGCCAATGATGACCACGTTGAAATTGTTATACCCGTTGGCCGCGAGAAAATCAACGAACCAGCGCTTGAGGATGCGCCAGAAAGACAGTGTCATCGTTGTAAAAATAAGGATAAGCAGGAACACAGACCGCGGGAAGTCCTGGACCTTGACCGTATAAACGAACGCCAGCACCGCGACCGCCGCAAAGAACACCGACTTTACCAACTGGGCCAGCTCATGCCGTTCGACAAGTTCACGATGGGTCTCATAAAGCTTGTTAAGCCCGTTAAAAAGAAGGATCGCGACCAGCCAGGCAAGGAAAACCACATAAAAAGGATTCGAGGTGTCCAGAAGGAGTGTGTGCAGGTCCAGGGGGAACGCGGTCCGGCGCAGCCAGCACGCCAAAAAAATGGCCGTGATGACCCCGCACACATCAATAAGGATATAGGCAACGCGGATAAAAACGAACAACACCCTGCTGATCATGCGCTTTTCCTGATCCTTTGATTAAAAAGAAGTCCAATGAAACGCGCGTTCCCGATCAAATACCTGCGCCAGAGCCGGCGCGGTTCACAGCACAGCCGGAACAGCCACTCGAGGCCGCACCGCTGGACCCAGCGCGGTGCCTGAACTTTCATGCCTGAGAGAAAATCAAATGCCGCTCCGATCCCGATAAGGACCGGCGCCTCAAGCCCCGAACGGTTCAGGTCGCACCAGATATCCTGTTTCGGAGCACCCAACCCGACCCATACGATATCGGCCCCCGCCGCGTTGATGCACCCCGTCTCGTCGGAAGAAATGCGCACGGCTTTCGGCATGAACGGCGGCGACATCTTCCCGACGACATTCAAACCCGGGAATTTAGCCTTCAAACGAGCTTCTAATTTATCACAGATCTCAGGCGTCGCGCCATAAAAAAAATGTTTCCAGCCGAGCACGCGGCCATGATCGCACAAGCGCTCCATAAGATCAGGCCCGTAAGTGCGCGCCACCAAGCTGTGTCCCGCGCAACGCCCAAGCCAGGCGATCGGAACGCCGTCCGGCGTCACCAGGTCCGCGGCGTTGATGACCCGGCGGTAATCAGGGTCATCCTGGCAGTCCATGATCGTCGCCACCGGCGCCACACAGACATAGCCTTTTGCGCGGCGCGCCACCATGCCCGCGATCACAGCCTCGGCCTTCGCCAGGTTAACGGCTGATATCTTCACACCCAGGACATCATAGGTATCAACACGCGCGGCCATTCAATCCCCCAACGCATAGCGTAGAATGGCTCCGACCGCCTTAAGCCCGTCGAACCATGTGATCTTCTTCCCCTGCGCATAGGTGCGGCCATTGTAACTGATCCCCACCTCGTAAATACGGCATCCGCGGCGGGCCACCTTGGCCGTGATCTCCGGTTCAAACCCGAAGCGCTCGCACCGTAACGGGACCCCCTTGAGGACATCCGCGCGAAAAGCCTTGAACCCCGTTTCCATGTCCGTCAGGTTGATGTTCGTCAACATATTGCTGAGCATCGTCAGAAAACAATTGCCCACATAATGCCAAAAATACAGGACCCTCTTCGCCTGCTGGCCGCTGAAGCGCGACCCAAAGACCACGTCAGCCCGGCCCGCGATGATCGGTTCCAGCATCAGCGCGTACTCGGACGGGTCATACTCGAGGTCCGCATCCTGGATGATGGCCACGTCCCCCGTAAGTTTCGCGACCGCGGAACGGACCGCCGCGCCCTTGCCGCGATTGACCGGATGCGTCAAGAGGACCACTTCCCGGGGAAACTCCAGCGCCAGCGCGGACAATATCCGCACGGTGGTATCGGTGGAACCGTCATCCACCACAATGACCTCGCGGGCCTCAACTCCCGCCACAGGCTGGCGCAAGACCCGCCGGACCACGGCCTCCACGGTCCTTGCCTCATTATATGCGGGAATGATAATGGATAATCTCATTGCGGCGGCACCTGTTGCCGTTCATACACCTGCCAGTATTTCCCGTAAAATGCGGCCCGCCAGCTTTTCAACGCCGCCGCAGGGAATCCGCCGAACCGGGAAGAATACACAAAATACTCAGAGGGACTTCCCTGCCGGGAAAATTCTCCATTCTGGAAATTTGCCATGTTCAGCCCCCAGCGGCGATTGGCATGCGAGGGAATGGCCACCGACGGTTCCGGCGCGTTCGAAAAGACGCGCCCCTGCCGCGACGCTTCCTGGAAATCCGGATGAACGCTGGCCCAGACAAGAAGGTTTTGTGTGTCGAGATGATAGATCATCTCGCGCGTGGTCGCGTAGCCGGCCACGGCGATATTGATGACCAGGGCCATCACCATGACCCACCCTGCCGCCGACGATGCACTTTTCTCAAGGGAGCGCGCCACACATATCGTAATGACGAAAGCGAAGATCACCCCCAAGGGAGTGGCCAGGTACACGACCGCGGACCACGGCAGGATCAACAGTAAAAAAATGATATAGTACAACACGCCGAACACGAACCCCCACTGCTCACGCAGGGAAAACCCTTCCGGCAGGGCCTTGCGCCCCAGGAGCAGGGCCGCCACGATCCATGGCGCGTGGTTCAAAAGATCTTTCCTGGCCCATTGGAGAAGGTTCCCTGTGATCTTCGCCACATCGGTAAAGGAATAAGCCGCCGTATAAGGCGCGGTCACGCAAACCTTGATGAACACACCGTAAAGCAGCGAAAGGACAACAAGCAGCGCCCCGGCGATCAATATCCTTCCGCGGTCGATCCCTTTCACCCGCGAGGACAACAACATCATCCCGATGCCGAGCGCCAGACCAAACGCAATGAACGGCTCTTTGCACCCCAGCGCCAGGACATATGAAAGGATCCCGCATCCAAAACAGCCCCAGCTCACACCCGGCTCACCGGAAAATATCCGGTAAAAGCTGCGCTGCACCAGAAGCAGGGAAACCCCCGTGAAGAATACACCCAGGATCTCCTGCGTCGACAGGAAGAAGAATGCGTCATAAATATAATGGAACGACATTGCGGCCGCGATCATCAGGAAAACAGTCCAGCGTTTTCCCGTAAGCTGGAACGCGGCCCACGCCCACACCCCGACCGCGGCGGCAACTTCAACAAAGCGAAAGAGATGGAAAAGCCCCGGAGCGTTCTCAAAGACCTTGTAGGCCAGCGCGGCATGGAATGTGGTCACGGGACGCAACGCCCCGTTCGCCAGGATCTGCCTGAAATAGGACAGCCATTTTGCGATGACACCGCCGCGGATCGCCAGGAGCGAATGGTCGTCCATAAGGCCCCACGACCAGGTCTGCGTCACAAGTGACAGCAGGACCACAAGAAAAGGGGCAGCCGCCGCAAGGGCAAACCCCCACACAAGCAATGGCTGGCGTTGTTCTTCCTGTGTCATCGGCCACCTCCCCTGGGAACCCGGCACGGATAGATCATATTTTCTCAAAGATACGCGCCATGGCGGCGCCGTATTTTTCAGCCGTGTACGCCTCTTCAAAACGCCGGCGGCTGCACGCCGCCATGCGCAAGCGCAGCCCGGCATCCGCCAGCAGACGCATCACCCGCGCGGCACAGGCCGGCGCATCTCCCTTGTCGAATAATAGCCCGTTCTCCCCCTCTGCCACGATCTCGGGGATGGTCCCTTCACGCGACGCAACAATGGGAAGCCCTTCGGCCATCGCGTGCAGCAGGACCAGCCCTGAGGCATCACGCAATGTTGTAAAAATAAACACGTCCGCCTCGCGGAACATCCGGGTACGCGCGTGGATATCCTCAATATGCCCCAAATGAACGATCCTTCCCGGAAAATCCTTTTGCAATTGCGCCAAAGCCTGCCCGACAGGCTCACTTTCAATGCCGCCGCCGAAGGTGAACCGGCAGGCAGCGTCCTCACCCAGGACCCGGCGCGCCACATCGAACGCCACAAAGATCCCTTTGGGGACGCTCATGAAAGAAAAGAAAAGGACATTCAACCCAGGCTTGCGCGCCGCCTCGACCCGGAGCGGCTGTGTATCCTCGACGGCGATGCCGGCGGGAAAAAGTTTTTCGGGGGGCATCAGCCCGGCATAGGCGGGCTTGACCGCCTCACCGACCAGGATGCTCGCCGCTGTCCGCCGCAGCTGCCAGCGCAGCAGCGCCGCCTGCCACCGCGGGAGCCTGTCATGCAGTTCCCGGGCATACTGCCCCATGTCATGCATCACGACCTTGCGGCCCAGCACGATCCCTGTCACGCAAAAAAGAAGGTCCTTCAGGAACGGCATCGGATAAAAACTGGCATTATAAAGAACGTACTCCGGCCGGAATGTCACAATATCCCACACGAATTGCCCGTAATACCCCAGCATTTTCAGGACCTTGTTCCCCGTCACTTTCTGGTTCGTCTGGTACGACCAGAAATTCATGTTAAGGAACCTGATATCAAATTCCTTCGGAAAAGAAGAGGCCATCAGCATCTCGTACATCTTGCTGTGGCCGAACGTCGGCGGCGGCAGGACGCCGCAAATGAGGATCCTTTTTCGTGATGCTTTCATGTTTTCTCGAATTTCTTCATCAGCACCGTCGCATTATAGAGCGATTCAAAGGACCCCGCGTCTGTCCACGCGGACTTGAGGATGGAATAGGACAACTGGCCATTGCGCACATAATGCGCAAGGACATCCGTCACT
Organism: Candidatus Omnitrophota bacterium; assembly: GCA_903861305.1. Lineage (GTDB taxonomy): Bacteria > Omnitrophota > Gorgyraeia > Zapsychrales > Fredricksoniimonadaceae > Fredricksoniimonas. The sequence continues at coordinate 84,281 of CAIOTT010000049.1, read as the reverse complement.
TCATATTCACCGCGCGGGCTTTTTTTAAGGTTTTTTAACAGCCCGAACACATCGGGCTGGAACATCCACAGCCCCGTGTTAACATAATGCGACTGCGGGTTTTGTGGTTTTTCGACAATGCTGATGATACGCCCCTTCTCAAATGTGACCACACCGTATTTCTGGGGGTCCTTCACTTTCGCGACGAGGATCTTGGCCTTGAAACGGTCCTGGGCGCGCTTGAAATCCTCAACGAACGCATCCACGTTCTCGACCACGATATTATCCCCGAGGACGACCATGAACGCGTCATCCCTCACAAAAGGTTCGGCCAGCAGCAGGGCCGCGCCCGTGCCGCCGCTGCCTTCCTGGATCTCGTAGCTGAAATGGGCTCCCCATTCCTTGCCCGATCCCAGGAGCCGGAAGAAATCCCCGACATGCTCCCCGCCGGTGACGATCAGGATGTCCTTAATGCCCGCGTTGAGCAGCGTCTCCAGCGGATAATAGATCATCGGCTTTTTATAAACAGGCAAAAGATGCTTGTTCGTCACTTTTGTCAACGGCAAAAGCCTTGACCCGGTCCCTCCGGCTAATAGTACGCCTTTCATCCCTTCCCCCTATCCCCCCAGAAGCCTTTGGCATAACGGGGATCAAGTTTTTCCTTTAACGGCCGCCACCAGGCTTCGTTATCCTGATACCATGCCACTGTCTCGCGCAGGCCACGCACAAGGTCATAGCGCGGCGCCCACCTGAGCTTCATCAGTTTGGATGAATCCAGGCTGTAGCGCAGGTCATGCCCGGGCCGGTCCTTGACAAATTTGATCCAGCTCTCGTCCATCCCGAGCGCGTCGAGCAGGTACCCCGTGAGCCGGATATTTGCACATTCCTGCCCGCCGCCGACATTGTACACCTCGCCGTTGACGCCTTTATCAACAAGCGAACGGATCGCCCGGCAATGGTCCTCGACGTGAAGCCAGTCACGGACCTGCATCCCCTCGCCGAACACCGGGACCTTCTGCCCGTCGATGAGATTGGTGATGAACAAAGGTATCATTTTCTCAGGATACGCATAAGGGCCGTAATTGTTGGAGGCTCGCGTGATAACGACCGGGACCCCGTAGGTCTCAAAGAAACTGTACGCCAGGCGGTCACCCCCGAGTTTCGACGCGGCATACGGATTGCGGGGCTTCAGTTCATCCGTTTCCTGGAAGCTCCCGTCCAAGATCTGGCCGTAAACCTCATCCGTCGATATCTGGATGAAACGCTTGAGCGCAGGATGCCGGCGCGCCTCCTGAAGAAGGGTATACACACCGAGAATATCGGTCTTCAGGAAAGACTGCGGATCGTCGATGGAGCGGTCCACCGCGACCTCGGCCGCGAAGTTCACAACAACGTCGACGCCCTCCATGGCCGCGCGGACGGCCGCCTCATCACAGATATCCCCCTTGATGAATTCAAACCCGTCACGTCCTTCGACATCCTTCAGGTTGGCAAGGTTGCCGGAATACGTCAATTTGTCAAGGACGCGGACCCTGACACCGGCCCCCTCATTGCCGTACAAATGGCGCACAAAATTGCTCCCGATGAACCCTGCCCCGCCTGTGACCAGATAAGCTGTTGGTTGACTCATGCCGCTCCTTGTCCTTGCTGGCCCGCGAGCTGGTCGCGGTACGCCATCGTCATGCCGAACCATCCCCAGAACAGGATGGCATTATACGGGAATTCAAGCGTCACGGAGAAATTCGAGACAACGATCCAGTAAACAAGGCCGGCCACCAGAAGGCCTCCAACGCTTGAGTTCAGTCTTTGGAAATCACGGACCATTTTTATGATCAGGAAAAAGAATACCCCGACAAAGCACAGCCCCAGTATCCCCGCGCGGTAAATGACATGAAAAAAAGAATTATGCGGCGTGATCCATCCGTCGCGATTCCATTCGCTGGTGGCCCAATCAAGCACCTCCAGAGACGGCGACCGCTGGGGGTGCCCGAACCCGAACCCCCACCAGGCTCTGTTCCTGATCATTTCATCCTTCATGTCCCGCCACACCAGAAGGCGGAATACAATATTGTTCTGGTTCAACTCAAGCGGACGGCTGGACCGTCCTGTTTCTACCTTCAATTGCAGTACGTCCTTAATATCTTGCTGAACGCTCTTTTTCTGAACGGGAACGGCAGCGGAAGGCAGCGGCCTCGCGGGTTCCTTTTGCTCCGGCTCCGGCTTCGCCTTACACCACCACTGCCACCATGCGCGTCGCTGCGGAACAGGCAGCGTTTCATTCGGATGATACAAATGGACCGACAGGTCCTTTTGCGTAAAAAATGGCATACGCCTCTGTACCTGACGGTCATACTCCGTATATTTGCTGCGCACGCCCTCGTATGAAATAACCGAAGAAACACTGCTGTGATCGGCGAAGATCATCAACCCCGCGATAAAAACAACGACCAGCCCGGACGCTATGCCCAGACGCAGGATATCCCGCCCCTTGACCCACAGGAACGCGTAATAAAAGAACAGGAACAACGCCACACTGGCCATGGCCAGGACATGCGCCCTTGGCCCCCTGTAAAGATACGGCAATGAGTAAATGACCAGAAAGAAACAGACAAGCCATCCGGCCCCGCGTAACCAGGGACGACGGACATTCAGCAACGCGATCAAGACGATCACGCCGCACGTCAACCAGTACCAGATGAACAGGCTCCGCCAGAGGATCAAAAGCACCGCCAAAACCCCTGCCACCATCAGGACATTCAGCCGCAGCTGCGCCCTCCGGTAGAAAACATAGGTGAACACAGCTGTTGCCGGATAATAATAAAGCGCGGCATTACGGAAAGACAAAGGCCCCTCGCCGGCATAATTTATCAGCGCCTTACCAACAACCCAGGAAAAATATCCCGCCAGCAGGACAACCGTGGATCTTGAAAGATCCTGACGGCCTTTCCAGACAAGCGCCAGAAAAATAATGAAACAGAAAAAAAGCAGGATCTCACTGATAAAAACAGGGAACGGCAACGCGTCAATGGCAAGATGGGTCTCGGCAAATGAAGAATAAAAGAGAGCACATAGCAGGCAATAAACAGCCACGGCAGCAAGGCCGATCCGGCTTAAAATAACATCTGTTCTCATATCAGTCCAACCCCTCACGGACATTGGCCCGGTACCATGCCAGCGTATCCGCCGCGCTGTCCCGCAGGGAATAACGGGGCCGCCAGCCTGTTGCCTTTTTCAGTTTGGCGCAAGATCCGACGGCAACAAGGACGCCGGGGTCCTGTTGCAGGTCCTCGCGGGCCTTGATCCCGCTCTTCACCGAGGCCTTCAACATCTGCGCCACAAGACAGCGCATCGCCACACCGCGCTGCGAACAAACATTATAGACCTCTCCAGATCTGCCGCCCGTGGCCAACGCACCCAGGGCCGCACAAATATCGCGGATATCAAGAAAATCCCGGACAGCCCGCAAATTACCCACGCACGCCTCATGTGCCGAAGGATGGCGTTCAACACGAACGATCTCCTGCGCGTATTTACCGCCGGCTGTGGCCGGTATGACACCCGGGCCCACCATATTAAAAAGGCGCGCCACAACAACATCGACACCCAAAGACGCGAAATAAAGGGCCGTGCGGGTCTGAATGGCTTTGCACCTGCCATAGACACCCTTCACGTCCCCGGATGTTCTCTCCGTGATCAGCGCGCGGCCATGGCAATCGCCGTATTCCGCCGCAGTCCCAACAGACACCACCCGCGGGCGATACCCTTTGACCGCGCAGATCGCTTGCAGCAAGACCTGCGTTGTCAGGACATTCGCCTGGAACATCGCCGCGGGATCGGCAAGCCTTCCGCCGGCAAGGTGGAATATCCACTGCGGCCGCTGACGCTGAAGGAATACCGTTACCTTCGCCTGGTCCAGCAGGTCCAGGGTAAAGAATTCGCAGGTCGATCCCGCCGGAGGTTTCATGTCCACGCCCAGCACACGGTCTTTCCCGGATGACGCCAGATGCCCTGCCAAGGCCTGGCCGATGCAACCGGATACCCCTGTGATCAAGATTTTTCTGCGCATAAGATCCCCGTCAGGCCTTACCCGCCTGGACATAAACGGCTTCAAGTTCTTTCATTTCCCTGGCGAGCGAATGACGCGCGACGGCGTCGCTCCTGGCCCTGGCCCCCAAAGCCGCCCGCAACTGACGGTCCAACGCCAACCGGCAGATCGCCTTCCCAAAAGCGGCCGTATCGAACGCCGGGATGACCAGGGCGTTCTGTTCATGCCGGGCGATCGCACGCACTCCCGGCACATCAAAGACCACGCAGGCTTTGGCATGCATCATCGCTTCCATCAGCCCCAGCGGGCAGCCTTCACGCCGGGAGGGCATCACATAAATATCGATGCCGTTCAGGAATCCCGTCACATCCTCCACCCAGCCCGGAAAAACGACCATTTCAACGATCCCCAGATCACGGGCCATCGCTTTGAGGCGGGCTTCCTCGTCACCGGCACCGCCCAGTATGAAACTAACACGCGCCAGTTCCTGCCGGCAGGCCACGGCGGCCTGTAATAATAGATCGACCCCTTTGTCCTGGCTGAAACGTGACAATGTGCCCGCAACGATATCAGCCTGCGGCGGCCAGGGCTTCAACAAACCCACCTCAACAACGGGAACACCGACAGGGACGATCGTGATCCTCTCTTTGTTGCCGCCCATAGCGACAACTTCATCCTTCAATTCAGACGAAACCGTTATCGTCCTGGCAAAACTTTTCCTGACACGCGTGTTCAACAGCCTGTAGCACGCGTTTTTGAACGCCCCGACGCCATTGTCCCGGTCCCAGATGAACTTTCCCTCGACAGAAGAGACGCGCACGATCGACGGCATAAAAAAAGTCGTGGCCCGGGAAAGGATATCGCTGTGCAGGAAGAACGAATGCACGATGTCCGGCTTCAGTTCATGCCAGGCGCGCCTCAACCCCTTGAACGCGCCGCAAAGGCAGCGCGTCACATGCGGGATGGCCCGGATATCCTCAGGCGCACAACCTTCCTTGATGAAAAAATCCCGCAAAGACGCTTCCTGCAGCGATGAAAAAACAATAAAAGGGCGGAATTTTCCTTTATCCAGCCCGCGATAGATCTGCGCCATATGGCGGGACGTCCCGCCTATAGCGTTAAGGGCTGTGCACAGAAGAACCACGCGCTTGAGCTGGGCCGGCATCCTTTTTACTCCAGAAATTCACTTAAGACAAGAATATCTAAGGATAATATCAATAGATATAAAAAATAACAATTATTATCTTGGAAGGTCCCAGGCAGCGCAGGACCGCAGGGTTCAAGCCCGCGCTTTAAACTTGAAAGCGGTGCGTGCCTGCAGTAACCTGCGGGCCAGCAATGGGATAGATTTCAGGATAACGTTGCGGTCCATGGCGCGGAACAGCAGTCGCAGCGCGTTCTGACGGCGGATAGCGTTGAAGTAATTGCGGCACATGGCATCGGTGACGCCTGCGGCCGGCTTGCGGCTGAAAATGACTTTCCTGAAGGCCTCTTCGGCCGCACGCACCCGCGCACGGGGAAAAGCGTCGATATCGTAAAAGATCCCCCAGAGCATCTCAAGTTCTTCTTCGGAAAGGGCATGGTCGGTCAGAGCGAGGATATTGGCCGCCATGATCGGCGTGACCTCAGCCTTGAGACGCTCCAGCGAGGCCCTGCTGAGCGAACCGCCGTGAACGCGGATGGCCATTCCCGTATGTGCGGTGAAAAAAAAGCTGTGCCCATGGCAAAAAAGCCTGGACCACAGCGCGTAATCCGCCGCGATCCTGAGCTTTTCGTCATACCCGCCTTCGGCTAGAATGAGGGAACGCTTCATCAGGCAGCCGCCGTGATTAACAGGCGAATGGGTAAGTATCCTGAGAAAAATATCTTCGCGGGATGTAAAGATATCATGAGATTTCTGGACCTTCCCCGCAAGGTCGATCTGGACAATGGGCAGGCTGATGACGGCGCAGGCGGGATGTTGCCGCGCCCCGGCGGCCTGCGCCGCAAGCCAGCCGGGCAGGGCCAGGTCATCCGCATCAATGCGCGCGACATATTCCCCGCGCGCTTCCCGCAGCCCGATGTTGAGCGACGCTGTTTGTCCGATGTTTTTCGGGTTCCTGATGAGGCGGATGCGGGGATCATGGAAACTTTCGACCGTGCGGACAGAATCGTCCGTGCTGGCATCGTCGATGACCAGGAATTCAAAATCTTTGCAGTCCTGCGAAAGGACACTGCGGAGCGCTTCGGAAAGGTATGGGCCGCCATTATAGACGGTCATGAGGACAGTGATCTTCATTTTATGCTCATTGTCACCCGGATCACAGGCACGAGCTTCGCGGCGATCCTCACCGCGAACTCACGTGTTCCTTCGGATAATCCCCCAGGATAATGAAGAAAAAACACTCAACACAACCATGCACGGCCTCTGGTTCAATTGGCCACTTTAAAATAAGTCGTTGAAAGCTGATTGACGCGTTCTTTGACGTCAAATTTCGAATTATACACCATGACATCCGCCTTGTTACAGTTACGCTGGTCGCAGTTTTCGCAGATCATCCCGCTGCCCTCGTAATGCCCACTGGTATGATACCCGCTCAAACGGGTAAAGAAAGGCGAAGAAAATATTTCCTGCAGCGTCTGCCTTTTCAGATCCCCCACGGTCAGTTTACCGTCATAATCAAAACAGCACATGTTCACGGTGCCGTCCACCTGGATCTGCAAAGGCCCCTTAAAGGGCCGGCCGCACGTCTTCAGTTTCTCGGCCTGCACCTTGCGGTATTCTTTAAAATCAACCCAATTGTGCGGACGCCACACTTCCAGAAGGTCCGCCTTGTCCTTCCAGCGTTCGATCCACTTCTCACTCACGGCATCGTTAACCCCGTCAACAATGTTGTAGGTCAACAGAAGCTGTGTTGTCTTTTTAACGCGGCATATTTCATCGATGTTCTTATAGACCTGATGAAAAATAGCGCGGTTGTCGATCCCGTGAACACGGCAATAAGTTTCTTCATTGGCTCCGTACAAACTGACACGGATGGAGCTGACACCGATCTCCTCGAAACGCTGAAATTTCTTCGGCGTCAAAAGTGAGCCGTTCGTCAGGAGCAAGACACCCAGCCGGGGATACTTTTCCTTCGCATAAGATATCTTCAGGTCAAGCTCCGGATCCATCAGCGGCTCGCCCATGCCCGGGAATGTCAAGGTGTCATATTGATCCGTCTCCGCCATGATCTTGTCAATGAGCCGTTTGAAAAGATCCGTCGGCATGATCTCCTTGCGGCGTGTCAAACGCTCGGGGTGAGGGCAGATGATACAGCGATAGTTGCAGCGCGTCGAGACCTCAAAACGCATGTCATTATTCAACGGGACCATTTTTTTCCCCTGATTGGTACAACATTCATCCAGTAACCAGCTTCTCCTTCAGAACCTTGGGACATACGCACATCCTACAGGAACAGCGCCATGGCCTCATCAGAAACAGGATAAAAATAACTCTTTAAATATTCACGCGCCCGGACAAGCTCCCTGGTGTAGTCATCATTTGAAAGCCCCAGGATACTTTCAAGCACAGGCATCAATGCATCCCCGGGGCCAACCGTCCATTTTAAATGCGGGCAAGAAAAAAGCGGGTCGAAACTGAGCAACGCTTTGTTGTCAAAATGTACCACGGGCCGGCCCAGCGCAAGCGCTTCCATCGATACAGTGCTCCCCCAATACAGGACCACATCCGCCTCGCGGATATCTTCGAGCAGGGAACTTCCTGCCGAAACCTCAACTTGCGGCAGCGCCTTTAAAGAAAAACCGTGCCGTTCTTCAAAATACCGCCACGGGAGGACGGGATGGGTACGCAAGCGGACCTGAACATCCCTGTGCCGGCCCAGCTGATCCAGCACATACGCCACCATATCCCTGACACCATCGACACCCTCAAGCGCAACCAGGACCCTCCGCCCGCCCGCCCTGGGGAAAGGTTCACGAAAAATATGCCCCATCCTCAAAGCGCACGATGTCTGCAGCATCCCCGCGGGATAAGCCCCAAATTCGCCGAGGATACGGCGCGGCTCTGCCCCGGCGGTCAGGATCTTGTCCGGCAACGGCGTTGTCCCTGCTTCTCCCTGCGCAATGAACATATTGGCCGACGCCGGTGGGACCACATTATGCTGATACCCCAGAACAAGAGCGCGGGATCCGGCGCGCCTCGCCGCCAGGATCCACATTTTCTCCCAGGGATTTGATTCAAAGGTCATCAAGATCTTATCGACATCAATGCTCCGGCACAAATTCAGAACGGAGAAATAATGCAGGAACTGTTGCGTCTGGATCCGGTCCCCTCCCGCCCGCAGATGATCATTGACCAGATCCGTCACATCATGACCAAAGAAAACAGCATGGTGGACAGGTTTGGAGCTCCAGCGCAAAAGACGCCAGGCGGCGGCAATTATATCACGCCATGAAAGGAAATATTCCCACGGCACCAGATCGACCGCACCGTTCGCCCTGATATTCTTCAATGCCTTGCCATAATCACCCTGGATGTCAACAACGACCATAAGAGCAGACCTCGCGTTCAAGAAAGGGATCAGCCCGCCGAAAAAAGGGTCCTGGTAGCCGCCCTGAAGCGGGAAAGAACTGTCGTACAAAAAACTCTTTGCCACATACGTTTTACCCGGCTTTAAACGGGTCAAGGGAAGTTTTCCAAGAATGACCCTGGCCCAAGCAGCCCGAAGCGCACAATAGCAAGAGATCCTGAAGATCATCCAGCCGCGTGCTATAAGGCCTTCGGCCGGAACAGGCTCGCCCCTGTTACCTGTTGCCAGAAATCCCTGAAGCAAGGCAGGCAGCTTTGTCTGGAATCGGTTCTTAGAAGCCACATCGGTTGCCCACCACAATAATGGATCCTGCCCTTTTCCCAAAGCTTCGACCAGGCGCACATACTCCTGAAAAAAATCACTGTTCTTCATTGATGCCGCTCTCCAGAAAGGCTCAAGATCTTATCATCACCCCAGGTACGCCGATACCTCTCTGCCGTAAGGGAAAGGACCTTGTCCCTCGCAAGGCCATCACGCAATCCCTGCAATATCGAGTTAAGATAATCCCCCATTCTTTCCGCCGCCCGGCCATCCCGGAACGGGTCAACATCGTGAAGGACATCGCCCCAATCGCCGAAAGCAGAATCTTTTTCATCTTTGTCCCAATGCTTCAAACAGGCTTCCCATAACATTAGGGGCGATTGAAACACAACCTGACGATCCCGCAAAGCTCTCAACGCAGGGTTGTCCACTTCCCCGAAATCAAGGTACGCTGTCCTTACGCCGGTCAATGCCGCCTCAACCCCTGCCGTGGCTGCCCCAAAGGAATCATGAACAGCGACATCCGCCGCCATCGCCGCCAAAGCCGGAGGGCAAGCCGAATGAAAATCCTTTGTTTCAACAACAACACAGCGTCCGGTCGCCTGAGCCCGCCTTAACTCCTCCCCTACTGGCCCAAGCCGTGCATGCAGTGTACTGGGAATTTTTGGTTTAACGATCAGGCCAAACCAGGGATTGGCCAATACCTGACGTATGAGGAACGTGTATGTCTCCCTCGCTCCTTTGATCCCGATGTCATAATGAGGATGTTCGACATAGTTCTCATCAAAAAGGGCCATGACCTTTTTTACGCCTGCGGCGTGAAGCTTTTGCCTCAAGAGCCGGGCCTGTTCCTTCAACAATTCAAAACGAAAATCCCCCAGATAACCGGTCACTACATAATAGGGAATACGCGAAACACGGTCGAAACCCTGGTGGGCGCCCAACCGGGAAAAACCGAAAAAGATATCCGGTGCTGAAGCAACCCATGGCGTCGACATATGCTCGAACGACCTTTGATAAACGGCACTCACACCGCCCGTTTCATCGATCGCATCCATGACCGCAGAATGTTCGATCATCTGCTTCGCCCACGTTACATGCAATCCCACCCGTTGGGTCTTAATAAGATCGACCCAGTAAGCCCGACGCCTGGCATATTCCTGCCAGCTGCCCCAAAGCCAGCGGTCTTCCTGTTTTCTAACCGGGATCCCAAAAGAAACCTTGTCACAGCTCCCCCCTCCGGTGGCGGTATAAATCTCAGCGAACGGGGTACCCGCGGCCCTGGGCGTCAACGCCAAGGCACGGACCGATCTTTGGGAAAGCTCCTCGATCCGCGCGTCATTCAAAAGCGCGACCGGATTGTTGCAACACAACATAACATCATCAAAACGGACCGCCCCTGCCTGGCAAAAGAATAGATCAGAGAAACTGCAAGGATCTTGCAAGTTCAGGCTGCCCTGAAAATCAACCGCTATCCCTGCTTTCTCAAAAGGCTTCACATGCAGTTTCTTTTTTCTTAAGTCCTGGCTCAAGATACCGCCCCTCAAGCTCCGCAGCCAGTACTTTACGCTCATATCCACATGGTAAGCAATTCGCGCCAGCCTCTGAAGAAAAACGTATGCAGCAACGCCAACAGGAACATGGAACCGCTGGCGGTCCATAACCGCCAAAACAACCCCTTTTTGAGCCGCAAATTCCGCGATCAAGGTCGAGAACAAAGCGCCGTCGATGAAAAGGACTGCCGGCTGATCTTTGGTCCGCTGACTTTCCACCACACGGACCATAAAATGTACTTTCAAGACCCTGAACACGTCTTTTTTTAATGACCCGAGAAAAGTGAGTTCTTTTCTTAAAAAGAATTCAAACCTGTTCCCTTTGGGTAGTTTTTCCAGAAAACGCCGTATGCCACTTGAAGAAAGAACGCTTTCCGTGAATCGGTTCTGGTCTTCATGGACCTGCAGCCACGCATGTTTCCCTGAAAGATCTAACGTCCCAGTCACACAGAAATCCCAGTAACAGGACTTTACGCCAAACACGTTCTCGAAGACCGGCAACAAACATCCCGCTGCAGATGTCATGCCGGCGTAGCGTAAAACGACAGGGGCAGGCTTACGTCCGGGATAACAAAAACCCCTGAAAATAATGGCAAGCATGCACCTTACAGAAAGGCATTCAACAAATATTTCCACGTCAAAGACCTTCTCTGCCTGACAAAAGCCCTGTCTTCTTCAAATTATCAATAACAGGAAAAAGTTCCCATAATGGGACGTTAATGAGATCAGCAACCTCCAGCAACGAGCGCCTGCCATCGCAATACATCATCAGGTTTATACTGTCCCTTCGGCCTCTGTCTAACCCTGTTTTTGAGCTTACTGTCTGGGCCATATTTCTTCTGGATAATTGGGGCTCACATAAAACAGCAGCTTTTAAGACCTCGTTCCGCTCCAGGCATTCCAGACATCTCCGATGAGACTCATACCCGCCCCACAGTCCGGATGAAGTCACAAGATCAAGATCATCGAGCGACGTGTGGTATTCAGGGAACCGGCCATAGGCGGTCCTCATGATCGAACAAACCGGAAGATCAATGCCGGGGCTGCAGTACTGGCGTTCGTCACTGCCCCGGTCGAGGAAAGTATACGTGAGGTGGTCCGGCTGCGCGTGCTTAAGGACGTGCCGCGCGACTTTATCCGCAAGCGTGTCCCCCTGGATGGACGGGAGATACGCATAGGCCCTGTCATCACCCATGCATGTCAGGTTGAATCCGGCGATGATATTCTCTTTCATGGCAGCCATGTTCCGTGAAAGATAAATGATCGCCCCTATTGTTTCAGGGATAAAAATGATCCTGTACGTATATCTCCTGTCCTTCAGCCCCATCAACCATTTCGCCAGGAATGTCGTGACCACGGGGCCGGACAGATTATCATTCGCAAGCGAAGGATGGCACGTATAGGTCGAAAGGAATATCTCTTTCTTCTCAAGCCCGGGAAGGATCAACTCCCCGTAGGTCAGAGAACCAGGCGCAAGATCGCTATCGATGCGCACATGATACGTTCCCTCGGACAAAGAGCTCCTTTGCTGATGCGAAATACAAAATCCCCAGCGTTCCTTGTAATACGATGTGCTATAAGGGATCGCCGACGGCTGATCCGGAAGAGAATAAAGATGTTCCTGCAACTCTTTCAAGGAGACCTGCTTGTCCACAGGAATCGAATACCCCAAAACATGCAGGTTGGACTTCTGAAAATCGACGATCTTCCTGCCGGCGGGGTCGATAATGTAGGCATCGCGGATATTCCATTCGCGTGGAACCACCCAGTCGAAACATTCTGTCCCGGTGGGCACCTCATGGATCTTAAGACCGGGCAGGTGCTGACGGACCATGGACAAGGTTTTACGGACACCATCTCCCGTAATGCTGCGGCAAATGGGAAAGAGCTCTTCACAAAACTTATGCATTGATACGCCAAGATCGTCCATGCCAGTCCTTTCCTATCTCTCAAGAAATTCCACGATCCCGACACCGTCCACGTAATAGAAGGAAACATTCCTGCCGTCAAACAATACCGCCTGTTTTTGTTCTTTCAAGCAGGTCACTTTAAAATCTTTCCTTAACGTTCCCAGCACATCTTCCAGATCATCAACCTCGTAACACATATGATAGATCGCCTCACTCCTCGTCTTGAGAAGATTGTTCAAATGCGACCTCTCATAAAGAGGCTTGATCAGTTCAATATGCGGCAAATGCTCAGATCGAAGCATGACAAGTTCTGCCTCCTGGCCGTCATCAACAACGGCCGCTGAGCCCTCGTACCCAAGGTTCGAATAAAAATTAATGCTTTTCCTGAAATCTTTCACGGCGATGCCAAGATGGTGGAATTTGACCTTGCCTTTGAGCGTGTCTTTATCGAGGCTCATTTATTTCAATATGGCGCAATAGTTCACGGCCACCTTCTTTTTCTCGATCTCTTCCATAGGAAAGTCCTTAACAGGCAACACCAGCTCGCTTTTAATGGCAAATCCACAGGCTGTCACCATGTCCCTGATCTGCTGGACCGTTTCAAACTGATAAACATGATCGATCTCGGGAGCATTCACGCACGTGGAAAGAAAGATCGAACCTTCACGGCCCAAAAGCATCCGCAGCCTCGCCAGGAGGTCTTTCGGAAAATGGACATGCTCAAGCACTTCTCCCGCCGTGATAAAATCCCAGGATTTTTCCGGAGTGAACTTGAAAATATCCGCTGTGTGATACTCAACCTTGCGCGACGGCCTGAAATAATCAACCATAGACCGCGTGATATTGATCGACGCGGGGCTGATATCGACAACATCGATCCTCGCTGAGGGGCCGAGATATCCCAGCGCCTTGTCAAGGAACAACCCGTGACCAGGCCCGACCTCAAGATATGAGCCGACCTGTGCTCCATGCACCTTCATATATTCCGCGAAAAAATTGTATATCCTGTAATGCGATTCCCACAGGAACTGGGAGATGGCGAGACCGACCATGTAAGATTTCATTTTCTTATCATTGTTATAAACATTCTCAAAGATATCAGCCGGGGAGGCCTTGGCATATTTCCCGGTCTTGGCGAAGTCGATCTGGCATTGCATCGTATCACTGCAAAATCCCAGGTAAGCTTCAACCGCGAATTCCAGCGGCAGGCCCTGGCTCGCCAGATACCCGGCATAATCCATAACGAACCTGTCAGCTTCCTGGAAAAAACACCGGTCCATTTTTAACAACAGATTTTCGATCCTTTTCTTCTGAATAGGGGACCGTTCATAGATCATCTTCAGCACATCTTCCAGGTTTTTCATAATATCCTCCCCTCCTGACAAAGCAATGGCCTCGTCGGAGGCATCCTTCCTTCTACTGGCGGACCTTGATAATGCCCGGCATGCTGAACCCCTGTTGAACAGGGTAAATCCACATGCCATTATCCTGTTTAAAGCCAAGCTGCCTGAAAACATCCATGGCCGGACCGTTTTTCCCGCTAGGGATGAATTCCCCGACCATTTCCTCTACACCGGCCTTTTTTGCCAGGTTGATCATGCTGCCTACCAGCACTTCTTCCAGTCTCCGGCCGATCACCCGGCAGCTCATCAAACATGTATCAATGCGCCATACCCTGCCCTGCTTCTTGACAATGATCAACCCGATGATCCCGTTATCGCCGAATTTGTCCTCAACCTGCATTGCCCGGATCTGCCATGCATCGTCCGCCGCCATGGCCGCAATGTCATTTTCCTGATACCGCCGGGTTGTCATGTTCCATTGATTTGTCTTGAGCGTCAACTGGCTCATGCGCGGGATGGTCAGCGCAGACGGCTCAAAGAACGTCACGTTCATCCGCAGGCCTTCCAGGTACTGATCTATATCCGCTGACTGCTTTTCAAACTGTTGGCGCTGCCTGTTCTGCGCATACATCCTGCTCTTGCCCTTGTCCTCGCGGGTTATCTGAAGGACTGAAAAAACATCGAGCTCCTGCACAGTCTTCAGATAAAGCGCGGGATCATCGGGCATGTCCACCACATGGACCTCGGGAAGTTCGCGCGCCATGACCTCTCTGTTGAATGTATCATCGTCCATGAAAACCAGGCTGTCCAGGCCGATATTAAGCTCAGCCGCGATCGCCTTCATATTCGTGACTTTGTTCTCCCAATTGATCTGCATGGCTGCAAAATGCTCTTCTTTCAAGACCATATGCGGATGTTCTTTAAGGACCTGTAGAACGGTCTTTTCCGTGTTTTTACTGTTAATGGCCAATATGACCCCTTGTTTGAACAAGGACAGGATGTATTTTTGAAACTCCCAATAGGAGCGGCCCTCCGGGGTCGGACCTAAACGGATACCTTCAATGCCCTCTTCTCCAACAACCCCTCCCCATAACGTATTATCCAGGTCCAGCACCAGGCATTTCCGGGAAGCACCCAGCATGGGCCTGATATACGCCAGATAATCTGCAGTTATAGAACTGATAAGCTGCAGGTCTACCTTGATATCTCCCATATAATACATTTTATGGTCAAGGATATCCTGTTGGCCGATCCGGCCGGCCTTCGCAGCAAAATCATACACGTACACCCGGGGATCTTTTTTGTATTTTCCGGCGAGTTGCCTGTTAAGGTCTTCGATACTTTCCTTCATCCCGAATGGTTGCTTGTTCTCAAGGATCCCCAAGGGAGAATATGCCGGGACTTCAAAATTATGGACAATAATGGTCGCCCGGGTGTTTTTTTCAAGCGCCTCTATTAGGCTCTCTAACCCTGCGCGTTTACCGCTTACAAAATTCCTGCGCTGCCTGTCCGAACGCTCAGAAGCATTGAAAAGATAATCGCCCAAATGCGACGCGGTATCGACGAACAGGATAATGACATCCGGTTGATGCCGGTAAAGCCCGCTGGAGCGATCCAGTATCTCCTGATTATATTGGGCATAAGCAGCGACATAAATGTCCGCCGCAATGCGCTGCTGCCGGCATTGGACATAAAGGACCTCTTTAAATCCGGAGACATTGAAGCTGGCTGCAAGGGCAACTTTTATCTTCTTGTGCCCGGCACCCGGGCTGCCCTGTTTCACCAGGGCTTTATACTCTTTAAGGTACTCGTTAAATGTTTTCATCGCCATTGACCGGATATTTTATAAACTGCTGTTGCGACCCTGTTCCAAAAGGGCAAACTCGTCTTTATCGAGCATGTCAAAGATCGTGTCGTGAACATCCCGGGCCGTTGCCAGCGTGATCGTCCCGGCCCCCAGCGCGGCTTTATTCAAGAGCGACCTTCTTTCAAGCTCCAGCGGCAGCCTTTTAAGGTCATAGACACAACGTCCAACATCCCTTACAAAATACGTATATTCCGCATCGCCGGAATTCCCCGCCGCATCAATGATCCGGCCTTTGAACGCTTTCATGAACCGGTACGAGAGAGGCTTCTTCTGCTCATGAAAGCGCTGCTCGGGAAAATGCATGTAGGTTGGCGCGAACTGGAAGCCGAACCCCATCAATTTCGCGTCATGCCGGTACAGCCGTCCGAAAACAGAATTTTCTCCAAAACAGGAAGTCCCCAGGTCATTGCATATCGATCCGGCCTGCCTGCCGAACCCTATGCATGAGAAAACAGGGTCCTGACTCCTGAAGATGGGAAGGCGCAAAGCCATGCCCTGGTTCTCTTTGTATCTCTTGAAAGCAACCTGCGCCATACGTCCGAGCGTCGGCACCGTATGGGCGATGTCAAAAACCTCATTCCTGCAAAAAGAATACGAAAAGGCGGGCACGATCAACGCCCCGTCGGACCCGACCACAGCCAGTATGGTGTTTATAACGGTATTAAAGAATTCATCCCCGTCTTTGATATCCCCCAGTTTGCCAATAACACCCAGATCAAAATGCGACATCACAATATCGCCTTTTTTTAAGCCGATCTTTTCAAGGGCATGCTTGATATCCAGTGGAAATATCTTCTTGTCACCATCGACCCAAACGGCCCGGGTGCTGTCAAAAACATCAAGATCGGCATTCAGCAGGTTATGGCCCATCAATCCAGAAACTCCACGTTCCTTTTTTTCAAAACATCAGTGATATCTTTAACAGACTTGAAACATTCGACTTCCGGCATGGTGAATTTTATGTTAAAGGCCTGTTCAAATTCCGATACCAGTAAAATGACATTGAAAGAATCCCATGACTCAACATTTTCCAGGCCTGTTGACCCATCAATGGCATTGATATCAATACCAAGGACATCAGACAAGATCTTATACATTTTTTCCCTGTTATTCATGACGATAACCTCCGGTTTGCTCCTTGCATCCTGGCCCTCTCCGCTTAAGAAATGACATCAAGAACTTCCTCAAGCACATTAACCCGCGCATCCGCCTCGAAAGACCGCTCAAGGCAGACCTCCCTGTACGGCCCCCGCAGCACCCTGATCGTGAACATGCCGAGCTTGCGCGCTGTCACAAAATCCTTATGGGGATTATCCCCGATATAAACTGATTCGGATAAAGGCACCCCTAATTTTTCTCCTGCGGCCAGATATGGCACGGCGCTGGGTTTACAGCAACCGTGATCATCAGAAAAAACAGCGCCGTCCAAATAAGCCTCAAGCCCCAAAGCTGAGAATTTGCTGCGCTGAACACGCGCATCACCATCTGTAAGCAAGCCCAGGCGGTAGCGCTCACGCTTGAGAGCTCCCAATAAACAGCGCGCATCGTCATAAAGCGTCAACCGCGGAACATGCGACCGGTACACGTTAACGAGACGATCAACACTTATCTTTCCTTCCAGATGAAACTCTTGCAACAGAAGATCGAACGTCCGCCCCCGTCCATGCCGCGACAAGATCGCCAGAAGCCGATCATAAATTTGCTCCGCCGGCGTTTGGCATGCCTCAGCAACTAACGCAGAAACAGCCCTGAATCCACCGGACACAAACTGCATTTCATCAAACAGTGTGTCGTCCATGTCAAAAATAACCGCCCTGAGGGGCCGGAGCGCGCGCGTTATCACCATATTCTCCCATCGCCGGACCGGACAAAACCCCCCGGGGTCCCGTCAATCCGATTCAGCCGGCTTCCCCACATCGCATTTCCCGCCAGGGACATACTCCTGCCCGCCTCGTAAATTATGAAAGAACTTGTAAATGCCGATCTCGAACGGAAAACCGAAGAACGCATACTTCAACCGTAGTTTCGCAAGCCAATGCCCCGCCCAAATAAAAACCCTGAACTTTGATGTCTTCATCTTATCCCGCACGCGCACCAGGGTCCCGCGATGCATGTTCCCGGGGACCGCCAAGGGGATGTAAAACATCATGACACGCGTGATCAGGTCTTCTCTTTCGGCCGATCTCCAGGCGAACGATTGGCGGCTGGCCCGGTCATAATTGCTGTCAAAATCCCCCCACCCCTCAAGCGTATCCGGCATTTGAAGGCCTCGCGCCAGGGCATCGCGATACATCGGAGTTCCCGGGAACGGAACATAAAAGGAAACCGGAAGGGATATCTCCGGATCAATCTCCTTAAGGGCTTGCGCCAGCCTGAAGCTTTCGTTCAAATGCCGGTGCTCCTCGACCTTCGGGAGGCGGAAAAGAAAGTTGTACGCCGCCTCAATATCGTACTTCTTCAGCAGACGCGCCGACTCGATTGTTTGCTCGACCGTGATGTTCTTGCGGATATAATCCAGGATCTCCTGAGACCCGCTCTCTGACCCGACATTAACACGGTAACAACCGCTATCCTTCAGGAGCTTGAGGACACCCTTCTTTTCATACCGCAATATATCATCAACATGCATCTGCGCGTCCCAGACAAAAGGGATCTTTTTTTCAATGATCAACTGGCAAAAACGCTTAACTCTTTCAATGTTGACGAAAAAGTTCGCATCAATAAGCCCGATCGAATTAAACCCCTTTTCTTCGACGAGCCATTTAAGCTGGTCCACCACCTTTTCCACCGGATAGGCATAGGACCGGCGCTGGAACAGCACATCATTGCAACAAAAAGCACATTGGCAGGGGCACCCAAAACTCGTTACATAATAAAGATAACCCGTTATCGGGATCTGATTGATAACAGGCTTGCGCCTGAGCATCAATGACTGTTCACGATAGAAATCAAGGTCCAAAAGATCGAACGCCGGAAGGGGGACATCCGCCAAACCTGCCGACTTATCCTCCTGGGTCCTGATCACCCGGCTGTCTTTTTTGAAAAGGACACCCGGGATCCCCGCCAGGTCTTGCCCGTTCGCGAGCGCGTTCACAAGTTTAGGGAAAACGATCTGGCCGAGGCCCCGCACGACGATATCCACGCACGCGCTTTTGATCGATTCATCCGGCAAAATGGAAACATGCCACCCACCCCAGATGATCGGCAACTCCGGATGGCTTTCCTTGATCAGGCGCGACAGCCGGAGCCCCTCGGCGATCTCATGGCCGGTCAACGCAGAGATCCCGACGCAAACGGCCCGCCCCAGAATGGGCTTGAGAGCGGCATACACCTTTTCGACAGGATCATGCTGATCAACGATCTCCACGCGCCACCCGGCATCCCGCAACGGCGCCGCTATGGCTATCAGAGCGTTCGGAATAATGGCAGTGCGCCGCTGATCCCGGAGGCTGTCGTCAGGATAAGATTTTCCTTTAAAAAGGACAACTGTGTTCTTCTGGATCTCTTGTGTCATCGTCACCTTCACCTGGTATCTAATTCCCGGAGATCCCGTCTGCCCTGAGAAAGAAGTCACTTGTATACTTCAATAATACGAGGCCCTCTTCATAAGCGACAAGAGGCCCTGCGAACGCTTCCCCTGCCAATTCTTGCAATAAAAAACACGGTGTGTGCGCCCCGGCCTTGAAACCCAGCGAGGCTCCTCCGCCAAAACGGGGATTGATCTCAATAAAAAAAATACCCCGCTCCGACTTGATGCACTGGGCCGTCACATGACCCGCCAGGCCAAGGCGCTCGACAAGGGCCACGGCCTGGGCCTGGATCCGGTCATCTTTTACCGTGATCGATTTGTAGGACTCTCCTGCGACGATCTCAACCCTTTCACGCACAACGGCCGAAACAACCTTCCCGCCACGTGTCACAAAAACATCGACCGTATACTCTTTGCCCTGGAGGAATTCCTGGGCCATGGGATCAGGGACCCGTGCCGCATAAAATTCGGCTTCAAGAGGATCTTCAGCTTTAAAAACATGTTTGCTCCCGCTGCCGAAACGTGTCTTAACACACAAAGGATACGGCAATGATGTCAATGGCTCCTGCCCCGGCAGCCATGATCCCAGGGCCGGGAAAGACGCGGCTTTTAAAAACCCGTGAAATTGATACTTGTCCCTGCATGTGGCAATGGCCGCCTGATCACTGACCATGACTGAAACGCCGCGCTTGCTGAAATACTCCCGCTGGCCGGAAAATACCCGCAGCTCTTCATCACGGGTGGGAACAACAAGCTTCACATCCTCACGCTCGCATATTTCCATGATAGTCCCGACATAAGACTCGTCCGATATTTTAGGCAAAAGGACGTGCCCGTCAGAAATGTACAGCGCCGCAGACCAAGGGTCCATATCAGCCGTCAAAACACGGCCTGTCCCGGACCGCATCCGCAAGGCCTCCTGAAAAGCCCTGACAAGCCAGACCTTCCGTGAAGCGCTCGTAATGAGGATATTCATCGTCTCTCCTATCGCACCCTGCGGGCCAGCACCATCACGTCCCGGCCAAGCCCCATCTGCGCCCATGAGCGATACAGGCCCCTTCTTAGCTCACCCGGCACTGAAAGTTCAAAATTCACGCGCCTGCGGTGGCATTCCCGGCCCACCCGCTGATCACCAACGTAATCATCACCCATCAGCAAAAAGAGCTCCATGGGAAAATCCGTCGTAACAAGAAGCGGTTCGAATCCGACGCGGGAAAGGATCCGAGGCAAAGAAACCGTATCAAAATAATTCAAATGGTCCGGCGCCGCGACCCACCACGGGGCTTTGCGGTTCTTCTTCTGCGCGTGGTACTGCAGGGGATTGAAATCATTCGGCACACGGACGCATACCACACCCGTGTCTTTCCTGACCAGCTTGCGGATCTTCTCCAATTCCGCGATCGGATCCAGCAAATGCTCCAGAACACTCATGAGCGTAACAACATCGTACGTGCCCAGGAGGTCCGGATGCGCGGCAATGAACTCTTCCAGCGTCTGGGTATATATGTTTGAGACTCCCTGCGCATGCATGACGTTCTTGTCTTCAAAAGGCTCGATCCCCGCGACATCCCACTTCAAACGCCGCATGCCTGCGATCAGCTGCCCGGTCCCGCATCCGACATCGATCAGGCGGCGTCCTTTAAGAAAGCTCAATTCCCCCAGAAAAAAATTAATGTCCTTATACAAGGTCTCCTGAAGCCATTTCTTTTCCAGATCGCGTTCTTTCTCAGGCCCCATCTGCCGCCGCAACTCGGGAGCGCGGCCGCCCTTCTTGATCAGCGCATAATACTTCTTTTTATAAAACTCCCCTATCTCTTTTTCAGAAGGGAGCGGGTCAAGGCGCGCATAACCCCACCGGGCATCAACCACGACCCGGTGCTTTCCATGTTTGGCCTTTATTTTTTCAGGAAACATCGTTGTCCTTTCCATTCAAAAAATGATCCCAGGTCAACCATTGGTCTTTTTTTATATCCCGGACCAGCCTTTTTCCTTCCAATACCGGCAAATACTTCGGATGCAGGCCGAACGCGGGCCGCTTAACAGCGATCTTGTCCTCGGTCAGCAATTCCCCGGCCGCGATATCACGCGCTGCCACAAGGCTCCGGCGGCCGATCTTATGGTTCTCTGCCTCACTTGACCGGACAGCCTTGACAGCGCTGCCCAGTATCCGCTCGGACCGGCGTACTGTGGTGACCAGCTCTTTCAATTCGTCCGGTTCCAGAGCAAACGGATGGTCCGGGCCGAAAGCCGCCTTATCCAATGTGATATGCTTCTCAATGATCGCCGCGCCCAACACGATCGACAGTGCTGCGGACAGGCTGTTTGTCGTGTGGTCTGAAAGCCCCACCACACAGTCAAACGCCTGGACCAATGTGGCCATGCACCTCAAATTCATGTCCTCTTCCCGTGCCGGGTACTGACTGACGCAATGCAGGAGCGCCAGGTCCGAACAGCCAGCATCCTTCAGGCAGGCCACGGCACGTTCAATGTCATCCAGCCCGCTGTTACCGGTAGCCAGGATGACCGGCTTACCCGTCCTGGCGATCCTTCTGAGCATTGGATAATGTGTTATCTCGAATGATGCAACCTTGTAAAAAGGGACCTGCACCTGCTCCAGGACATCAACCATGCCCTCATCGAAAGGCGTGGAGCAGAACGATATTCCCGCCTGATCGCAATACTCTTTCAACGGCCGGTGCCACGCCACCGGCATCTCGATCCTTTTGATAAGATCATACAGCCGTTCACCCGGATGGCTCCGGCCTTCTATTTCAGAAGGCCGCGGGGTATACACAGAATACAGGCCTTCGGCGGTATACGACTGGAACTTCACGGCATCGCATCCCGCCTCTTTAGCGGCGTCAATAAGTTTCTTGGCTGTGCCTATGTCGCGATTATGGTTCGAACCGATCTCGGCGATAACATAGCATGGGCACCCTTTGCCGACCTTCTGTCCCTGCAAAAAAATATGATCCGGCATTTATCCCTCCTCCAGAAGTCCCGACAAGAATCGGCGGTCCGCGTAAAAATCCCTGAGCCCTGATCCGGGCTGATTCGGTGTTTCCAATGAAACGCTGCCGCCATCAGGGATCATCCTGACAAAAGCACGCAGATCAAAAGATCCATGGCCTAAATTCATATGCTTGTCCTGGACAGCATCCCGGGGCCCGTCATTCAAATGCATGAGGCGCGGTTTAAGCGACATGAAACCCCTTAACAACCCCATAAGGTCGACACCCAGAACATTCGCCGCGCAAACCGCGTGGCTGAAATCAAGGACAAACCCGTTGATACCGGCACCATCCATAATCGCCTTCACTTCATCCGGAGTGGCCCCTAAACAGACCGCGCCGTTATGGCCGAGTTTGGGCTTGTTCTCGACACAGATGCGGCCGTCGGACAATAAACGCATCTGTTCCGCCGCCTCCTGCAGCGGCCCGCCGTTGCCCGAATGCACGATGATCGTGTCAACCGACAAAGCATCCGCAAAAAGACGGGCCTCAGCGAATTTCTCCTGGTTGCTCAAACGCAATGTCTGATCCGCAAGATTAAAGCCGTTGAACATATGCGGGCAATGGATGATGAATTTAAGCCCCAGTGAACGCCACACTTCCAGAGTATTGTGCAGGCTCCCTGAAACAACATAAAGTTCAACATAATCGAACAGCCCTTTGTCAAAGCCCCGGGCTATATCATCGGCCAATTGGAGATTGGTCGACCAGACCTTGAGGCCGACGCGCAGCTGCTTCATGTGTTACGCCTTCCCATCGTTAGCCAGCGATATTCTCAACCCTTCATTGCGCTCAATATGGGCGTTGATCGCCGCGATATGCGGATGCTGCGCCAGGAAAGCCTTTACCTGCTGCCACGGCGCGTCACACCGCCCGCTCAAGGCCGCAAAATGGCTTATTACCGCCGATACTACCTCAAGATCTTCAGGGTCATCCACCGTCACCCGAAACCTGCTGTCATCCACATTATTCTCAAGTCGAAGCGAAGAAAAGAATTCAGGGTGATTGCGGACATACAAGGTCACATGCTCACGCTCAGAGCGCAATTCAGCCTCGCGATGCGATCGCGCAAGCGCTGCAAATGACACGACTTCACAGTCCAATCCTTCCGCAAATCCTGGAGACAATGCCGCGTAATCAACCTTTCGGTCCAAATAAAAGTCAATAAGCCTGTCGCATATGCCCGGGTCGATCAAAGGGCAATCTCCCGTAAGGCGCACAACATGTTCCATATCATGCTTCTGTGCCGCCTGGTAGAAACGATCCAGAACATCTTCCTGGGAACCTCTGTAAACAGGAACACCAAACGAACCGCCGCAAGCGGCGATCTCATTGTCATCATGCTCCAGTGACGTAGCGAGAACGATCTTTTCAATGCGTTGCGATGCCGCCAGCCGTTCCAGTAAGAACTCCAATAAAGGCCTGCCTGCAACTTTCCGCAACACTTTCCCTGGAAGCCTGCTGGAATTCATCCTTGCCTGGATCACCGCTCCGATCATGGCCTTCCCCCCGTTTCCTTCGGCCTCTTAGAAAGCTCCGCCCGGAAAGGTGCGCAGCATTCTACAAGGACCGCATCAACGTACTCATCGCCCAGGCGCCAGTGACGTTCATAGATCCCAACTTCGCGGTAGCCTACCTTGGAAAATGCCCGGCGTGATGCTGTATTCGTGACCAGGATCCCCGCGTAAAGCTTGTTCAATCCAAGCTCTGCCAGGGCATAACGCGTGGCAAGAAAAAGCGCCTCGGTCCCGAACCCCTGCCCCCACATTTTTTTGGCTCCGACAAGAAGCCCGATATCGGCACGACGGTGATACGGATGCACGCTGCCGATCTTGATATTGCCGATATGCTCTCCTGTGGCATTAAGGAATATTCCCGAAAAATGATCCGCCGGGCTCGCGTTCATGCGACGAACATATTCCCGCAACGCGCCGGGAGAATAATCTCCGGCGGGTTCCGCCAGAAACTGCAGGACATCCGGATCCTTCATCCAGAGGGCGTACTCCGGTGAAAGGCGTTCCGGATCAAGCGCTGACAAACGTATCCGGTCTCCCGTTACATCACCCATGATCGCCATGTTCAACCCCCTTCAAACAAACTATAAAAGCTAATTCAGCCGTGCAAACCCCGAATGGCACACCGGGCCTTCGAGGAGTTGCCGGGCCGTTCCCTGTTTGACCGCTCCGGCTATTTCCATCAGCACATCGCCCAGCGCATTCACGTAACTGTTGACGACCCGCGGCGTGTGCGCCCTGGTCACATAGATGATATTCGACGCCAGAAAGCCCCGCTTCATCATTTCCTGGGTGATCAAGGTCTTGATGAGCAAAGACTCCTGCTCCTTGATGACCAGTGTGATAATCGACGGAAGGCCGATGACCCTGATATCCAGGCCGCTGCGCGCGATAACGACCCCCAGTTTCTTGCGGATGTCCAACCCCGTGCGCACAAGGGCGTCCGCGACCCCGTACGCCTTGTACTGGCGAATGGTCTCAAGCCCCGCGACAAAACCGATCCTTTCGGTCCAATTCGTCGAACTGATGAATGACCCCTGCGCCGCCTCCATCACGTGGCTGCGGCCCAGGATCGCCGCGATCGCGTATCCGTTGCCCAAAGCCTTGCCGAAAGTTGCCATATCCGGTTCAAGGCCGTACTTCATATGGATCCCGCCGATGTTAACGCGGAATCCCGACGATATCTCATCATAGATCAGCACTGCCCCGATCCCGTGAGTGGCATCCCGCACACCTTTGAGAAATGCAAGGTCAGGTTCACCGTGACGCGCCACCTCCATGATCACCACACCAAGCTCATCACGATGCGCGGCAACGATCTTCTTAAACCCTTCCAGGTCCCCGTAAGTAAAAGGCATGGAAGTGCCGCGCAAGGCGCGGGGGACCCCCGCAGGCTTCAGCCCAGGCAAAAGCTGCCCATCAAGACTTGTTTCATCCGCGAGATTGGCGGCAAGATACCAGTCATGCCAACCGTGATATCCGCAAAACGCCACCTTATCTTTCTTCGTGAACGCCC
Source organism: Candidatus Omnitrophota bacterium (assembly GCA_903861305.1). Classification (GTDB taxonomy): domain Bacteria; phylum Omnitrophota; class Gorgyraeia; order Zapsychrales; family Fredricksoniimonadaceae; genus Fredricksoniimonas. Next base: position 59,182 of record CAIOTT010000049.1, on the reverse strand, counting down.
GCGCGATGCGCACGGCCACGGCATTCGCCTCGCCGCCTGTCCTTGCGAACCGGGCCATACCGGCCCACGGGTGTAACGCGATCAACTCCCCGGCCAACGCCACCTCTTCAGGCGCATTGAACGTGCTGGCGACACCGCGCTTCACGGCATCGATGATCTTTTTCTCCATCCGGCTCTCGGCATAACCCAGAACGCAGGCGCCGATACCCATGATGCTCATGTCAATATAACTTTTGCCGTCAAGATCCGTAACGACAACCCCCTTAGCCTTCTCGAAATACGCGGGCCAGTGTTCCGGCAGGAACATCTCAGCCCGTTTTGACAAAAGCTGATTCCCGCCGGGAATGATCTTCTTGGCCTTGTTCCACAAGTCAGTTCCTTTGGTCATAACACGCCTCATTTTCCCCATCTAAAAGGAAGTAAGATCTCTTCATCATTGATCGCCGCAGCTCCCAATGATGCCACTATACCCTTGCTCAACGGCCCCGAAGAAAAACATCTGACATTTTCCTGCCATGCCTTCAGGCCGTCAACACCTACGACCACTTCATCGATCAGCGGCTCAGAGGCGCTGAACCTCAGACAAAGTTCCTGCACCGTCATCCGTTCTGCCCGGGCGACCGCCGCAAGCGAACCCAGCGCCGGCCCGGCGCCTTGAAGCACGCCGCTCAAGCCTTTGGGTCCCATGAACGCAAGCCCCTGCAAAAAAACCGAACGCGTATGGATCTCCACGCCCTTATCCTTCAACCGCCCGAAAAACGGGGCGAACCTCCTGTCAAAAACACTGTGCGGCACCTGGACGATATCAAACAATATCCCCTTTTGAAAAAGGCTTTCAAGTTCTTCAGGAGAATAAAGAGAAAATCCTATCTTCTGCGCGAGGCCTGTTTCCCTGACGCGGATCATCTCTTCCCACACACCAGGAACTTTTTCAAGGTCCGAAAAACTGTGCAGCAGGTATCCGTAAATGTCTTTTTGGGCAAGCCGCTCCAGCGTTCTTTCCAGCTGCTGTAACAACCCTCCGGGAACAGACCTTTCAGCGGCATACTTTGAAACCACCTTGAACCCTGTCTCCCGACGGCCTAAATACTCCCCCAGGACATCTTCGCTCGTCCCGTAAGCCGCAGCCGTATCCAGTACCCGGCCATGCTCATGGCCGGCCTCGTCGAGGATGGCGAACGCTTCATCGGCCGGGATCCTGCCCCGCTTGTTGGACACGCCGTAATCCAGGCCGAACTGTACGGTCCCAAGGGCCAGGCGCGGCATGATCAACGCCCTTCCAGGACTTCGTGGACCGCCGCGACCACCCTGTTGACATCCTTATCTGTCATCGCCGGGAAAAGCGGCAGCGAAAGGCATTTTTTATAGTACTTCTCCATCTGCGGACAGTCCCGCACGCACGCGGAAGAATACGTGCTGTAAAAAGGATGGCTGTAAACAGGGATATAATGAACCTGCGTCCCGATACCTTTGTCCTTCAGGGCCAGCATGACCTCGGTCCGGGTCCTGCCCAAACCTTCAAAATCTATCAAAAGCACATAAAGATGAAAATTGCTGTCACAATCCGGCCTTTCATAAGGGATCCTGGCCCCTTTGATCTTTTCAAAGCTGCGATTATACACATTCCATATCTCCCGGCGCCGCTCCTGGAACATGCCCAATTTACGAAGCTGGGATATTCCCAAAGCGCACTGGATATCGGTCATGCGGTAATTATATCCCAGGTGAAGCTGCTCGTAATACCACAGCTTTTTCATGAGCCCGTGCCCGTGCACTTCTTCAAATCCTTCTTGCTTGTCAACGAGCTCCTCGGGAAAACCCGTGATCCCGTGAGACCGGAAATAACAGGCCTTGCGATAGATATCCTTATTATTCGTCAGCAAAGCGCCGCCTTCAGCCGTTGTCATCTGTTTAACCGGATGAAAACTGAAAACAGCCATGTCCGAGAACCGGCACCCGCCCACGGGAGATCCCTTATAAGAAGATCCCGCCGCATGGCACGCGTCCTCAAGGATATAGATCCTGGTGTTGTATTGAGCCTCTTTCCTGCGTACCACAGCCTGCAGCCGCTGCATGTCACAGCTCTGGCCCGCAAAATGCACGGGGATGACGGCCTTTGTCCTGGGAGTGATCTTTTTTTCGATCTCGCGAGGAGAAATATTATAAGTTCCGGTCTCGATATCCGCAAAGACCGGTGTCCCCCCGCAATATAAAACACAATTCGCCGAAGCCACAAAAGTATTGGGGGTCGTAATGACTTCATCCCCCTTCCCTATGCCGATAGCAAGGCAAGCGGCATGAAGCGCTGAGGTGCCGGAATTAAAGACCGTGGCATACCCCGCACCCACATGCTGCGAAAGGGCATATTCAAACTCTATGACCTTGGGGCCCTGGGTCAGATTGGGAGATTTCAGGACCTGAACCACCGCGTCAATATCATCATCATCGATCCACTGCCTGCCATAAGGGATATGATCGAGCTGAGGATAGCAAGCCTCCCTCCCCGTCAGGACGCGGTGCATCCCTTTGCGATAATGGGCAACAAAGTTTGTCAAAGAATCCTCCGCGGTCGGCAATACAATGCCGAGGGCTGATGAGATCTTGTGAACATCAAGGACCGTGTTCTTATTACGCGGCGCCCGCAACGGAGAATCGTCCACCGATATCTTGTTGATCAGCGACACATCCAGTCCCAGCGCCGAGGCGATCTTCTCGAGGAACGTGTATTTGGACAATGATGTTCTAGCGCCAAGGTTATATACTCCCGATACATTTTGCTTCAAACACTGGTCCAGGATATTCGCCAGATCAAACGTGTAAAGCGCGGAGAAATGAACGTCGGTAAAACCGCGGATAGGATCATTACGGCTCAACGACTCAATGACCCATTCTCCGAGGCTCTTTTTTTCACCGACACTCCATCCAAAGAAGTTGGTCCTCAAAACAAGAGAGTTCTTCCTTTTAAGGACCGCCTTTTCAGCCAAAACTTTTGTGCGCCCGTACTCGTTGCAAGGCGAAAGGGGCTCATCTTCCTTATGCGGCCTTGAAGAAGTCCCATAAACCAGGTCTGTTGAAATAAAAACAAGTTTTGTTCTTTTACCGCCTAAAGCCTGAACAATATGCTCCGTCATCCTCACATTCTGCCGTTGTGCCGCCTTCGGGTCATCCTCACAGGCATCCACATTCGCCTGCGCCGCGCAATGGATCACAATGTCAGGGTCATGGCGGACGATCAGGGCTTTTACAGCGGCCGATGAACAGAGATCGGCACGCGCCATCACAACGCCCTCCATCGCCACGGCGTGTTCATGAAAAACGCCAACGACGTCATAATGGTCCTTGAAAAAGAACGCCAGGTTGCTCCCCAGAAGGCCGCTCACGCCGGTGATCAACATACGTTTTTTATTCGATCTGTCTGCCATAACCTCTCCGCTACCGGCCAAGTTTACGACGCAAATACTTTCCCCATGATTCCGGAAGGTAATATTTGACCATGAATTTCGGGATACGGACAAACATGAGCGAACTCAGCTTGTTCCATTTGAATTTCTTCAGATATTCATGAAAATTCATTTCGATCTGGATGCCATCGATAAACCGCCACAAACGCCGCTCGCCCATGCCGCACAGGTCCAGGTAATAACTCACGACCCCCCGGCATTCCATCACATACGAACGCAGGTCCTTAACAAGCCCGGCCTTGACCGCCTGATCGAACAGCTCCGTGCCCGGATAAGCCGTCGCAAAAGCGAACGAAACGTTCTGCGATGAGATCCCCGCTTCCTTCTGCAATTGCAACAAGAAACCTCTCGTTTCCGCGAGGGTTCCTTCATTTTCGCCCGGCATCCCAATAACCATATTCAAATGAGTAAAAACGCCGCCCGCCATCGAGATCTTCACCGCCTCACGATTCTCCTCGACAGTCACCATCTTTTTCATGATCTTAAGCATCCGCGGGCTTCCTGACTCTGTGCCATAGCTGATCCGTACGACCCCTGCCTCTTTCATGGCCTGGACCATCTCCCGGTCTATAAGATTGGGCTTTCCTCCGGCCATGAACAGGCGTATGCCTAAATTCTCTTCTTTAAGCGCCTGGCACAGCTTGAGGAACCAGCGGCGGTCAGCAACGATCAGCTCGTCCCAGGTGTTGACCATGTTGATACCGTATTTTTCCTTGAGATGTTTCAGATGACGGATCACATATTCAACCGAATGTTTACGGTGCAACCGGTTGAAATGAAAACAAAAAGTGCACTGGTACGAACATCCCCGCGAAAAAACAACAGGCAGCAATCGTGCGTTGCGCAGTTCAGGATGGAATTCTTGCGGCATCGCCACGAACATCCACTCCCGCATGATGTCAATAAAATACGCATGGTCCACATCGTCCCAGTCAGGAAAACCGATATAATCGAGATTCGCCGGAAGTTCAGGCGCCGAGCCTTTCCAGGACCCGTTATCCCGACTGTGCACCCCGCGCACCGCGCGGGCTTTCTGGGGATCAGGATACGCCTGGACAACCTGTGAAAAGGATATCTCTCCATCCCCTTCGACCAGGAAATGAACAGGCATCCCCGCCCATAATTCCTTGAGGGGCAGACCAAGCCCGCCACCGACAACGATCCAGGCCTCGGGCCTGACTTTGGCCGCCGCCACAGCGACACGTTCCGCAAAATGAAAACACGGCACAATGCCACCGATGCCAAGAATGTCAAAATCTTTGGAACAGATCTCCCGGATCAACTCTTCCTCGATCTCGTGCTTTTTATTGAGCAGCACCTCTCCGAACAAATTACGCGCGACCCCCAACTTCCGGATAGTCTGGTAACTCGCGTCAAAGATCTCACAAGAGATCCCGGCAACGCCGGCAAACGCTGTTTTCAAGTACATCAGATGCAAAGGCGGGGTGCTGTAAGAGTCAGCGCCCACCCTTGTCGGGTTCACCAGAAGGATCTTTAAGGTCGTTTTCATTTTCTTTTCCTAAAATAACTCTGTTATTGTTTCTTTCCCCGAGGGCATATGGATTGTCTTATATGCGCTGCCGTTTAATAAAATCGCGATTCTTCAATTGAAGTTTCTCAGCCACGAATTTCAGCACCTCGATCTGCCCGAACATCATCATGAGGGCGATATATTTCTCTTCACGGGCCAATATCATGTTGACGCCCCGGGGGTCGACCCAGCTGGGCATGAAAAGGCCGTCGCCCCATACGGTGCAGTTCGCGCGCGTCGGATGGGAAGTTAAAAATGCGGGGATATACCCCAGGCCGTAAAGATGGTCGCACACCTGGAATGCCGTCGGGCATCCTTCATACATGGGCAGATATTGAAGCTCTGCAAAAATGATCAGCGGACGATAGTCCCCCAGGCCTTTTACAATATCGAGCTCCGCCCCCTGCGTGTCGATCTTAAGGAAATCCAGTGCCGGGATCCCCAGGCGCTTCAGCTCGATGGCAATGGTGGAACAATCAAATTCATGCGTCTTGACCGTCCTGTAAAGATCAAGGTACGCGGGGTCGGAATTATAAAAATCCATATACGGCCCCAATGGCTTGTAGATCGAGCTTCCTTCCAGCATTTTCGTCTCAAAGAACGGTACTTTTCGCGGCTCCCGGTACAACGGCCTGTCAATGGTGACAAATCCCTTGGCCCGAAGGGCGGCGCTCTCTTCGGCATCTGGCTCGCACAGGATAACATCGAGGAACCCGGCGTATTTCCTGGCAACGGGCATCAGCCCCCCGCTTGCGCCGACATCCAGGTGCACGACTTTATCTTTCAATATCCCCGCGAGCGCCTGCGACCTGTCACGGCGCAGGTAAAAATCATCGCACCAATGATCGAAAAGGACCCTTAGCCTGGCGCCCCGGCCGACGGCCTCGCACATCCACCCCAGCCCCTTCATGATAAAGAGCGCGGCATCGACCGTTGAACGGCGCAAGAACATAAGCACACTGACGGATGCTTTCCATAGGACCGGCTTTGAACGAATGATGCTGTCAATACCCATCCATCCCCCCCTTTTTAGAATTAATGGCCCGGCGCCTGGCCGGCCAGATCGACTTTGGCCATCTTACGGAATTGCTCACTGCTCTGAATGAGCTGCGCGTAAGTCCCTTCTCCCGCAACCCTTCCCTTTTCCAGCATATAGATCACATCGCACTCCTTGACCGTGCTGATCCGGTGGGCGATGATGATGATCGTCTTCGTGTGCGCCAGCTGATGTATCGCCTCCAGGATGATGTCTTCGGTGATCCCGTCGAGAGCACTGGTAGCTTCGTCGAATACAAGCAAGGAAGGATCATGGTACAACGCCCGGGCGATACCGATCCTCTGCCGCTGCCCGCCGCTCAAGCGGATGCCGCGCTCCCCCACTTCGGTCTCATACCCCCTGGGAAGTTCATGGACAATGAAATCATGGATATTGGCCAGCGTCGCCGCTCGCTGGACCGCCTTGTGATCGATCTCCTCCTCGGGCACCCCGAAAGCTATGTTGTTCGTCACGGTGTCATCACATAAATATATTTGCTGCGGGACATAACCAATATTGGCCTGCCACAAATGCAGGTTGTCATCATTGATCACACGGCCATCGACCCACAGACTTTCTTCCCGGGGGCGCAGCAAACCAAGCAAAATATCGACCACAGTGGTTTTGCCGGCCCCGGACCCCCCGACGAGCCCCACGGTCGTGTTCGCCTGGATAACCAGGCTTAAGCCCTCGATCACGGGTTTCTGGGCCATGGGATACTGATATGCTGCCGCACGCAATTCGATCGTTTTCGCGAAAAGCATCGGCAGTGCAGGGAGCTTAACCTTACTTTCAAATTTTCCTGAACAATTGATAAAATCACGGTAAACCATTTCCAGTGACGGCAAAGAAGCCCGTATGTTGGTGATATCCTGGTATATTTGCTGCAAGGAAGGCATGAATCTGTACGCGGCCAAGGCGTACAAACCGACCAGCGGCACCACCAGCTGATGCTCTTTCCGGATAACAACAGTGTAAACTGTTATGAACAATATCGCTCCGAACGAAATGGTCTCGAAGGCGTACCGGGGGAAGACCTCCACAAAGAATTGCCAGCAATAGCAGTCGATCACATCCCTGGCCGGCCTCGAGTACCTTTCAATAAATACCTGCTCCTTGCCATAAAGCTTGATGTCCTTGATCCCGCCAAAAGCTTCATACAGGGCTTTTACGATCTGCCGGCTGTACGTCAAATGTTTTTTCCCGACCTTGGAAAGCCTTTTCCTGACAAACGCGTAAATAACCCCGTAACCTCCTCCAACGAGCCCTATGACGCAGACCGCCACCAGCGGATTAACAACGAAGAGGACAATAATGATCAGTATCACCGCGATGCTCCGGGCAAAGACCTGCATGCAGGGGATCAGAACACCCGTCACAAGTCGCCCAACTTCGGAGAGTAGGTACTGGACTAGCTCGGCACTGTTGCGGTTGAGAAAGAAAACATACGGCTCATAAAGATAATGCGACAAAAGCTTTCTAGATATTATATACCGCTTCTGATGCCCGAACCTGACCATGGCCATAGTTGTCGCGGAACGACAGATATTTCCAAAAAGCAAAACAAGAAAAGCGAATGCTCCCAAGGCAATCAGGAAAGTATCCTGGTCTGTAAATCCAAGCCGGTCATAAACCAGCTTCAACTTACTGCTTTTCTGGATCATATCGGGATTGGAAACAACGCTCAAGAACGGAAAAATTGAAGCAACCCCCACCATATCCAGAAGCCCCATGACAACCACAGCCGCGATCAGCCAATACAGGCGGCCGGTCTCTCCAATGGTCAATAAAACAAATGTCTTCCTGAGTACTTTTAGCATAACGAACTCCCTCCTCCCTCAACACGCCCCGTGCGGCGCGCCGGATCCAGGAGCATGGCATGTTTTCGCAGGAAAGCTGTCCCGACCCTTGCGTTGACAGGGATCTTTTCATCGCCATAGGTCAGGCTGCATGTTTCCGAGAAGGCCCTGAAATCCCGGTGCAAAAGGGCGTCCTCTTCAGAGTCGCGAAGGCTCCCTTCGCACTTTCTTGACATTTCGATCACCGCTTCTGTGATCTCTTCGGCCGTATTAGGGATAATATCAAGGCCAAGCTCATCATAGATCCTTTGGGAAGTAGCAATGCCCACCGGCGGAGAGATCAATTCATGAAAACTTAAATAGCGCCCCTCACTCCTCGACCAGCATATTCTGGGAAGCACAATATCCTTGCTGGTCAGACAGTACATGGTATAGGAAGACATGTAATTCGTCGCGACGACCGGCACACCAAAAGCCATGGCAACCGTATAAGGCCCGGAAGAAGTCCCGACAAAGAACCGCGATCTCGCGCACAAAAACACATCCATCCAGTCGCTCTTTCGAGAGCTGTGCGCATAATCAATAACCCCCTTCATCGGCGTCAACGGCTGCATGGCGGGATCACCCATCCGGATGACCCAGCCGCCGGCAGCGGTTATTGCCGCCATGGAGGATAAATAGCTGCCAATGTCGGCGTTGCGAAAATCTTCAGACAGGCCACCTTTATCTTTCGAACTGCCCTCCCTGACATGGAACGCAACAAACCAGGCGCCTTCCGGGACACCCAGTTCCCTTAAGCACGCCTGGCCGCGCACAGCATCTTCCGCGGACAGCGTCAGCAAAGGCGGCCGGCCTTCCTTTTCCCAGCACTCCCTGATAAGCCCTACCGACAAAAAATTACTCAAACGCATCTTTCCCCGAAAAGGCATCAACATGCTCAACGGCAGCGTCAAACATTTCTCCAACGCACAACAGCGATCGATAAGGGCCGGGTCCGTAATGACCGTGACATAACGCCGCCAATAATTCAAATAAGAATAATTGTTGACCGGGATCTTAGGGTCGACCAAAATGATTTTCTGTTTGACTGGCCCCCCGCTAAGTTCTTCCGCCTTGATATATGTGCAAAGATACTCGTAAGCGCCTAACGCGCCAAAGGCCAGGAACCTGGGCAAAAAGACAATATTCATCCGGTCCAGTTGATGGGCTTCCGCCAGATCCCGCCGGACATCCACGATCCTGTCGCATATTTTCCGGCACGCCCCCAATTCCGTCTTGATCCACAAGAGCCCATGCAGGAGCTTGCTGGCATCCAGCCATTCCTGAAGTTCATCCAACTTCGGCGTGCGTGCAACAGCCTGCTGCATAATGGCAATAGCCCTGTCGTGCGTATCGCGGAACAACCTCAGATCGGGCTTGGCCTGGGCAAGGGCCCCCTTGAACTTTTTTACAAATTTCTTCCCCACAAAAAAATACGCAGAGGGCCAGTCCAGGCGCAATACGACCGCGAGGGGAGCAAAAATATTCAAACACAGGTCATTCAGGCAAGTTTTAACTTTTAATAAAAGAAAGCGCAGCCCGCCTTCGCGGAGACGGCTTATTTTCCGGTCAATGAACAGAACCCCCTTCTTTAACACGGGCATACCGACCTTCCCTCCCAGTTCGCCGCGACGTTCGCGATGCATTGACGTGTCGAGGTAAAATCATAACCGATCACGCTCTTCAATTTACTTGTATCCATACTCGGATCCTTGGGCCGCGCATAAGGTTCCTTGAGATCATCCAGCGAAATTTTCTTGACCATGGCAGGATCGACCTTCATTTGCGCAGCCATGGCTAACGCCAGCTCATACCGTGACCATACTTCCGAAGAACTGACATGGATCACACCTGTGACATTGTTCATCTGTAGCATGGCCACGACCTGTACCAGGTCTGTAACAAGCGTAGGGGCGATCTTTTGATCCGCTGCAGCCTGGACAACACCACCCCTGTGCAGGATAGAAGCCATCTCATCCAAAAGGGTCCCGTCACCTTTGATCAATGAAAAGATCTTGGACAAACGGACAATAAGATAGTTCCCGCCGGCGCATATCTGTTTGATGCCGTCCTCGGCCTCAACTTTCTGCCGGCCGTAGGCATTGCACGGCCTGCACAATGCCCGCTCGTCATAACCGCCGCTCATCCCGTCAAAAACGATCTCACTTGAAAAGAATACCGGCTTTATTCCCGCCGCCGCTAGCTGGCGCACCAGGTGCAGGGTGCCCTCGACATTGACCCTGTGCGACAACACCTGGTCCTGCTCACACGCCAGCATCCCGCACATGGAAGAAAAAATAAGGGCCTCCTTGCACCCGGCCAGCTTTAAAGGCCTGATGTCGGCCGACAACAGATCAAGGTCAATAAGACCTTCCTTGCCCGAGCGGCTGGTCCCGACAGTGTCCGGGCGCAATTTCCTGTAGCCGGACAAAAAGTTCCTTCCGAGGAACCCTGTCGCGCCGATGATCGCTGTTTGCGGCATTGTCGTCATCGGCCGATCCCCAGCGCCGGCGCGTTATCCCGCAAGAATTCCCGCCCGACACGGAACATCGCCGAATGCCATTTTTCCCGCCCGCACAGGTCCCAAAAACGCGCCTGGAGGCGCTCATCTTCCTTCGTGCAATCCCATTTTCCGTCGATCACCTCGTCGATCTCCGCCATAACAGCCAATATCTCATCCGGTGTATTATCCACCAGCTCGACGCCCCACCCGCGTATATCCATGTTGCTGTTCCCTAAAAGACGGAACATCTCGGAGAAGGTCAGGAACCTTTTCCCCCTGATGTCATACCATTTCTTCATAATAACCCGGCCATTGTGGCAGTAATACGGCACACGGGTATCCGCAACCCAGTTCACATAGACCATCGGCCGGCGGAAAGTTTCAGGGAAAATGGTCATCCCGCAGTCCGTTCCCAGGAAAAACCTGCACCGGGCGCTGAGATAAATATCCATCAGATCGCCGCGCTCGCGTGTCGTCGCATAGTCAAGCATGTGCGGATGGGACATAGCAACATCCTCCGCAACGACCGCCCCCATGCGCAAAGCATAACGTTCCGAACTCATCAAATACCGCTCAACAGCAGCAACATAATTCTTGATCCCCGTGTCCCGGTAATCATGATAGGTCCAGTCCTTCCCCTTGCCCACATTGTTCAAATACGCCGCGTCGCGGGTATGAAAACAAATAAACTCATTCCGGTCCGGGACACCAAGGCGGCGAAGGCCTTCCTCTCCCAAACGCCGTTCTTCAGCCGTGAATTCCAGCAACGGAGCCTTTGCCTGCCATATCAGCGTCAACAGATCCCCTGTGGGGGGATGAAAAACCGGGATTTGATGAGCTTCCGGGCGCGGCAAGCGCGACAACACCCTTTCAACCGCCCAGCAAAGTCCGTTCAAGGGAAAAAACTTTGTCTTACGCGTGATCATCAACTGCCACTGCCTGTTGGCAACAAAAGATACATGAGGCGTCAGATAAAAAATATTCGTGGTTCTTTTTCTTATCTCACCCGCAGCGCTCAGATTCCAATAATAAAGGACAACGTATAAATTGCCTATCCTTTCAAATCCCACGATACAGAAACGAATGCACCACAAAGGCCGGATCAGGAAAATAATCACCGCGGCCAGGATCCCCGGAATAAACCACAAATACAAGCTGCGGCGCCACAGAGCCCGTAATACCTTTGCCAGGCCATTCATAGGGCATGCCCTTCAAGCTCACGGCGCCATATCGCTTCAATGATGCGCATGTCCTCAACGCAATCCTCGCCCGCTGAAAGCATGGGGGCCCGCCTGAGCGCCGCATCAACAAAAGCTTCGGCCTGGCGCTTGAAAGACCACGACCACGCGGGCTCATGCCACACGGTCTGGTTCTTTCCCCCGCCATGGTACACCTCGACCCTGGCCGCGACATTTCTCAGCAAGGCCGGCGGCGGATAGATCTTCACATGCCCGCGCTCAAAATAGACGTCAAGGGTCTCCGACCAGCCGTGATTCTCGTAATGGCCGGCTTCCAGGACACACAGGAATTCACCCCGGTCTAAAACAACAAGGCCGGCATGCCGGCGCGACAGGTTAACATGGTCAATGGCAAACCCGTCGCCGAACAAAAACCGCAGCAGGTTGATGTTATGCGAAAAGACATTCACGAAGCGCGCGTAATCCTCGCGGCGCGGCGCGGGGATCCAGTCCAAAACGACCTCCCGGTCCGGGACATATCCCGGGATGGCCTCATCGGTCGATATGGCGCCATCAATATTGCAGTAATTGTACCCGCCGAAACAGTGCGCCCGCACGTAAAGCACCCGCCCCATTTCTTTGGATGCCACCAGTGCGTCGAGCAGGGCTTTCGCCTTCTGGATGCCTTCATCGTACCTTCTCATGAACCCGACAGCATAGATCAGCCCGCCTTCCCGCGCGATGCCCGCAAGGGTGCTGGCCTCATCGTGGCTTAAGGCCATGGGCTTTTCCGTCAGAAGATGCTTCCCGGCCCGCAGGCAATCAGCCGCCGTGTCAAATACCATTGAACGGGGTGTGACGGCGACCACGGCGTCAAGCCCCGCCTCGGCGAGCATCCTGGCATGCGAATCATAGACCCGGGGGATACCGTAATGCAAAGCGACCCGCCGCCCCAGCTCAGGCCGCAACTCCGCGAGGGCCAAAAGCTCGCAGCCGGGGATATGGGCATAATTGGCGATATGCGCCAGCTGCCCCATGAACCCCGCGCCGATGAAACCAAGCTTTAACTTTTTCTGTAGCATAAAAGCTTTCGCGCTGGCTGCTCAGGTGTTGTTTTCCAGCTTGCCCTTTTGGTCCAGATAAACGCGGTTCTTCGCGTTATCGAGCGTACCCCGCCTGATCCGCAGGAGCTCCTCCTCGGTGATCTTCATGCGTGCCGCGGTCTTGCGGCGTTTCTCAGGGTCCGAAAAATTCACCCGGTCCCACTCATACGCCCTGAGGAAGGTCAGGTCAGCCGATGAAAAATCCTTGGTCTCTATCTGCCCTGAACTCCAGTGCCGCCCGGATTCCGAGAAATTCTTTTTAAAAGCCCCTTCCTTGACACACAGGTCCCACAAGCGCGTGTTCTCAAGCGGAATGGCCGCAAAAAGCTTCATGTAATCAATGCCCAGTTCCTCCGCGAATCGCACCGTCGTGCGGATCTCGTCCCATGTTTCTGTGGGGAAGCCGACAATGAAATTTGCCGCCACGTAGAGCCCCTCGCGTTTCGCCAGCCGGACCATTTCCTTGGCGTGATCATAATCGACCGGTTTGTGCACGATCTCGGTCAAGACCCGCTTGCTGCCCGATTCGATCGCGATATTGATGTATTCGCACCCGCTCTGTTTCATCAGCACGAGCATTTCTTCATCCAGCCTGAAAACCGCGACTGACATCGCCAGCCAGGGCATGCTCAACCCCTGTTCGATCATGCCCCGGAAGATCGCCTTGGCCCTCGCCTTGTCCGTAAATAGATTGTCATCATCGAACATGAGCGACCGGACGCCGTATGTTCCTTTCAGGTAACGGATCTCGCTGAGGACATTTTCGGCGCTGCGGCTGCGGAACTTCTTGCCCATGATGGATTCCACCTGGCAGAACACGCACCCGTAGGGGCACCCTCTTGACGTGAGCAGCCGCGCATAGGGAAAACACGGCGGGGCATCGACACTTTTTCTGTCCGCCGCATTGGCATACGACAGGAAATCAATGAGATGATAGGCGGGTAACGGCAAAGCATCCAGGTCCTTGATGAACTCTGCCCGCCCGCTGTTCACCAGCTTCCCGTCACGGCGAAAACACAACCCCTTTTCAGGCAGGTCCCTCTCGCCTTTGAAATGGAGGATGAGATCACGAAAAGCGTATTCGCCCTCCCCGACCATGACATAATCAACATTCACATCCTCTGCCGCCTTCAGCGGATTCATCGTCGCGTAAACACCCCCCAGGATAACCTTCGCGCCGGGGACAGCGGCTTTGACCAGGCGCGCGGCCTGGTGCCCCGCTTCAGCGTATTGGTCCATCAGGATGGTCAAGCCGACAACATCCGGACGGCTCTCCCTGATCTTCGCCGAGAAAAGCTCGGGGGACATGTCATGCTTGTACGCGTCAATGATGGAAACCCGGCATAGCGGCTCGATCATCGCACCGAGGATGCACAGATTGTAGGGCACATAGTGCCACAACGCGTTGATGTCGGAATCGATCCAGCGAAGATTGGGCACAACGAGAACAACATTGAATTCTTTAGCCATTGGATGTCCTAAAACCAGGCAACTGGTTGATTATATGACCCTGAGCTCAGGAAGGAACGTGATAAAACGCCCTCCCCGGCCGGTGTATGCCCCATGGCGTTTCATGATCGGATCGTTGTAACGCCAGGCCAGGATGAGGATGTAGTCCGGCTTGCGCCAGGCCACTTCCCGCGAATCAAATACCGGGACATGATGCCCGGGTGAAAAAAGCCCGAAACGGACCGGGTTGTCATCCAGCAAATAATCCAGCCTCCTGTCCAGGTCCATCAAATACAGGAGCGTCGTCACCCCGACAGATGCCCCATACCCCGCGACGGTCTTGCCTTCCGCTTTCAACCGGTCCAGCAGCGACAGCAGCCCGGCCTTCCTTTCCCTGATGAACGCCGTCATTTCACGGCACGGCGCCAATGTACCTGCGCCGCCTTCCTCTTCAAGGGCGATCATCGCCGCGACCGTCCTCTCCGGGACGCGCGATGATCTTTCCGATTGCACCACACAGCGGATCGACCCGCCCTTGGTGGGGATATGACAGGCATCGATCATCTTCATGCCATGGCGGCGGAAGAAAGCTTCGAGCGGCTTAACGGTGAAATACGACAGATGCTCATGGTAAACCACATCGATCAACTTGTTGTCGAACAGGCTTTTCCCGCAGCCTGTTTCCATTACAAAATACCCGTCCGGGTCGATCAGGTCACGGATGCCGTCGACAAAATCACCCAGGGCGTCCACATTGGCGATCACGTTGTTCGCGGTCACGATCGCGATGCTGCCGTGGCGCTCCCGCAGGTCCGCGGCCATATCCCTGTTAAAAAATGCCTGGATCGTTTCCACGCCCCGCGAACGCGCCGTCGCCACCGCCATCGGCGAAGGATCAACACCCAAAGCCCGCATCCCCATTTCCTGAAAACAGCGCAACAGCGTCCCGTCATTGCTGCCGATGTCAACGACCAGCGACCCCGCCAGCACACCGGTCAGGTCCACGACCTCACGGGCATACCTGCGGAAATGCTCGGGCAAACCGAGCGAGGATGAAGTTTCATAAAGATATGTGCCGTAAAGGATCTGCGGATCGACCACATTCAAGAGCTGGATGCTCCCGCAATCCTCGCAGAGCATGACCTCCAAAGGGTAACGCTCCTGCGGTTTATCCAGCGCCTCGCGGGGAATAAAGATATCTCCGGGCGGCGTCGCCTCGAACTTGACCCCCGAAACCACGCGCGTCGAATCGCACAAACGGCATGTTGTCCTTTGATAGTATGGCTTTAGCATGATCTTCCTTTATTCTGCCGGATCACATGGTCCGTATCTGTTCCAGGAACTTCACCACCCCGGCGGTATCTTTCTCGTCGGGCGACCAGGGGGCAAAGATCGTGTTCTTCAAAAGGAAGGGCCCTGCCGTCACTTCCTTGATAAAAACTATCGGCGAATGGATCCTCAAGGTATGAAAATCCTGGTGTTCCATCCGGTAAAAGAACGTCTTGCCCGACGCCATATCCCCGAGCTCTATGATACGCAGCAGCTTGCCGGCTTCGTCGAAAAGCAGGACATCGGCTTCGCCTTCAAGTATCTGCAACGACTCGTTCTTGGCCAGCTGTTTGTGAGGACGGACATAGGCGCCATGATGATGCACGATGAACATTTCATGGATCGGCGCGTCCGTGCCGGGATGCACGCAAAGGCGGGAGCGCTGGCGCGGATTGCGTGCCGCGGCCTCTTTGAGAAAAACATAGTCTTTGGCCGAAAACTCGACGATGCTCCCCTCGGCGTAATAGACCTCGTCATTGATCTTCTTATAGGGCATAACGGACCTCTAGATTTTTAAAGCCAGACGGCTTTCGGGAAAAATGGACACGAACATCCCTCCCTGCTCAAGAAAAGACGCGTACCGTGAAAGCACCTTGTCCTCGCTCATGGGGTTGATCATCAGAGCGCAAACCTTGATATTGTTCTCTGGCCATGTCCGGAAGGGAAGGATCGGCAATCGCGATCCCGGCATGAAAAGTCCTTCCTTGTGAGGGTCATCATCCATCACACATTCGATCAGCGGGCCAAGGTCAAAAAAATTAATATATGAACTCGCCAGATGTCCGGCCCCCAGAGCGGCGATCCTGCCATGCTCACGTCTCATTCTTTCGAACGCCAGCCGCACCGCGGCCCCGTGATCCTTGAAGCCGTCGGCAAAACGCCGCACATCGGCCATAGCCTGGCTATCGGGCCCGCCGCGCTCAGCCGCGGACCCGGGAGCCGCCTGGACCACACCAACCAGGGAATCTTCAAATGCATAGGGATAAATACAGAACTGCTTCAGCGAGAAACCGGCCTCACGCAGGCAGCATTGAAATGTTACGGGAGAAAAATACAGCACATGCTCTTCCCAGAGCGTGGTGTAATCCTGACGCCTTATCGCGCGTGAACAATCAGGGACCTCTATCACAAGGTAACCGCCCGGGTTGACCAGTTCCTTGAGCCCATCCAGGAATGCCGCGGGATCATGCGCGTGCTCGAGGATATGGCGGACGATGACCATGTCGCTGCGGCCATGGGACTGCGCAAAGGCCCGCAGCCTTTGGGGCTCGATCCTTAACTGCAATGTTTCCGCTCCCGCACCGGGACAGGTTATCCCGAGATCTTTCAAAGGATCCAGGCGGTAGGTGTTCTTAAACCCTTTGTGCCCTAACCGCCGCAAGGTCGTGTCATCCTTGAAGCTGATCCCCAGGATCTTTTTTTGCGCGCTCATGCCCGCAAGACCGCCCAGCATTGCCACCATGGCATCCAGATGGTCCTCAGGCTCATTATACGTGATCCAGTCAAACCTGGGCTGGAGCTCTTCCGGCGGGATCAAGCCCGCCAGCTGCAGCATGCCGCAATCGCCGCACAGGTCCCAGGTCAAGGGGAACAAGTTTTCCCTTTCCTCCGGTGTGCGCACGTAACGGTTGCTGATCGGCTGAAGGCCGGCATCCATCGCGGGCGTCAAATGCTCAGAACGGCAGACCCGGCACTTTCTCATGAACGTACCTCCTGCGGACGGGGAGCAGAAGCCTCGATCTCATGCATCCGGCGCAAACCCTGCTCCAGGGGCATGAAAGAATAACCGCCCACCCATTGCTGGAGCCTGCTGCCGTCGAAGGCATTGTCAACCTTGTCTTTGGAACGCGGGCGCGAATCGACGCGGACACGTCCGGGGGCCAGTTCCCGGAGGATCTCCATAACATCCCGGAAGGTACGGCTTTGGCCGGAACTCAGGTTCACCACGCCACGGTGATCGCCCTTCAGCAGACGGCCGAGCAACGCGCAGACATCATCAACGAAAAGGAACTCCCTGAGCTCCTCCCCGTCCCCCCAGAGCGTGATGACCTGCCCCTGCAGCACACAGGCAAGAAACCCTGCGGGGCCGTACGTATGCCCCTGATCTCCCGGACCATAAATAAGGGGCGGGCGAACAGCAACGAAGGCCCCCGGCAGACGGCTAAAGACACGTTCAAAGATCAATTCTCCGGTATGTTTGGCAAGACCATAATACGAACGCACGCACACCGGCGTGGTTTCCGTAATGTTCCTGTTGTGAATATCCTCGCCGTAGACGGCCGAGGAACTGAAAAATATCAGCCGCGCTACCGGCGCCAGCTCGATGGCCCGGGCCACATTAAGGCACATGGCCACATTTTTCTGATACGCATCCAGGGTGTCGCCGAACTGCCGCTTGACCGCAGAACACAAGACCACAGCCGTATGGCTGTCGAACAAGCCCGCCAGCGTCGAAACACTTTCAGGCGCCGTCAGGTCAAGCTCCGGGAATGACATGCCGATCCGTTCAACACCGGGGAACTGGCGCTCAAAAGCACGCCACACATGCCCCCCGACAAAACCGCTGTGCCCGAGGATCACGATCTTTTTGATATTGGCGACGTCCATGTTGTTCATACAAAATCCAAATGCCCGGGGTCAGCTTCGAGATATTCAAGCACAAGCTTGTTTTTCCCGTCAGCCACGCAATGGTGCCCGCAATCACGCGCGGGGTTGATCGTAAAGAACTTGTTCTTATCAGAGAACCAGAAATCCTTGAACCGGACATCTTTGATAGACCCAAGCAGGCCGCAATCAAGGTTGTAAGCCTTGTCCTGGCAGGAATACACATTCAGGTCCGCCCCAATGATCGGAAGTATCTGCAAATAGGGGCACCAGTCATAATTCTTGTTAAAACTGGTTTGCTGCTGATGGTACGTGTTGGATATCTCGAATGTTGCATCTGACAGATCCGCGCATGTCCTGGCGATGACCTCCTGCGCCGCGTCGAAGAACGGGCCATGATAATCATTGTTCCCCTGCGATGTATTGGAAACAATGCACGGGGCCACCTTCAGGCTGTCAACACCTACATCTTTCAATTGCTTCGCAAGATCGTAAAAATGAGGATAATTATCCTTATCCAGGATAAAGCTCACGCCCAGGAGACATTGGCCCCGATAAGCCTTGAACGCCTTGATATTGCGGATGATCCTCGTAAACTCCCCGTCTTTCGCCTGACGGTACTTCATGTAACGGGCATCATCCCAACCGTCCATGGAAATGCGGACCCACGTTCCGTGCGCCGCAAAGATCTCCGCGGCTTCACCGCTGAGCAATGCGCCGTTGGTCAATGAGGCGAACTTGATCTTGTGCCCGGCCAGGGCTTTCGCCGCTGCCGCCAGGTGCGGGTAACAGAACGGCTCCCCGCCGCCGCTGAACGTCACGGCTTTGACACCCATGGCCGCAATATCGTCGATGATCTCCATCATCTTGGCCTGCGGGATCACGTCCTTGATGACCATATCCTTGCCCAGCTGGAGGTCCTCGGCCCGATAGGCGCAATACCAGCAGCGGTGATTGCACATATTTGTCGGCTTGATCCTGATGTGCACAGGCGCCAGGACCTGATCCACGCCCCGCGGCAGGGAATCAAGCTTGTTCTGAAAATGAAAGATCTTTAATTTCGTGTAAAGATTACCCATAATTTTGTTTTACTCAAAATAGATGAATTCATAGTCCCCGGTGTACCCGGCCTCTTGGAACAACCACTGCCACCCCTCGGGCCTGAGAAAAGTTTCGCAGGTCAGCGCCCAGCACTGCACATTGAACAGTTCCTGGACCGTGCGGAAACTTTCCACGCAAATATACGACCGCTTGCCGACCCTTTGGATCTCCCGCAACGCAGGGTCAAGTTCCTGCACAGGCAGGTTATGCAGCGTCGTGTTTGAAAAAACAAGATCGAACTCCTTGTCCTTGAAAGGATACGGGTCCTGCGCGCGCTGCTTAGACAAGAAGGGCTTCACTTCTTCCTTAGCCCCGCGCAAAGCGTGATCCGAAATGTCGATCCCGACGACAGCAGCCCCGGGAAGAAGTTTCTTTAATTCATGAAGCAGGAACCCCTTTCCGCACCCCACATCAAGGATGCGGGCATGGGGGGACAGCCGGTATTGGTCGATCAACGCCTGCGCGACCGCCACCCAGCGCCCATCATATTTATACCCGCCGTAACCGTACTTGCGCTCGCCGTCCCAGAAATCAGCCTCGAACTTGCGCGCCACTTCGGAGCAATGCACCTTGTCATTGACCATCCGGGCAAGGTATTCACGCTTTGAGCGTGTGTGCAAAGGTGTGATGATATTCATCAACTGTCCCATATCAGCCTCTCAATGTTTTCTTGACCACGGAGTTGATCTTTTTTATACCCATGAGGATCGGCTCAATGCAGCGATGAAGGCCAGGTGAAGAACAGATAAAACCCCAAATATAAAGGCCGACAAACCTGTGCCGTATACATGCAATATCCATGAACCTCAGGTCCCCTTCATCCCAAAAGACCCTTTGATAACAATTCTTGCAAATAAAATGGCTGCACTCCTGATCGCGGTTGAATTTCTCGAACACATGAACGGTCCCGCAAAGCTGACAGCGGATCGACAGGTCGTAAACATCAGGCCGGATCTTCTTGAACTTTACGATCCTCCCCGATCCCTGGCACCGGCGCCAGAGCCCCTCAACAAAAACCTTCCTTTTCAAATAGGCATAATCGATATCAGAAAGAGACGTCATGTTGTACTGCGCTCCGGTTGGGTTCAAAAAGAACGCCCAGCGGTCCTTGATGCCCCCCCTGCGGACAAGATCATGGTACAAAACTGTTCCCGGATACGGGATGATGTGCCCATACCCAATATTCAATTTGCTGAATTTCCTGGTAAAGCGGATGGTCTCTTCCACCGTCTTAAGATCTTCCGCCGGGTCTCCAAAAATAAAATTGCCCTGAATGGTTATGTTTGCTTTCAGGGTCGCCTGGATCGCATGATCGATCTGCTGGGGCGTGACCCCCTTCCTCATGCTCTTGAGGACCTTCGAACTGCCGCTTTCAAAACCATAACTGATAAAGTGGCACCCCGCGTCTTTCATATGGCTCAGCAACTGATCATCAACAATGTTAACGCGCAGCTGACACGTCCATGGAATGCCCAACGGCTTGATCAGGCGGCAAAATTCCATGACCCTGTTCTTGTCTGCCGCGAACATGTCATCCAAAAGGCCAACCTCTTTGATCTGATATTTGTCGCGCAGGTAATGGATCTCCCCCATCAGGTTCGCCAGTGAGCGCAGGCGGAACTTTCCACCCATCATCCTGAAGCAGAACGTGCATTTGCTGACACAATCCCTGCTCGAAATAATATTAGCGATCCGCTTCGGGGCTGAATCCAGAAAACGGCCAAACTCAAATCCTTCATAATCCGGGAACGGCAGGGAATCCAGCGACTCGATCAAAGGCGCCGCCTCCGTACGCACGAAACGGCCGTTCGCTTTATACGCGATCCCGGCAACACCCGCGAGGTCGCCGCCATGCGCCAGGGTCTTGAGCAGCTCTTCCATTACTGTTTCGCCTTCTCCAAGGACCATATGATCGGGCTTGAGTGCGTCAAAAACATATTCAGGATCTCCGGCGACAAGCGCACCTCCTAAAACGACCTTTGACCGCGGGCTTTTTTCACGGACGCGATCGACAAGGCTTTTAACGACCGCTGCATGGACGAACAATCCTCCCGTCGCCACCACATCAAAGCCGCCCCGGGAAAGAACTTCATCCAGTTGTGACGCTGCATAATGATTCGCATTGAACGCCGTAATGTCATGCCCCTTGCTTTTTAAATAAGAAGAAACATACGGGATGCCCAAAGGAAAATGATAGGCCTGCTGTTGTTGAAAATCAGGAAGGACAATGAGCGTTCTCATGAGAGGCCTTCCGGCACGGTATCAGCAACCATGCTTTTAGCGGCTTCCATAATGTACCGCCTGGAAAGGCCATTCATCTCCTGCAAGTCGTGATACGAACCATACCCCTGCGCAAAGCTGTCCTTAAGCCCCATCCGGCGGAACTTGATGCCGCCCATGCCTTCTTCCATCAGCACTTCGGCGACCGCGCCGGCCAGGCCGCCGCTGGTATTCTGTTCTTCCACGACCAGGACCTTGCCCGTTTCTCGGGCCGCCCTCACGATGGCCTCACGGTCAATGGGTTTGATCGTATGAAAATTAACAAGACGCGCCGCAATGCCCTGGGCGGCAAGCTCCTGGACCGCCTGGAGCGCTTCATGGACCCCGCTGCCGGTTGACATGACCGTGATGTCGCTGCCCGGCCGGAGGACGACAGCCTTGCCGACGACAAAATCATAATCCTTCTCATAAATGGCCGGCGAACCCCCTGTGGCCAGGCGGATATACACCGGGCCGTTGATCGCCGCGGCCGCGAGGGTGACGTTCCGGGTCTCCAGCGGGTCCGCGGGAGAAAAGATCGTCATATGCGGCAGGCACCTCAGGACCGCAATATCCTCCGTGCCGTGGTGCGTCGGGCCAAGGTTGCTGTAAACAAACCCGACCCCGATCCCCACCAGCTTCACGTTCATTTTCTGCAAACACACGTCATTGCGTATCTGTTCGAAAGCCCGGTAAACCAGGAAATTCGAGATCGTGTAAGCGAACGGGATCTTCCCGCACGACGCGAGGCCGGCCGCCGCGCTGACCATGTTCTGCTCCGAAATGCCCATATTGAAATACTGCTCTGGATACGCGCTGCGGTATTTGTCATAGACAACCGCGCCGTTGTCGGAAATAAGCGCCAGTATATTGCGGTCCCGGCCCGCCAGTTCGTGCATCGCCTGCAGATAAGCATTCCTCATGAGAGCACCCCGTTGTTAAGGACCAGGCCAAGCTCTGCCGCCGCTGTTTCAAGTTCCTTCGGGCCCGGCATACGGTAATGCCAGATCGGCACGTTCTCCATGAATGAAATGCCCTTGCCCTTGACCGTATGCGCGATGATAACGGCAGGCTTCCCGGGCGCGATGGGCCGCCGGGAAAAAATATCCCTGAGCGCCGGGATGTCGTGCCCGTCCACCTCGTGCACCGCCCAGCCGAACGCTTTCCATTTGTCCGCGAAGGGGGCCATGGGAATGATCTCATCCAGATGGTCCATGGCCTGGAACTTGTTATGGTCCACAATGCACACCAGGTTATCCAGCCCATGCTTGGGCGCGAACAGGGCCGCTTCCCAGATGGAACCTTCCTGGCACTCACCGTCCCCCACGATCGTGAAGACCCGGTAAGGCCGCTTGTCCATCTTCCCCGCCAGGGCGAGCCCGACAGAGAACGGGAACCCGTGCCCCAGGGCGCCCGTAGATGCCTCGACCCCCGGGACCTTGTGCATATCCGGATGCCCGCCGAGCATCGTCCCGGGTTTTCCGAAAGTTCCAAGCAACGCTTTGTCAAAGAAGCCTTTTTCCGCCAGCACCGCATAAAGGGCCACACCCGCGTGCCCCTTGCTCAGCACGAAACGGTCGCGGTCCGGGTGCCGGGGCGCCTTCGGGTCCACATTCAGTATCTCAAAATAAAGGACCGTCAGTATCTCAACGATAGAAAGCGCGGAAGGTGTATGCCCCCCGCCCCCGTTGCAGATGGTCTTGAATATGTCCTTGCGGATCTGTTGTGCCTTCAATGCCAGGTTGTCCATAGGTCAGATGAAATTCACATGCGCCGGAGGGTTTTTCAGTTCCCACAAATACTGGTTGACCGCGTCCATCCGGCAATTCACGCGGCATTGGGAAATATCAAGCTTTTCACGGACCCATGCGAGCGAATTCATCCGCCGCTCACCGGTCCAGATCTCTTCGAACGTGTTCTCGTAAATGCTGCCGTAATAAAAACGGTCGTCGCTCAAATAAACGCTGCAGCCCCACACGCCGCCGCCCGCGTCGATATAAGACCAGAACGGCAAAGCGAGGCAGCAACCGTAACGCTTGCCCGCCGCATCCCACCGGCGCATGGCCTGCATGCGAAAAATGACCTGGAAATCCTTTGTGTCATACGCCGCCAGCTCATCCGCCAGGGGGGCGTGCTGCTCATAGCTGATCCCGGCATACTTGGTCGTCTCGCTCTGGGGGTGCTGGGAATAGGGCTTCACGACGAGATAATCCATCCCGATGTCTCGCGCGATCCCGGCGAGCGTCGTCACCTCGCGGCTGTTCTCGGGCAGCAGCAGGATCTGCATCCCCAGCGTGCAGGGCACTTTTGTCGCGCGTCGCAACGCGGCGGCGCGGCGCATATTGCCGAGGACCGTATCAAAGTCGCCTTCCTTGCAGCCATGGACAGCGGCATACGTCGCCTTTGTTCCCGCGTTTATGCTGACCTTGATCCAGGATGTCACCGGCAGGACCCTTGCCGCGCGGGCTTCATCCAGAAGGACCCCGTTGGTCGTAAAGGCCGGGTCGATACCCGCCGCGCGGGTGAGCTCGGTAATCAGCGGCATATCGGGGTGCAGGAACGGCTCACCTTCCCCGGCATACATGATGCTCTTGAGGCCCAGCCGCCCGAGTTCCGCCAGGCGTTCGCGCAGGACCTCGGTCTTCAGGCGGCGGTTCTGGTATTTCATGAAATCCAGGCCGCAATAAACACACCGGTGGTTGCAATTACCCGCCGGGCTGATCTCCATATAGATCGGATACGTGTTCTTGCCCTCCATCCAGTCATTGACCCGCGGGACGTGATACAACAGCTTGTGCCCGTCTATCCTGAATTTGTCCATCCTATTTCCCCAATCGGCGCGAGATCTCCGCCATAACGTCACCGGGCGACACCTGTGTGATGCACCCGTCCTTGAAAAGACCGCAATCGGAACGGCGGCAGGGGTGATCCGGGCAGTCAAGTTCCTTGAAATATAACGCTACCCCGCGCCCGTAATAATGATTTTCCCAGGCCTGCGTCGGTCCGAATATCGTGACCACCTTTTTCTTCAGGGCCAGGGCGATATGCATACCGAAAGAATCATTGGTGACCAGCATCCGGCAGGAATTGATCCAGTCGAAATAATCTTCCATATCCTCAAGCCCCTGCTGCCAGGAAACGGAATATTTCTTGCCGATCAGCTTCTCCAGCTTCTTCCAATACGGCATCGGCCACCCCTTGAGCGGCCATTTATTGCCCACCTGGTAATTGAACCCGATATCATGGACCTCTTTTGTCTTGGGCGTATAGCCAAAAACATATTCCTCGCCATCCCACGCGGCCCCGACCATCTCAAAAAGGCCTTCCTGCCAGCAGGCTTTGCGATTCCGCTTTTTTTCAATGCTGCGGCAGACCTCAAGGACGACATCCGACCTGTCATACGCTTCGGCCTCGCCGGTGCGCACATCAAAACGAAAGCCGTAACGGCGCCAGGCATTGATCGAATCCGCCAGGGCGCACAGGCCCGGGACCTTCTCCAGATTGATGACCGTATCAAAATGCTCCGCCTGCAGCTGCAGGACCGACGTCAGGTTATAGATCAGGATACGGTCGATATGCGGATTGCCCTTGAGGATCGGAAGCGCCTTCTCGTCCACCAGCCAGGTTACGTGGTCGTTCTTGTACAAGTTGAGCAGAACGGTCGAACGGAGCACGTCCCCGTAACTGGTGATATTGCTGATCTCGGCGTCAAGCGTCTCGGAATGGCCGACCTTGATGATAAGGACCTTGTGTTTCTTCAGAATCATCGTGACGCCTCCTGGGCAACCTTGATATCAACGGATGTGTAGCCGAACTGCTGGTAATGATTGTTCTTGATCTTCACATCGCATTCGCTGCAAAGCCCGAAATTTTCGCACGGCACATGTTCCTTCGGGAACTCGAATGTTTCATCAAGGATATGGCCTAAAGCCCGGTCCCTGCGGTTGAAATAAAGGTCGGAATGACAAAGGTAAATGGCGCCGTCAGGCCCGACAGGCATGACGGTGTTGCGGCACGCCACCATGACACCCTGCTTTTTTCCGTCCACGGACCCGGGATACTTCAGCTCACCGTACATCTTCCCCTCATAAAACCCGAGGAAATCCTTGGCCCTGAACTCAACGCCTTTTTCCTTCGCGCAGGCCTTCATGGCGTTTATCTCTTCCTGCGATACCGAGGGGTGCGTCAGGTAATAAAGGCCGATGCTGAGGATGTCATTCAGACCCGCGATGCGTTCGATGAGCTGCTTGAAATCATTCTGCCCCTTGTGAAAACTGACACGGATGGTCGGGTACGGCGCCTGACGCTGGTTCCATTGAAGGGTCTTTAATTTCAGGAAATGTTCCCGCGTCAAGTGCGGCGGCAGCGCGGTCATGATATCGACCTTATGCTCAATATTCTCAAGGATCTGCCATATCCCCTTGTAAAGGAACGGTTCCCCCCCCTGCAGGGAAACAGGCACATCCTTGGGGAGCACAAGCCGGTTCAGCCCCCGGACCCATTCTTCCGGCGACAAATAGGCCGAGCCCTCACGTCCGATAAAGCGCGATCCATGATGGCTCGTGATGCAATACGGGCACTTGAGGAAACACTTGTCCGTCAAATAGATCCCGACGTAATCATAGTCCTGCGGCAAAATGATCTTTTTCATAGGCCTTCACCGATCCATGCGTTATTCCGGGACATCATCCATCGCCCAGCGGGAATCCTCGATCGCGTAATCGTCCGCCACCTGCTCGACCAGCTTGCCAAGGGCCGGAACGCTCAGCCACTGGTCATTGTCGCCCGAGTTGTACCCGAACCCTTCGGGACAAAGCTTTCCTTTTCCCTTCGCCAGATCCTTGCGGAGATCACCGTCCGGCTGGACGACAAAACAGTCCTTGAACATGACAGCATTGCGCGCCTCATCCTCGCTGATGAGCGTCTCATGGATCTTCTCGCCGGGACGGATACCCACTTCCTCGAGCTTGCACTTGGGGCCGATGGCCTTGGCCAGGTCCGTGATCTTCATCGACGGGATGCGCGGCACGAAGATCTCCCCGCCCTTGGTGCGCTTGAGGGATTCCAGCACAAAATACACCGCCTGATCAAGCGTGATCCAGAAGCGCGTCATGCGGGCATCCGTGATCGGAAGCACACCCGTCTTGAGGCGCTCCTTGAAGAACGGCACAACTGAACCGCGGCTGCCGAGCACATTGCCGTAACGGACCACCGCGAACCTTGTCGCTGTCTCCCCGCCCACAAAACCTACGGCCGTAAAAAGCTTGTCGGAACACAACTTCGTTGCCCCGTAAAGATTGATCGGATTGCACGCCTTGTCCGTCGACAGCGCGATCACACGGTGCACCTTGTTGGCCAGGCAGGCCTCGATGATGTTCATCGCGCCCTGCACATTGGTCTTGATGTATTCCTCGGGATTGCGCTCCGCGGCCGGGACCTGCTTGAGCGCCGCGGCATGAATGACGTAGTCAACGCCCTGGAAAACCCGCATCAGGCGGTCCTTGTCACGCACATCTCCCAGCACATACTGGATGCACGGATATTTATGCGGATTCCACTTCTGGGCCATCTCGAACTGCTTGAGCTCGTCGCGGCTGAAGATAATAAGCCGCTTCGGTTTATACTGCGCCAGCACGATCTGGACCATCTTTTTTCCGAACGAACCGGTCCCGCCGGTGATGAGGATCGTCTTTCCGTTAAGCATGAAAAATCCTTTCCCTATTTCCTTATAGTCCAGAAATCCGCCGCCAGCGTCTCAAGGTACGCGAAGGGCATCGTGAAGTACCCTTTCATCCCCCAGGCCTCGCTCCAGGAATTACGCACCAGGAACCGTTTCGCCTTCTGGTCATACCCTACGGCCAGAACCGCGTGCCCGCCCAGGGCCCGCTCGCCCTTGCGCGGCATTTTGGCCACACCCGTGCGCGCGGTCGACTGGTCTTCAAAACTTTCATAGACCGTGAATCCGAATACGAAGGGGAAACCTTCGGATAAACACGCCAGCATGTCCGCCAGCGTCACGATCCTGTGGTACGACACGATCCGGTGTTTCAAGCCTTCCTGATAACAGCGCGCAGGGGGCTTGGCCGCGAACTTTTCGATCATGTACGGCCAGACCTTTTCGGAGCAAACGCCGTTGGCCGCCAAAGTTTTGATCCCGTTGCGCAACGAGGCGCCCGAATCCGCCGCGACACTGCCCTGCAACACCCGTTCATTGTAATAAATAAACAGGCGGCTGGCATCGGTATAAGCCCCATCCGCCTCCTTGTCCAGGAATTCAATATTCCCGGCAAGCGCGTTGGCCGTGCAGCTGCCCAATTTTCCCTGGTCTTCAACTGAAGAACAATGCACGCGCAGGTCGACCGAAGCCTGCACCCGCAATTTCGGCCTGATGGCGCTGTAATAAAAGTCCCTGCTGTCCGGTATATCCGGAACCCACCCATACTTTTTCATGCCACACCCCCTTGTGCCAGAATCCTGTCTTCAACCAGGCTTTGCGTCAGGAAGGCCTCATCCCTGGCAAGTTCATCGATCACCTGCACTGCGCGGACGCCTTCATGAACAACAACCCCTTCCCGGCATATAAGGATGATCCCGTCAGACGGGACATCCTGGACTTCTTCGATCAGCAACAATTCATACTGACCGGGGAATTCTTCCGCAAGGACCATCTCGATAAGGCCCGCGAGGTCCGAAGCCCCCAGCACATAAAATTTACGCGCACCCGCGGCGTGCAAACGCGCAAGCAATCCTTCTATGTTCTTTTTAACTAACCCGATGGAGTTCAATGTCTTAAGCGTGTATTTAACAGATTTTTGCATCTTTTCAGCAAACCCCTTGGGCGTCAACAGGTATTCAACTTTCTTTTTATTAAGCTGTTTGATGCGGATATGGCCTTTGGTCAAAAGCCGGTGGATGAGCATGTTGGTCATGCCCAAAGAAAGGTTCATTTGGCGGGAAATATCGCGCTGGCTGGCGCCCAATTCCCCTCCGATAATGTTGATCAATTCAAATTCCCGCTCATCCATAACGAAGCCCCGGACCCATCGACTGTTCAAAGAATGAACGATTATAGCAAAGGAAATCTTATTGTCAAAACGTATTGTGATTATTATGCTTTAAAACGAATATAAATAAAATACAGGCAGTATTTTATGCCCTTTTCACCCACTCTCAGCCCGAAGATCAAAACATGGACATGCTTCTTGATTCAACAGAAATTTAATGTTATGATTTTTGCCGCTCGCCAGCAAAAAGCTGTTGAAATATAGCACGGAGACACTATGGATGTCCTGGTCATCAACCCTCCAATGGTCATTAATCGAAAGCCGACATTCCCCTCGTTCGGCATAGATTTCATTGTTCAGGTTCTGGAACAAAACGCGCATAAAGTCGAACTTCTGGATATTGACGCGTACCGCTACTCCCGGGAGCACGTATGTGAAACGATCCATAAGTCCCGGGCAGAGGTCATCGCCATTGGCGGCCTGGTAACGGTTTACCCTTACCTGACATGGCTGGTACCTCAGATCAGGAAGATCAAGCCGTCATGCACCATCATCCTTGGAGGCCCGCTGGCGTCATCATTGAAAGAGCGCTGTTTTGACGAATTGGATATCGATGGCATCGTTATCGGTGAAGGGGAAGTCACGGTCGTTGAGTTGCTCAAAGAGATCTGTGGCGGACGGGATCTTTCCCGGGTCCAGGGCATTGCCTATAAGGCTGATGGAAAAATCCTTTTTACGCCTCAGCGCGGATTAATGCCGGGCCTTGACCATTTGCTGCGATTCGACGACACACGTTTTCCCATGGAAGACCTGCTTCAAACCACCAGCGGCGTCTTTCAGCTCCACGTCCAGCGCGGGTGCCCTTCCAATTGCACGTTTTGTTTCAATGCCTTCCGGGTGGTCGGCAAGAATGTCCGTTATCGCCCCGCCCAGCATGTCGTCGATGACATGGTGTATTTCAAGAACAAGTACAAAGACAAGATAACGCTGTTCGCCTTGACCGGGGAATGCATCACGATGTCCAAAAGCTGGGTGCGCGACTTCACCCGCGCCTTGACCGACAGCAAGCTGAAAGTAAAATACCGGGTAACATCACGGGTGGACACGATCGATGCGGAACGCATGGCATGGTTAAAAGAAAGCGGCTGCACCATCATCTCGTTCGGGCTTGAATCAGGCAGTGACCGGATACTCAAGATCATGAAGAAGAACGTCACAGCGGAAAAAAGCCTGCGCGCGGTGCATCTGGCGAAAAAATATTTCAACGAGATCCAGGCCTCGATCATCCTGGGTTACGTCGGCGAAGACCGGATAACCCTCCGCGAAACCGTGGACTTCTGCAAACGCCTGGGCCTGCGGCCGTCTTTCTTTTATGCGACCCCTTTCCCGGGGACGGAACTGTACGACACGGCCAAAGCCAACGGGAACATCGTGGATGAAAAAGCGTACCTTATGGACCTAGACCGGAGCATGATCTCTGATTTTAACCTGAACTTAACGACAATGCCTGAACATGAAGCCCGCATGGCGATCGCCGAAGCCAAACGTGAGGTCGAAAATTATTATTTTATGTATGACCTTATCCATCTGAAAATCTTCTACTACATCTTCTACACGGTAAAAACACAAGGTCTAAGCACCCTGCTTAATAAGATTACAAACCGTTTACGTTCCTTGTCGACGAAGATCAATTCAGCGTTGCCGCCCAGCGAAAAACCTTAACGACCCGCGGCAGGATAAGGACAAGGATGCCGCTCCAGACAATAACGCGCAGCCACACCACCTTCGGCCTCTGGACAAGTTCCGCGCAAAGCACAGCCATGGCGGCACTGCTGACGCCCGCCAGGGCCATCATATAGCGATTGGGCACCTCGAATGTCGCGCCTGCCGCTGGATCATTGCGGTGCAGCCACAAATAACCAAGCAGAACACCGTAACCCAGGATCGTCAGCCATGCCCAGCCAAGAAAAAGCCATACATTCATGCCGACCTTCTCACCGCTGCGACGCGCCCACGCCCAAAGAACAAAAGGAAGGACAATAAGGAACTGCAGCCGCCCTTCGGGGATCGCCGCTTTGACGAGCTCCAGCGGCTGGCCGTAAGAAGCAAAATAGAAATGGTAATGTTCCCTGTAAAGCTGATGGTACCCAAGCCCCACGGCCAGAGGCAAAGCGATCATGGCCAGCAAAGGCCAAAGCCGGCGGTAACCAAAACCCCACAAAGCCACCCCTGCCGACGTCACCTGGATAACGCTCAAAGGGCTCGTGACCGCCAGGAACAGATGTGCCGCGGCAACGGGCCCCCAGCCCCGGGCAGTATCCTTTGAACGCAGCGCCCTTAAAAGGACCGCCGCCTGCAGCACACTGCCAAAGAATACCATCGCGTAAGGCCTGGCCTCAGCGATATACCCCCAGACAAGATACGTGCTCAGCGCGGCCAGGAACGCCACCGCGCCTATAGCGATCGAGTACATCCTTGCAAAGGCCCAGAAGCTTATGGCCAGCCCCAGTGCCATGAACATGACAGGCAAGATACGCAGGATGATCCTCGCCTCAAAGGGCTGCTTGTGCCAAAGATCCCCGGCGGAATAATGAAGGAGAGAACACAGCCCCTTCTGCAACGCGTAAAACAATGGCGCGTTATTGCCTTCCTGCACGCCGCCGCGCCAAATGGCGGACATGCTCAACCCGTCGATATTAGCCACCTGGGAATATATCTCGTCATTCCAGAGCGGTTTCCTTACGGCGACAGAAAACCCTGACGCGAGCCCGAACAGGAAAATGGCCGCAGCCAACGCGTGGATGACAATAGCATGATACTTCTTCATATAAATTTGATCTTCCTCATCGCGAACAGGCACATGCGCGCCAGCAGAAGGCCGTGGCGGAAGCGCTGGATCTGTGTTTCCCCGTAACTGCGGCTCTTGTAGCGCACGGGCAGTTCAATGACCTTTAAATTCAAT
The DNA here is from genome assembly GCA_903861305.1 of Candidatus Omnitrophota bacterium. Taxonomy (GTDB): domain Bacteria; phylum Omnitrophota; class Gorgyraeia; order Zapsychrales; family Fredricksoniimonadaceae; genus Fredricksoniimonas. Next base: position 27,824 of record CAIOTT010000049.1, on the reverse strand, counting down.
TTCACCGCACCGAAAATAAGGTCAAAATCCCCGAATGGATCAAAGTCGCCGAAATAATGCCGGTTGGCCGCAAGCTCCAGATAATGCCGCCGGAGCATGACCTTGGTACCGCAGAGCGTATCCTTGAACCGCTGGCCCAGGAGCCAGGAAAAGAACAGGCCGAACAGCTTGTTCGCGATGAGGTTCAGCAATCGCATCGCCTCTTTTTCCAAAGGATAGACCAGGCGGCAGCCGTTGATGAACTCTCCCGTCCCGTCACGAAGGGCTTCATAGAATTTGGGCAGGTCTTCGGGCATCACGGTCAGGTCCGCGTCAAGGATCATCAAAACATCGCCCTGCGCCAGGCTGAAACCGAAGCGCACGGCATCCCCCTTGCCTTTGCCGGGCTGTTTGTAGAGACGGATATTCTTCTGCGGATACTTGCTGATAACCCGCTCGACCTCTTCATACGTCCCGTCCTTCGAATGCCCCTCGACAAAAATGAATTCCTGGCTGGCGCCGAAGGAGGGCGTGCGGGTCACAGCCGCCTCGATATTCCCCTTTTCGTTGCGGCAGGGGACCAGCACGGAGACCGAAAGTTCCCGCGCACCGGCAAACACCGGCCGCGCGATGATAAAGTGATTGAGGGTCAAGGCGTTGAAGAAAGGAAGCTTCGCCAGGTAACGGTTGATGAAGTCGCTCACCAGCCACAGGTTGACCGGACAAAGTATCGCGCGTTCCTTGCGGATCACCTCATACCCCGAAAGCCGCAGAAAATTCACGATATCATCCGCGGTCAGCCAGTTCTGCTCGGGCTGGGGCATCTTGAGCCCGAGCTTCTCGGCCGCGCGCAGGATCACCTGCCAGAGATAACTGTAGTACTCGATGACGATCCGCGTGTCGCGCGTGCAAAACCCGCGCAGGGACGTGAACAAGGCCTGGATATCCTCGGCCTCGCCAAGGACGCCCGGCAGGATGATGTGGTCAAAGGTCCCTGCATCCGCCGCCGTGCTGATCGGGCCGGCCTCAAAACGCAAATGCGGATATTTCTTGCGGGCGATCGCGACCATGGCAGGGCTCAGGTCCACCCCCACACCGGCCGAAGGTTTCAACGCGTTCAACAGCTCCCCCGTGCCCGTGCCCACCTCCAGGACCTTCTTTCCCTCGGGGACAAAATAACGGTACAACCGCGTCAGCGTCCGGTAATAATACCCGTGCGCCCGGCGGAATTGGTCCCGGCGGGGCGCGAGGGCGTCATAATATCTGGCCAGATCTTCCTGCATTTCACCTCACCGTCCGAACAACACCGCTCCCAAAACGGGATCCCGCCGCGTCAGAGCCCTGACGAGGGACCAGCACAAACAAACAAAGACCAGCGTGGCCGCAGGCGCCAGGAACCAGGCCAATGACCACGTATCTGCCATAAGACCAACAGGCATCCTGCCGGCCAGCCTCGCATAAAGGCCCTCAACAATATACCGCTGAAGCAGATAAATGCCCAACGAATAAACGCCGATCTCAATCAAAAAAGCCTGCACCCTGGTCCGCGCCAGATACGCGCCAATATGGAATATCAACGCGATCCCCAGCCCGCCCGCACAATAGCGGTACACAAGCCGCAGGGCCTGGACACCGAACTGCTCGCGGGTGAATATCATCCTGTTGACATAGATATAATCGTTTTTGCCCCAGAGCAATACCAGCGCCGTGAAGGCAAACAAGACGCCGGCAAAGACCACCGGGCGCATCCGCCAATCCCGCGTCACCGGGCCGTACCTGTTGAAAAGATATCCCGCCAGATAAAAAAGATAGAACCACTGAACATAGTAAAGCGCAAAACTTTGATTCGACGCGATGCCCATCAGGCCCAGGTAAACCAGCGCAAAAGCCCAAAGGCCAAGGCGTTCCTGCAGCTTGATGGAACTCAACAAAAGGCCGCAGGCCGCGAACAAGGTGAACAGGAACCAGATGACCGGATGCCACAGCAATTCATCTGCCAGGGCCACGGGCCAGTGCAGGATGTTCACGGCTTTCCCGGCGATCACATCCAGCAGCGACATTGTCATGACCCCCAAAGCACCCCAGATGGCATAAGGGACCAGCAGGCTCCGGCACCTGGCCTTGAAGACATCAAGAATGCTTTTTCTGCCCAGACTGAAAACGATCGAATAACCGCTGATGAAGAAGAACAACGGCATGTGGAAGGCGTAAACGGCCTTGAACGCCGCGCTGGCAAAGAAATCGCCGCCCGCCGCGAGGATGCTGCGCTGGATGACATGGCCGTAAATGACAAGGATGATGGCCAGGCCCCTGACCGTGGCGAGGGTATGGTCTTTGGCAAGCATGCCGTTCCCTGCCGGGATCACAACGACCGAAGGATGGTTGCCACCGGCTCGGCCTTGTTGAGCGTATACAGATGCAGCCCCGGAGCGCCGCCGGCCAGGAGTTCCCGGCACTGCTCAACGGCAAAGGCGATGCCGGCCGCGAGGGTCTTTTCCCTGTCCTGGGCTAGGGGAGCGAAAATATCATGGACCTTTTGCGGGACCGACGCGCCGCACCCCTTGCAAAAATGGATCGCCGCCTCATAGCTGGTGACCGGCAATATACCCGGGATAACACGCACGTTGACACCGGCCGCCTTGAGCCGCCTGACATAATCAAAATACAACGCGTTATCGAAAAAAAGCTGCGTCATCACGAATTCCCCGCCTGCCTCAACCTTGGCCTTGAGAACATTAACATCGGCCGCAAGGTCAGCCGCCAGAGGATGCCCCTCGGGGAACCCCGCAACGCCAACGGCAAAGAAATCTCCGTAAGAATCACGGATGAACTTTACCAGTTCAGAACTGTAACGGAAGTTATCCGGCCCGGGAACCCAATCCGGCGAATCTATAGGATTATCGCCGCGCAGGGCAAGGATATTGCGGATATCATGGGCCTTGAGCCGGTCAAGGACTTCCCTGATCTCACCGCGCGTGTGCGCGACACAGGTGAAATGATGCATCGCGATGAGCCGGTATTTCTCCTGGACCAGGCGGACAAGATCAAAGGTCCTGTCGCGGCTCGACCCGCCGGCCCCGTAGGTCACGGAAACAAAGTCAGGCTTGAGCCTGGCCAGCTCGGCAAGGTTTGCCTCCAAAGCTTCCATCCCCTTGTCGGTCTTCGGGGGGAATATCTCGATCGAAAAAGTACGTGGTTCCGTGGCAAGAATATCGGTAAGTTTTTCCATGCGTTACCTTTCGAATAAGAGCATTCTCATTGACATGACTGCAAATAATTAATATTTTGAACTCAATGATACCATACCTTATTTATGGAAATCCATAAATAGTTCATAACCTGCCGCGCGGGACAGCGCAAGACCTTAAAGCCGGCCACTCAAATTTCTAATTGACAATACGGGTTGAGACCCTATAATTTCCCTGAATATTGAGGTTCAATAAACATCCCTGGGATCTCAATGGCCTCTTTCTCGAACGAACGGTCTTATGCGTAAAACCCTCCTCTATCGCCGGGACATTGACGGACTTCGGGCGATCGCCATACTTGCGGTCATCGGCTACCATTTATCGCCTAAATACATAAAAGGCGGCTTTGTCGGCGTAGATATCTTTTTTGTGATCTCCGGATTCCTGATAACCGGCATCATCCTTGCCGAGATCGAAAACGGCATATTTTCTTTCAAGACCTTCTATCAACGCCGCATACGCCGGATCTTCCCTACACTGATACTGGTCCTGGCCAGCATTCTTGCCACAGCGCCTTTGTTTTTGGTCCCTGACACCCTTGCGCGCCTGGGACGGCATGTTGTCGCCGGATCATTGTTCTCATCCAATTTTCTTTTATGGAGCGAAGCCGGTTATTTCGACGGGGACTCGCTGCTCAAACCACTGCTGCATTTATGGTCGCTCGGGATCGAAGAACAGTTTTATTTGCTTTGGCCGGTCACGCTGTGGGTTATATGGAAAACACGGCAAAAACCTGTCTATTTTATTGCCGCGATCGCGGCTTTCTCTTTTGCACTGAATATCTTTTTTATAAGGTCTGACATTTCCCATGCATTCTATGCACCCTGGACGCGCGCCTGGGAATTGATGGCCGGATCCCTTCTTGCTGTCAAAACAAGGCAGGAGGCTCCCCCTGCCAAGGGCGTTTTCTTGCCGAACAACAAGAACAAACTGGACAATGCAGCATCATGCCTCGGCCTTGCTTTTATTGTTATAGCGATCGTTTTCTTTGACGAAAAAACGCCTTTCCCGGGATGGCCCGCGCTCGCACCTACGATCGGGGCGGCTCTTATTATTGCCGCCGGACCCATGACCTGGATCAACCGCCACCTTCTTTCCAACCGGGTCGCGGTGTTCATCGGGCTCATCAGTTATGCGCTCTATTTATGGCATTGGCCGCTTTTGGTCTACGTCAATATCTATGAACCTGAAACCGTTCGCCTTTGGCACATATTTAAATTTGGTGCCGTCGGGTTAGCGTTCATCCTCGCAACGCTCTGCTATCTTTATCTTGAAGTGCCGCTGCGAAAACTCCCCCTAAGAACAGTGTCCAGGGTATTGGTCACATTGGCGTTGATAACGCTCATTATTGGCGGGGCCACTGCCTTTCTGCCCTCAATGCACCCATCGAATGCCGGGCTGACAAACTTTCAAACCCAGATCTCACAAGATCAGCTGGCAGAATCCAGTGCCGAGAAGGAATTTTATCGAGAAGACCTGTGTTTCCTTAAAGAACCTCTATCCAACGATTTTGCGCCTGCCTGCCAGGCCGGTGGGAAACCAGAGATGTTCCTTTGGGGAGATTCAAACGCGGCGGATCTGTATTGGGGCCTGAAAGGATCGGTCGTAGACCCTGACAGGCATGTATCACAATATACTATGGCCTCCTGTGCCCCGCTGATCGGCTTCAGCGCCAACTCATCACAGTGCAGCAGCATTAACACCCGGATCCTTTCCAGGATCAGGATCAATAAACCGGATACCATTATCATATCCGCCCGCTGGTTCACTTATATCCAGGAACATGATTTTATAGCCGCGCTCAACAAGACGATCGAAGCGATCAAGCCCGAAACCAAGACCGTGGTCCTGGTCGGGCCGCAAGTCCTTTTCCATGACACCCCAAAATCATATTTCCTGCCAAAACCCTATCTGCTGTCCTTAAGGCCGCAGGCTTTATCAGCCCAAAAAGGCGACCTGATCCTGATCTCTAACAGCTCCTTGTATGCGCTGGCCAGTATTGACCAGACATTAAAGAACCTCGCCGAGCGCCAGGGCATCAAATATATTTCATTGCTCTCAATGGCTTGTCAGGACGATCGCTGTCCGATGGTCAGGATCCAGGACGGGGCCCCGAAGCTTTTGCTTTGGGATGCAACTCATTTGACACGCGCAGGCTCATCCTATTATGTTAATGAAGCCATTGCGCCGGTGCTCCAACGATCAGGTTTTTCGACCCACTGATAATAAACCGGAATGAACAGCTCATTTCAAAATTTCAGGGCTGGGGCGTTCCAGGCCCGGCCTGGCAGCGTGGAATTCTTTTATAAGCGGATGGTCCCATTCAAAATATTTACCGAAAACATCCCGCAGATCTTCCCTTCTTAACAAATTCGCCGCGGCGGCGTAGCAGGCTGAGCGCTTCGGCTCGTCTTTCTTAAGCCCGTACAAATGCCCCAGGACGATCTTGACGATCACATGGTCCGGCAGGCGAGCCGTCAGTCCTTCCAGCTCGAACAGGAAATGAGCACGGCCTTCCTCTGAATCCAAGTAACTATTGTTAAGGAAATTAACGTCGATATTCACTTCATACGCCATGTTCTGCAACCCTGCCTGCGTCCATTGCTCTGAACGGACAAGGCCGCCTTTGCGCCGGTCATAATTATCCAGGCTGTCATCAGCAAATGACAGCAAACCGTCTTTGTTCGCGCTCTCAAACATGGCCGTGCCGGGATACGGAACAACCAGTGAAAACATATTGTGTTCTGCCCGTAATTCTTTTACCAGCCGAAGGGTCTGTTTGACCTGCTCCAGCGTTTCATGTGGGAACCCGATCATCCAGCATATCTGCGTATACAGTTTCCTGGCCTTGATCATAGTCATCACTTTCCTGACCTGGTCAAGATCCAGATTTTTACGAATGCTCTTTTGAACTTCCGGAGAGCCAGTTTCAACCGCGAAACAAATGCGCTCAACATGAGCTGCTTTCAGCAGATCAAGCACTGTTTCATTCAAATGTTTTACTGAAAAATGAAGAAAATTCAATTTTACCGGGAGCTTGAGCGCAATAAGACCGTTCAACAATCCCTTGAACCACGCCCCGTCAAAAGCAATGTTGTCATCAGGAAACAGCAGCTCATCTGGCTGATAGCGTTCGACGATGCTCCTGATCTCTTCCAGAAGCTGACCAACCTGTTTATAGCGGATATTTCTCCCCCAGGCCGATCCTGTTGAACAGTAAGTACAAAGATAGGGACACCCCCGGCAGCCTTCCACCGTTATGGACCTGCGGCCGCTGTTCCTGAAATATGTCTCGATATCGAAATAGTGCCACGCCGGTGACACGATCTCGGCGCCCGGAAGAAATTGCTTCTTGGGTACGATCAGGGCCTTTCCATCTGATTGCTTCAAACCATACCCGTCAAACGGGAATTTCTCACTAAAGGCATCATCCTGGAATGCGTTATAACCGTTCAGAATATGCAAAAAAGCCGATTCGCCTTCCCCGATGACCACATGGTCCACATCATAATCCGTTAAGCACTTTTCGGGAAAAAGGGTAGGATATCCGCCGCCCAGCACGATCTTGGCTTTGGGATGAAAGCGCCTCGAATGTTCCACCGCGCATTGGACCCACTTATGATTAAATACAAAAACACATTGCAGCGCCAGGACATCATATGCGCCTTCTTCAATGGTCTTCAAAAGCAGAGGCTTGAACAATGCTTCATCAACGCCCTTTCCCGGTGCCGTATACCCAAGGATATTAATATCAACGGCTTTAAGCTGAAGGTCCAGTTTATTATACTTGTCTATAAAAGCCCCAAGGACGGCAAGCCCCAGCGGGAGTTCCGTCGTATAACCGGACTTTCGGTGAAAATCCCGATCGCCCCCGGCCTTTGCGTCCGGGAACGCAACACACGGAAGTTTTATCAACAATATTCGACGGCGTGAGACTTCCTGATCGTGTGCCATTGTTACCTACCTATGTTTGTTTTAGTCTGATCGACCAGATCCTTATAAGCAAGATGGAAAAGAGATCTACGGCGTTCACATGGAGAGGACCTTCTCGATCAATCCCTCGGACAGATCAAAATGCCCGGCCTGGCATGCCCACCTCATTACTGAAAAGCAGCGTGTCCGCAAGCAACCTGTGCGCCATAATGGCAAAAAACCTGCCGACAAAAAAACACCACTCCCTGTTAATGAACATCTGTTAACAGGGAGTGGTGTTGAAAGTCAGGGCACTAAAAAACAAGGTCCTTAACCTCTGATCTCAGGCTTTCCAGAATATCCGTTAAGCCTTCTTGGCCATGAACTTCACAAGGTCAACAACGCGGTTCGAATAACCCCACTCGTTGTCATACCAGGAAACGATCTTGAAGAAACGCTTTTCGCCCTTCAGATTGTTCTGCAGCGTCGCCAGCGAATCGTAGATCGAACTGCGCGGATCATGGATGAAGTCCGTGGAAACAAGCTCTTCATCCGTGAACCCGAGGATGTTCTTCAGGTATGTCTTCGACGCTTCCTTGAGCTTCGCGTCGATCTCCTCGATGGAAGTGTCGCGGCTGGCCGTGAAGGTCAAATCGACAACAGAGACATCGGCTGTGGCCACGCGGAACGCCATGCCCGTGAGCTTGCCCTTGGTCGCCGGGAGGACTTCACCGACAGCCTTGGCCGCGCCCGTAGATGAGGGGATCGTGTTGATCGCCGCCGCCCTGCCGCCGCGCCAGTCCTTCTTGGACGGGCCGTCAACGGTCTTCTGGGTCGCCGTATACGCGTGGATCGTTGTCATCAAACCCTTGTCGATACCGATGCCTTCCTTCAGAAGAACATGCACCAGCGGCGCCAGGCAGTTCGTCGTGCAGGAAGCGTTGGAAACAATGTTGTGCTTCGCGGCATCATATTCATTCTCGTTCACGCCGATGACCAGCGTCTTCACATCGCCCTTGCCAGGCGCGGAAATGATGACTTTCTTCGCACCCGCTTCAAGATGGCCCTTGGCCTTCTCGCTGTCGGTGAACAATCCCGTCGACTCAATGACGAAATCCACGCCCAGCGCCTTCCACGGCAATTCCGCCGGGTTCTTGGTCGCCATGACGCACTTGGTCTTGTGGCCATTGACCACGATGACATCCGCTTCTTCCTTGGATGCATCGCTCTTGGCCGTGCTCACGTCATGCTTGAAACGGCCGTGCACGGAATCATACTTGAGCTGGTACGCGAAATACTCGGCGTCTGTGGAAATATCGACGACCGCAACAACGTCGATCTCCTTGCCCAGAAGCCCCTGATCACAGATCGCCTGAAACACCAGGCGTCCGATACGACCAAAACCGTTAATACCGATCTTAACCATGAAGTGCCTCCCTGTAGGGTATAAATGTTCAATAGATGGCGTGAATTATATCAAAAAACCTCCGGGGGGCAACTTATTTTTATCGTCTCCGCGATCTTGCGGCTTAAACCGCCCCATGGGGAGCTAATGCTATCAGCCGCGCGGGGCCTTCGCATTGGCCTCTTTCAGGAAAGGCACGACACTGTCCTGAGGCATGGGCCGGCTGAAAAAATACCCCTGACAGTAATCGCACCCTTCCTTTACCAGCCGCTCCAGCTGCATGCGGCTCTCGACGCCCTCGGCGACAACGCGCAGTTTCAGCTGATGGGCCAGCATGATGATCGCGGGGATCAGGTCCGAACCTTCACCCTCGGGTTTCATCGCGCCGACAAACCCGCGATCGATCTTCAGATGGGAGATCGGCAGGCGCTGCAGATGGCTCAAGGAAGAAAATCCTGTGCCGAAATCATCGAGCGAGACCTTGACACCCAGCGCGCGGATGGCTTCAAGGGCCTCGATCGCAGCGTCGAAAGAATTGATGCAGATGCTTTCCGTGACCTCGATCTCGAGCAATTCAGGCGGCAGGCCGCTGTCAGCCAGCGCCTTACGGATCACATCCACGATGCTTTTGCGCCGCAGCTGGACCACAGATATATTGACGGACATGACCAGGTCCCCGAACCCGGCATCAATGAGGCTCTTGTTGAAAGAGCACGCCTGCTCCAGGACCCACACCCCTATGGGGATGATCAGGCCCGTCTCCTCCGCCACGGGGATGAACTCGTCAGGGAACACCATCCCGCCTTCCGTACGCGCCCAGCGCAGGAGCGCTTCAAAGCCGCGGACACGTCCGTCCACCGCAGCCACGATAGGCTGGTAATAAAGCCTCAATTCGTTGCGTTGCCGGGCGTCGCGCAGGCCGCGCTCGATCTGCATCCTGGCAACGGCTTTGCGGTTCATAACAGCATCGAAGAAACAAAAACCGTTGCGCCCGGTCTCCTTGGCCGCGTACATGGCCGCATCGGCATTCTTCAGGAGATCCTCAAGGTTCTCCCCGTCATATGGATAAACCGCGATGCCGATGCTCACCGTGATAAAAAGGTCGTTGCCGGCCACCAGCCGTGAACTGTTGAATTTTTCGCGGATGCGCTCGGTAATGGCCTGGGCGCTCTGCGGGGTATCAAGGCCGTTAAGGAAAATAATGAACTCGTCGCCTCCCAGGTGGGCCACGGTATCCACCTCGCGCACGCACTCGTTGATCTTGAGCGCGCTGTCCCGCAGAAGCTCATCACCTACAGAGTGGCCCAGCGTGTCGTTGACGCTCTTGAAATGATCAAGATCGACAAAAAGAATGGCACACACGGCCCCCTGACGCCGGGCCTGGGCCAGGCCGGTGTTGGCACGCTCCAGAAAGAGCGTGCGGCTGGGAAGGCTGGTCAATGCGTCGTATTGCGCCATAACGACAAGCTTGCTCTCCAGAAGCTTCCGTTCCGTGATGTCGCGCCCGATGCCGACAAGCCCGCTGATCCGCCCGTCCTTGTCCCTGATCGGCAGCTTTGACGTCAGCATCCAGCGCTGGACCCCTGAAACATCCGCGATAAGCTCCTCCTGATTGATGACCGCGCGGCCCTGTTCCAGGACCGTCCTGTCGTCCGCCGTGAAGCCCGCGTCGGAGTTCCCGGAAAACCTTCTGTCAGCCGGATTCGCGAGGATCTTGCTCCCGTTGATGTCCGTCGCATAGATCGTGTCGGGGATACTGTCAATGAGGGTCCTGAGCAGGTTCTTTTCCCTGGCCAGGGCCTGCTTGGTCTGCTTGAGCTCGGTGATATCGTAGACCATGCCCAGGACATATTCTTCCTTGACGGAATGGATCAGCTCGGCGATAAAGATCACATCCTTGAGCTCGCCGGTCTTCGCAACGAACTGTGTTTCAAAACCTTCCGTCTTCTTGTTCGCCTTCAGCATGTCGATCATCTTCTCCCTGTCGGGAGGATACGCCCACAGGCCCAGCTCCATGGCTGTCTTGCCAAGCACCTCGTCACGCGAATAGCCCAGCAATTTCAGGAACGCCTCGTTCACTTCCACCATCCGGCTATCCACAACGGATGTAAGGCTGATGGAAACGCGGCTCGCGTGGAACATGGCCCCGAAGCGCCGCTCGGTCTCGCGCGAGGTGTTCTCCACCCGCTTGCTGTCCAGCGCCGTGCCGATGCTCCAGGCCAACCCCTCCAGGAACGTGACAAGTTCAAGGGTTAACATCCCTTCCTTGTGCGCGTTGACCTGAAGAAGGCCGATGATCCTCTCACCGGCCCGGACCGGGACAAGGGCGATCGAACGGTAACCGAAGCGAACGCACTGCAGGCGGGGATTGATGCCAAGGCTGCCGTCCGGCGCGAGCGCCGCCAGCTGTGCGGCGTGGCCGGTCCAGAAACTTCCGCCCCTGGTGAAGAACGGCTTCTGGGGATCACCCCGTCCGGCGATGACATGGCCGCAGACGCACTCCAGGACAGGCAGCCCCTTCTGATCCAACACCTCTTTCCCGTCGAAACCTCGCGCGCACAGGAACTGTTCCTTTTTGATGAAATCATCCGGAAAACCACTTTGGGAAAAATAAGGGAAATCCCCTTCCAGGCCGATCCTCAACCCCACGGCGTCAGCCCCCAACCTCTCCTTGATCATGGTTACGATGTCGTGCACCAATGACGGGGTGTCGCTGGAAAAATTCAATCTCTGCTGGATCTCGATGAACAATTTCTGGCGGACTTCCCTGTGCTTGCGGTCCGTTTCGTCCCAAACCACGCCGTTGATCCCTGTCGGACGGCCATGCCCGTCGCACACAACGCGCCCGCGGGATACGACATGCCTGAAATTCCCGTCCTCAAGGACGACCCGGTACTCGGCTTCATAAGGGACCTTTTGCTCCAGGGCGTGCGCGATAGCCGCCTTGACCTCTTGCACGTCATCAGGATGGATGACCTGGAAGAACTCCTGGGAATGTCCGGCGAATGTCAGCGGATCAATGCCCAGGACATGGCAGGACTGCGTGTCAAAGAAACGTTTGTCATTGACACAATCATACGACCACGTGCCCATTTGGGCGGCGTTAACAGCCAGCTCAAGCCGCTGGCGGCTGTCCCGGGCCACGGCCTCGGCTTTGGAGCGCTCGGACCAGATCAACGACATGATGATGCCGATGCCGCTGAAGAAGAGGAAACCGACCCATGGCTTTTGGGCATGAAAAAAGTAAAAGATGAGATTCACGCTGAATGCGGCAAGAAGGATCCATGGCCAGCGGCGCATGTCCCGGGACATGGCAAGGAACACCCCGCTGGTGAACTGCAAGGGCAGGTGAGAATGCGATGTTTTATGTGAAGGTTGGTTGACGGTCATTTTTTCCCGAATGTTACGGCCCCCGATCACTTGCCTGCCTTTGCCGACGTATCGGCCTTCGATGGCGCAGGAGATGACCCGGGCGTCCTGAGATCCATCGGCCCTCTGGCGGCGCGCTCCTCAGCCCGGGCCCTGGCATCTTTACGCTGCTGTTCCAGCGTGGCGGCAATGTCGGGATTCTGTTTCATGAAAACTTCTCTCTCCTGCTGCTGCTGCTTGTCAAAAGCGACCCGTTCTTCCTGCTGATGCCGCAGGAAAGCCTGCAGATCTTCCATCGTTGCGGCAAAGGATGCCGTAGTCAAAAAGAACACGCCCAGCAACAACAATGTCATTCTTTTCATTTTCTCGCCTCTCCTTGTCATGATCATCAACAAACCCGTTCGTCCTGTCCGGCCCCGTTCTATTCAAAGCGAATATCGTCGAGATAAAAAACGCAGCCATGCGGATTTTCATCCATGCTGGCGCTCCAGGAGAACCCGCCGCTGATATAGGACAGGTCCTTGCCGCGGAGGTCAATGGCATATTCTTTCCACTCCCGCGTCAGCGCCACCTGGCTCAGGCTGGCCGCAACGCTATCCGGGTACTTCTGATCGGACCCGATGCCGCCGACCTTGAACTCGGCGATACGCTCGCCGCCTTTTTCACCCCTCGCCCAAAATACAAGCTTGTGCACCCCTCTCAGGTCAAACCCGCCTTTGACAGAGCCCCAGTTATTGGGAGGGTTCTGCCAGTAAACCCCGGCCCATTTCTCCCTGTCCCTGGAGCATTCCGTATCATACATTATACGTATGCAGGTCCGGCCATCTTTTACATTAAATTTCCAGGCATCATCCATGGTGATGCAGCGGCCATCAGGCATATAGCCCGACGGCGTGAAATGATTCTTTGAATTCTTGTCCTGGTAAATGTAAAAAGGAGGGGATGACGGCACGAGCATAGCCCGCGCGGCGAGCGCCGCAGCGGCGAACATGACACAAAGAACGATCATCCGGTAATATCGTATTTCCATGGCCCATCCTCCCGCGATCATCTCAACGGTCGTCCTGTGCCGCTGGAACGATCAGCCTGCTGCCCTTTTTTGGCGCCACTGGGCATCCAGCGCCTTTCTGAGGCACTGGATCGCGTCCTTGTGCCGGTCCTGGGCTTTGTAAAGGAACCCGAGCGTCTGATGGTATTCGACCCGGCTGGCATCAAGCGCAATGGCTTTTTTGTATAATCGCTCGGCCTCCTGATGGTCCTTGATCTTTTCATGGCAAACGCCGAGGCGGTAATAAATACCGGCGTCGAGCGGATCGAGCCTGGCCGCTTTCATAAGTAAAGTGATCGCCTCGGGATATTCTTCAATGTGGTACAACGACTCGCCGAGGGCATTAATGATCTGGGGATCGTTCTTCGCGATCCGGTCCGCTTTCCTCAGGAACTCGGCAGCCTCCTTGTCTTCATCCATGTTCTTGTAGCACATGGCCAGCATGTAAAGGATGCTGGTGTCGCGGCTCTCGACCTCACCGAGATAATGAAAGAACGCATCCCTGGCCTTGACATAATCGCCCTGCCTGAAATACGCGAACCCCTGCTCTTTATGAAAATCAACCCGGATCGCTTCGGGAGAAACGAACGCCTTGTTATAGACGCGGGTCAATTTATCAGCAACACGGCTGACGACGGAGAACACCACCCGCGGTGCCATCTTTACCCCCCCCCCGCGCATGTAAACGATTTACTGCCAATGCTTTTGATCTTTCCATGATATCTCGGCCTTCTGTGACCTGAATAATATTATCGGGCAGCTGATTACTGTATTTCTATATTGTTATAATACTGATCAACGCTTAAAAAGACAAGCTGTTTGATGCCGCCTCCGCTGCGCGTTCCCTGAGGACGGGCAGGAAGGAACAAACAATGATCGCCGCCAGCAGCGCATGGCGGCGCAGGAACGGGGCTAGCGCGCGCACGCTTTGAACTCGGCCGCGATCTCTAACGTGTAGCGGACCGCCCCCATAGGATTGACATGCCCTGGATCAGAAAAGAACCGGGGTGGAAAATAATGCGGCGCGAACCGGGCGAACGTCACATTGGGATACCTGGTGCGCGCCTGCCGCCACTCATCCGGCAGGACCCCGGGGCCGCGGTCTGCGGCCGAAAGGACATAATCCGCGACAAGGATCACCTGGATGTTCTTCGACGCCGCAAGATCAAAGAACCTGGCCACGAACGGATCATTTTCTTCCCCGCCCCCCTGAACGGCAGGCGCCCCCGCTGCCTCGCGCGGTGGTGCGCGTTGCGCCTCAAAATCATCCGGCAGTGCTCCGCCGACCACAGCCTGCTCAACAATAAAATAGTATCCCCTGTTGGACTTGAGCAGTTCCTCCCTGTGATGGGCGGTCTTTTCAAAATCCAGATACTTCAGATGGAACAGGCGGTCCCAGTCATGACGGAACGTTTCTTTCTTTCCTGAACCGCCCGCGTATTCCCGGCGCTCGCGCTCGCTCACTTTCTGCGAAATAAAAGCCAGCGTCTTGCCGGTAAAATATCTCCGTATTTCCGGCCAGTAGAACCTTAGCGGGAACAGGCGGTTGATCAGGATATCGACATCTTTCCTCAGGAATGAATACGCGACCACTTCGTCGAGACCGGCGTTGATGGGGGCGTAATACGGCATGAGCTCGTGTTTTAAGCCCCCGGGGGACAGTGTCATCACGATGTATTTCGGCGCTGGATTGTGCCGAAGATATTCTTTCAGCAGGAAATAATGCGGCCCCAGCGGCAACGCGGGCAGGGCCATGTTAAAGGAGATGACCTTGCCGCCATTAGCGCGGTCAAAAAGCTCCGGAACGATCCCGGCGGAAACCTTGCTGTTGCCCAGAAAAAGGACAATGTCCCTGCCGCCGGCCTCCTTCGCGATCCAGTCGCCCTGGGCCCATTGCCGTTTGCACCTGACGACCTGCTTGGTCCCGTCCTCGGCAACATCAGCGATCCTGTACGCGCCGAAATTCAATACGCCAAGCATGGCCAGCGCCACGATAAAAGCGCGGCTGGACTTCAGCGATCCGATATGTCCTGTCATGTTAGAACTGAAAATAAATAAATTCCTTTCCGCTGTTCGCTCCCAGCACCATGATAAATACGACGATCAGGCCGTAAACCACGCCCTGAAGGAGCCAGTGCTCTTTCAGGATGAACACCCTGTCTTTCTTCACGAATTGAACGGCCTGGAAGATCAGCAGGAACCATATGACCTGCAGCAACTGGACGCCGCCGCCAATAAAGGCCGCTGCCTGGAACGTATGGAACATGCCGCCCAGCGCCTGAAGCATCTGAATGATCTGGGGTAGCGATTGCGCCCTGAAAAACAACCAGCCCAGGCAAACCACGTGAAAGAAAAAAATGATCCTTAACGCGTGCCATACCTGCCGCAGGCCGGTCCGCGGGTTGGGCATGATCATGGCCAGCCAGGGTGAAAAGGCCCGATGGATGACCAAAAGTGTTCCCTGATAAAAACCCCAGAGGACAAAAGTCCAGGACGCACCGTGCCACAACCCGCCCAGGAGCATGGTCACCGAAAGGTTCCGGTACATTTGCACGGCCCCGTTCTTGTTGCCGCCGAGTGGAATATACAGATAATCCCTCAGCCAGGTCGACAGGCTGATGTGCCAGCGCTGCCAGAATTCGCGCGGATTTGTGGCAAAATAGGGGAGATCGAAATTGAACATGATATCAAACCCCATGCACTTGCCCAGGCCGCGGGCCATATTGGAATAACCGTCGAAGTCGCAGAATATCTGGAACGCGAACGCGTACAAGGCGAACAGGACCTCTGCCCCGGCGTAAGGAGGCCCTCCGGCAAAGACCGGATTGACAATGCCGGCCAGATTGTCGGCGATGACGACCTTCTCGAACAGCCCCCAGGTAATGAAATAAACGCCTTCAAAGAACAACTCGCGGCTCAATTTGCGCGGTGCGCAGATCTGCGGCAAAAGGTCCTTGGCCCGCATGATCGGGCCCGCGATAAGATGCGGGAAGTAGGTCACGAAAAGGGCGTAGTCCGCGAAACGCGGGGTCGGCGCCATCTTGCGGCGGTAAACGTCCCAGACATAGCTGATGGCTTCGAAGGTATAAAACGATATCCCCAAAGGTAAAATGATGTTCAGCGCGTGGATCGGCAGGTTGATCCCGATGTGCGCGCAGAAGGCCTGGAAGTTCTGGATAAAAAAGTTGAAGTACTTGAAGAACGCCAGCGCGGAGGCGTTCACCGCCACGCTGAGGATCAGGAAATTCTTGCGGGTCCTGGCATCATCCGACGCATGGATCTTCCTGGCGCAAAAAAAGTCGACACTGATGCTGGCGAACAGAAGAAAAAGGAACCGCCAGTCCCAGCAGGCGTAAAAAATGCAGCTGGCCACGAGCAGCATCCTGTTCTGCCATCTGTAATTGAGGACCAGATAAAGAAGATAAACAATTACAAAAAACCCGGCGAACTGGAAAGAATTGAACAGCATATGAAGGGAACTCTATGGTTGAACAAGGACCTGCGGCGCGGGAACACGCGCGTCCCCGGGGCTTCACGCCCTTAAAACGTAATAATAACCCCGGTTCTTTTCTATCTTAACGGCCGTCGCGAACAAGGCGCTGATATTTTTATCCGTCAGGACATCCTCTGTCGGGCCGTCCTTGAAGAATTTTCCGTTCTTCATCAAAATGACCCTGCTTATCTCCGGGATGATGTCGGAGAGGTCATGCGTCACCATGATGATGCTCGTCCCCGCCGCCGTGATCTTGCGCAGGACCGTGTTGATCCTGTGCAGCGCGTGAAGGTCAAGCCCGTTCATCGGTTCATCCAGGACAAGCGCTCTCGGGTCATGGACCAAAGCCCGTCCGATCAGGAAACGCCGGGCCTCGCCCGTGGAAAGGGTGTTCATTTTCCTGTCCTGAAGATGCTCTATCTCCAGGAATGCCATGATCCGGGCCGCCTTCTTTTTCATCCCTGGCCCCGGCCGCTCGCGGAACAGCCCCACGCTGCTGAAAAACCCCGACAACACCACCTCCAGGCCCGTGATATCCCGGTTGAACGTGGCTTGCAGGTCATTGGAAACGATGCCGAGCAAGCGGCGCAGGTCGGACACATCCCACCTGTCCTGGCCCAGGATCCTGAAGGAAGGGTCTTTTTTTCCCGGCAGCGGATAATATTCCCGGGTGATGATCTTGATCAAGGACGATTTACCGGCCCCGTTCGGCCCCAGTATGGCCAGATTCTCTCCCTCATGGATCTTGAGGGATATGCCATCCAATATTTTCCTGCGGGCGCCACGGACGACCGTTATATCACTGAATTCCAGCAAAGGATGCTTCTTTCCCCCCGCGCCTTCAACGCTCATCATTCTTTCCTGCTCTCTTTGAGTTCAAGCCGCGCTATCTCGGCCTGAAGCTGTTCCCTGATCCCCGTGGCAGGCCCATCAAAAAAAGCCAGCGCGTTGCGGTACGCCCCAAGGGCTTCCGGGACCCGCCCCAGCTCTTCATAAGCGTCGGCCATGTTCTCCCAGGTGACCACGCGCCGCGGTTCCAGCGCCAGTGCCTGTTCAAAACAAGCGAGTGCTGCGGAAGGCTTTCCGATCTTGTTGAGGAACCACCCCTTGTTGTGATGGATCGTCGCGTAGCCGGGCTCCACCGCTATCCCCTTGTCAAATATCTCGACGATCCCGTCGATACGCCCCTGCTCGACCAGGCACAGCGCGATGTCGTTGTAAGCCGCCCCGTCCTGCGGGTTGAACGTCAACGCGCGCTGCAGCCAATCAAGCGCCTCGGCAAAACACCCGTCCACGATCGCCGCCTGGGCGCGAAAATACATCAGCTCGCCCGGACATTCTTTTTCCTGCGCAAGCCGCAGGCCTTCAGCGATCCGCCGCCGGGCATCGTCCAGGTCATTCCAGGTGATCGCCGTGTCGATCTGGCGCCTTAAGTGCGTGAAACAGGGATGGTTCATGCGGGCTTCTTGTCGCCGCCGCACGCCTTCAACGCCCGCGCGATCTTGCCCTGAATATTGGCCGACACAGGGCGGCCACTCCGCGCTTTCTGCACCTGTTTGAAGGTAAGCTGCTCGGTGGACGCCTTGACAAGGTCGCCGTTGTCCAGGCCGCGGGCTTTAAGGATGTCATCGATCGACGTCGATCCGCTGGTCATGGGTCATGCCTCCTGATGGCTTTTTCTTTCGCACTCATGGCACAGGCTGCTCATCACCTGCGCTTTCGCATGGGTCTCAAGATATTTTTCGATCTGCATCCAATAGCCGCTGTCGCTGCGCATTTTCCTGCACCACGCGCAGATCGGCAGTATCCCGCTTAATTCGTCTATGTCTTCCAGCGTTTGTTCCAGGCGCTGGTTGACATCGCGCAGCTGCCGCTCTTCATTTTCGATCTTTCCAAGCAAGCCCTTCATGATGAAAAGGATCAGCACCCCCAGCGAACCACTGCAGACCACTGTCACCAGGATCACGTCCAGGACAGCGGCGCTCTTGAAAAGTATCAAGAAAACGGCCGAATTGACGACGCAGACGCCGGACACCACGCCGGTCGTCAACGCGAGGGTGTCCCTGTGCAAGCCGGTGATCTGCCTGGCCTTGTCCTCAAAAACGCCGAGCATCGCAGCCCACATGAACGCCAGCAGCACAAAACCCGCCAGCCGCAACGGCGTGAAGGGGTCAAACCCGAAAACAAGGCCCCCTTCTACAAGAACGCTGAAATACATGATGAGCCGCAGCGCGAAAGTCCACAGAACCCTCATGCGACGTCACCCTCCTGTTCGATCTGCGACAGGCATTCCTCACAGATCCCATGCGTAAAACGCGCCTTGGAACGGGCCTCGACAAACTCCTCGATATGCTTCCAGTAACCCGCATCGTCACGGACCTTCTTGCAGACCGGGCACATGGGAAGCAAACCGCCAAGTTCCTGTTTTTCCTTTAACGCCTTTTGCAACGCTTCATTGCGCTCGCGCAAAGCCTCCCGGCTTACCACGAGGCGCTGGCGCAAAATAAAAAACCCGGACATCGAAATAATGATAGCAAATACAGGCTCCAGGAATGCCAGCATATAAATGATACGGGACCCTTCCTGCGGAAAAAAATGCACGAACTCAAAACAAATGGCCTCACTGCCCGCGATACCCATGAGAATGATGGCCAGCGCCAGCAGGACCTCTTTTATTTTTAACGGCTTCATCATCCGGTTCCCCATGAACCCCTGCTGTGTTTTTTTATTTTACTACACCCGCACCCGTCCCGCGAAGGAACTTTACGCTAACCGCGCGCCCGCATGATCATCAGCAACCCGGCAAGATTTGTCAGGATGTGAACGATGATCGCCGGAAACAATGATCCCGAACACAGGAAAGACCTCCTCCCGTACGGGATGAAGGTCTTTTTCAATAAAAAATTGTGCTGGTACTGGAAATAAGGATGGTCACTCCAAAACCATAGCTGAAAGATCGCAGCACATTATTCGGAAAACGCAAAATCCTTAAGCTGGTCAAGGAACGTGAGCCGGTTGTAGCGTCCGATATATTTGTCGGCACCCGCCTCAAGGCTCGCCTTGACCTGCCCCTCGATGACATCCATCATGCCGGATTGGATCCGGACGGTGTCAGGATCAAAATCCACGTACGACAGGATCGAGCTGCGCCGAAGGGTTTCGAACGCCCTGAGCGCACGGACCAGTTCCTGGATGGTCATATGCTTCTTCATCATGGCATCCAGGATAATGAGATGCGGGGTCATTTCAATGGCTTTGGGGATCACATCCGGAGAATTCTCCGTAACAACAACAAGACACCCCTTGCGCTGCAGGGCGACCTTCATCTGTTTCACGACCGTGTCGTTCTCGCCGCAGATAAGGACCTTGAACAGAGGCTTTTGGTCCGGCTCCTGGGAATCGATCGTTTTTATCTTCTCGATCAGATCCTTGATGTCAGAGGCCTTGGGCAGAAAATGATTCACCCCTAAAGCGGAAAAAGCCTCAAGGAAGGTCGCCTTGTCCGTTACAATGATGACAGGGATATTGGCCAGGTACTTGTCTTGCTTGAGGGCCATATAAAGATCGACACCGTCCATCTCAGGCATGACAACGTCCGTCACGATAAGGTCCACCCGCTCGTCCTGGAGGATCTCGAGCGCCTCAGCCCCGTTGCCGACCGAATGGACCTGATATCCATAACGCTCGAGCTGGGTCTTGGTCAAAAGCGCGGTCCCTCTGTCATCTTCCGCTAAAAGTATATTCCTGATCATATTCACCAGTCTAGTTAGGTTATTACCAGTTATTGTAGATAATTTACCATCAAATTCAACAAAAACAGGAAAAAGTATACACGCGGCACACCAAGGGTAAATATTTAGCACCAAGGTCATGGCTTGAGGGTGATATCGAGGTTCTCTATGTCATGCGGCTTTAACCCTGTCTTGATCGTGATCGCCTGCTGCGGGACGCTGTTCTTGTAACGCTCTTCGATCGTGGCCGTATCTACCGAAAGATAATACTGCCCCGGTTTGATCTGCCCGATATAAAATGACCCGTCATCCGCCGTCACGGAATCATAGGCAATGGTCTTGCCGTCTTTCTCCAGGAGCAGGACCCTGGCGCCGGTGACCGCCATCAACGCTCCGCCTTCCTGCACAGCCTTCAGCGCCCCTGATACAGAACCCGGGACAAAAACCCCCAGATTTACACTGGTCAGTTTTCCCTCCTGCCAGTTGGCCTGCTGGGCCCCCTGGGTCGGGACATAAATGGCAGGCAGCGCGGCCCGATCAAGGCTGACGCTCACCGTTTCCTTCTGCCCCCGGCGCGGTACTACAAACCCTCCGTCTTTCCCGGACTTGCCTGTCGGCTTGCCGTCAACCATGATATCGATATCCGGCACCGGCGGCTCCTTCGCATCACGGTGCCCGTTGCAGTTGAGGTCCAGATAGACCATCCCGTCGATAGCGCCACGTTCAGGCGACATGCCTTTCAGCGAGGCTTTCTTGAATTTCCCCTTATTGAAGAAATAAAAATCCTTGATCGTGACATAAAACCCAATGTCAAAATTACGCCCTTCTTCTTCATAACCCGCCTTGATCCCCCATTTGTTGTAGCCGTTCTTGTCCATATTAAAATCAAGGTACTCATGGAAGGTATGCCGGAAAGTGATCAGGTCCCTGTTGACCTGAAAACGAGAGCGCCAGGGCCATCCTCCCTGGTGGTTATAATATGAATTCAGCTCAACAGCCCGCCTGTAATTCGATCGATACATACTGCCCGACAACGTATGGTTATCCGTCAACGCGTAATCGGCCGACAGTGTCCAGCCGTAATTATAAAAGTAACCCGCGCCTTCCACAGGCAGCCCGTATTTAAGGTTGCTGGAAGACAACGTGTCCACATTCTTCCCAAGCGTATACTGGAGCTGTGAATTAAGTTTGCGCGTCAGGCGGCTCCTCAGGTCCGCGCTGAAGATATCCCCCTTGATCATCTTTGCAGAACTATCCACCCTGTCCATACGCCCGGCCAGCAGGCCCAAACTGGATCTGGGGATGAACTGCAGGATGTTAACGCCATATGTCAGGAAATCTTCCCTTTCCGTGACCGCCAGGCTCTTATTCAGGTTATTGCTGATATGCAAAAGGCCTGTTTTAAGGTTGACCTGTTTATTGAGCTCATACCTGCCGATCAAATTGTACCCCTGGCGGTCCGCAATCGAATTGATCCCGTTGGAATATCCCGGAGCAAAGGAGAATAGCTGGGAAGTAACCTTCCCTTTTGCCTGCCTGAAATAGTATTCCATATCATAGATGGAAGCCACAGCCTTGCGGTTCGTGTCCGGCTCCATGCTCATCCCGACGATCTGTTTAAAGAACAGGTTGCTGGATGCCTGCCACCGCGCCTCCTGGGAAAGAAAATACTGCTGGCTCCCCGCGTAATAATTGCCCAGATCATCTTTTAATTGAGCGAATTTATCCTGCGTGGCCAGGGAGAATCCGGCGGTCAGCTTGTTGGACAGCCCGTAGAGCACCTCCGCGCCGGCGATCTTTCCCCGCGCGGTCACCTGCCCGTCGACCATCTGCTTTTGGGTGCCGGCGCCGCCGGTAACGCTCATCTGCCCGGCCGGCAGGAGCTGGTTGACCCCCAGCACTTCCTTATGCACCTCTTCGATCTTCCCGTCGGTGCGTTTGACCACGATCCTGACATCGTTCATGGACTGGTCCATCAGGCCAATGCCCTCGAACTTGTAATAGCCATACCCTTGTTCTGGATTATGCCGTTCGTCGATCGTATCTGTCGCCAGCAGACGATTGTTCACCCATAATTCCACGGTGGCCCCCATCGGTGCCTTGCCGTCAAAGACCCCGACCGAAAGGAAACTTGACCTGTAACTGTTAAAGAACGCGTCGCCCACACTTTTATTCTTCGCGGCCAGCGGGAACCATTTGAAATTCATCCCCAGGATGCTGGCCGAGGGGGCCACAATATCGTTCAATCCCAGGTTGGTATCTCCCACCTGGACCAGAAGGTCGTCCCTTCTGGAGGTCCAGAACGCACGGTCGATATAATTGAACATCCCCGGGAATTCCGTGTTCGGATACTGGAACCTGTTCTGGAGTTTAACCTGGTAATCCCCGTTGAACGCGTTGCCCCATGCGGTCAGCGCCGGCACTTCATAGATCGTTTGCTGGCGGGTCCGGTTTTGCCAGCGCTGGTCAACATCCGTGCGCGATTCGATCTGCATATACTGTAAGAATGATTTTTTCCCCGGCTGGGCCAGAGGCTCGGTCTCCAGCAAAGGCTCGGCAACCTCCTTCACATCCGCGACGAACAAGCTGCTGCCATACTTGTCGTCCCTTTTAAAAAGATCGAGCTCCTGGTCGGTCTTGATGGAATACTGGAACAGTTCATCATCCCACACATACTTCAGGCCCAGCCCCTCGCTCAGGATCTCTTCCGACACATAGATCTCGCCCATCCGCGTCATGTCGGATATCCCGCTGACAATATCAATGGGGATATTCTTACCTCCGGCTTCAAGGATCTTCTGGGAGATATCGATCGACCCGGATCCCATCTTCTCGAACTTAAAACTGACCGTGTTATCCTTGATCGTGCCAGAGGCTTTGATGGCCCGGAGGATCCGCAGCAAAGGGACCAGCCTTTTCTTTTTATCTGAAATATAAATATCAAGATCGGTGATATTGAGTTGCTGGCTCGGCCGGCGTCCCTGGAACTGGAACGCGGCGATGCTGGTGGACACCGTTCCCCCTTTGGCGGGGATCTCCCAGGTGTTCTCTTCTTTGGAGGCAGGCTTGTTCTCTGCCGCGGCACAGGCGGATGCCAGCAGCAGTGTTAAAAAATTGATGATGAAGAATAATCTTAAATTCGCATACTTTTCATAAGGTGAACTTAGCTTCATAAGCTATGCCAGCCTTTGAATGTTCCTCTGATGATTTAAAATTTATCCTTGCAATATAATTCCCGGGATCGGCCACCTTGCTCAGCTTTATCTTTAAGATACGCGAATTCTTCGTAAATACAATGATCTTTTGCAACGGCACCTCCTCAAGCATTTGGCCCCTGGCATCAATGATCTTGAGATCCCCGTCGAATCGCAAATTACCTTCGCCCGTGTTTTCCAGTTTGACAATGGCGCGCAATATATCCTTTTCCCTTTTGACGCTGATCTCTTTAACCTGTCCCGAATAGGGGATCCCTTTGCCAAATCCGTAGATCGGCACCAGGATCACGTTACTGACCTGCAGGTTAAAAGTGCGGCCTTTTTCATCTTTTGAGGTCACATGAGCTACCTGCAGCGGCGTGAACTCGATCGCCCCCCAATACTCCCGGTTCTTAAGCTTGGTGTCAGGGATGATGGAAAAACGGACCATCCGGCTGCTGTTGGGCGGTAAAACGAATTCCTTGGGATTGAACTTGACCCAATTGGCCAGGGAATATTCATTCGCGGGCACCTCGGCCAACCCGCCATTCTCAGGCACAACAAAATGCACGGCCTTGGCGCGGTAGCGTTCTTCCTGGTCGCTGGTATTCTTGATAATGAAAGCCCCGGAGTTCCGGTCCTGATTCAGATCCATCGTGACGTAGGCAGGTTCAATGACCAACGCGGCTTCACTGCGCAACGCAAAAGCCCACACCATGACCACGAGCCAGGCTAATGTCTTTTTTGTCATAGGTTCACCATGATCGCCTTACGCAAAGCCGATCGTCCTTATATAGAGGTTTAGACCAGGGTCCGGGATATTTAAAAAAAAGACATTCCGGCCCGAGGCCGGAATGTCTTTTGAGCGTCAGGATGAAGTTATTGGCCATGACCATGTTCCTCTCAGAGAACGATACTGGAGAACAGCGTCACAAAACCGCTGTATTCACCGCGCGGCAACTCCGCATCAGCGTTATTCCAGGTCGGTGTCAGATCGACATCCATACTGTAATGACCATTCTCCGAGCTTTCAAACGTGACCACTTCCGTCGTATGTCCCATAAAGGAACCATTCGGCGTTGAAACCTGCCCATGCGTTACATACGCAAGGACGTCCGCATGCGGATTGGTCGCGTGCCCATTACCAGGACTGACCGCAACATCTTTTGTTACAACGACAGGAATAGAATAAGGACTGCTCCCGTCATCCCCCTTATAGAGGTTTGTAACGATCGCGGACAAATTAACAAACTGTGTGTTGGCATCGATCCTGAACGTCACGGGGGCATATATTTCCCCTGTCTTCAAGGTCCCCAAATTCACACTGCCTGTTACGGCCTGCACACCGATCGTTGGATTCACCGTTAACCACACATGCGATGTCGCGTTTGCGCCCTGATCGCTGGTCGTGGACGCCTGCGAACTGCACACGAAAACTGTCAACAGCAGCGCTGCAGCTAAGGCTATTGATAGATGCCTCATAGTGTACCTCCTGTTTACTTCAGTTTAGAATTCCTGAGCCAATCGCCCCACTCCTGACAACTCATCACGCTATGATATGAACACTGATCCCCGCCACAATGAACGACCCTGGACCGATCCTCCTTTCCTGAATATTTTTCTGGCTGGGGATTCATCAGAACAAAGAGATGTTAAACCACATCTCATCATGGCGGAATGGAAGGATTCTCCTAATGATTGACTTTTTTCAACCTGATCAGAGGGGTCACCGACGAGACAAGGCTAAAGATCCTCAATAACCGCGATCAGCTCAAGCGGAGAGAAAGGCTTCTTCAGGCAGCGCTTGATCCGGAACGAAGGCAAAGCAACTTCCAAATAAGGATTGTAATGGCCGGTCATGGCGATGACCGGCAGGCCCGCATATTCTTCCCCCAAAGCCAGTATTTCGTCGGCCACAAGAAAGCCGTTCTTGTGCGGCATGTACAAATCCAGCAGAAGAACATCCGGCTTGATCACGGGGATCCTGGCCGCGGCCACGGTTGGATCGTTCTCGACGATGGGCAGGTAACCGCTGGACGTCAGTATCTCCGTCAGCTCACCCGTGAACACGACATCATCGTCAATAATAAAGACCTTCTTTAGGCTGGACATCTTCTTTCACTCAGTAAGTGTTCAAAACCTCGGGCATCCCCGCGCCCATAATTTAAACCGCATGTGACCGTTTGCTAAGGGTCTTTATCCGCCTAATCCTGACATTTTTCTCCCTGAGAGGCTTGCGCTGAACTTTTTGCCTGGCCTGCGATCGGCGGTATTCCGCCGGCGTTACTTTTTCGACCTTCTGGAACAGGCGGATGAGCGATTCTGCGTTAAGATAACCGACGCTATTGGCGATCTGCTCCACGGACAGCGCAGTCTGTTCCAAAAGCCGCTTCGCGTGGGCGATCTTCAACGACAATGAATATTGATTGAACTTTTCATGCGTTCGGGCCTGGAATACACGGCTCAGGTATTTCGGGCTTAAACACACCCTGTCCGCCGCGGCCTCCAGCGACACTTTCTTGTCGAGGTTCTTGCGGATGTAGGTCTTAACCTGCGCGATCTTCCCGTCGATCCCTTCCCCGCAATCCAGCTTCTCTTTCACCCGGACATGTTTGGCGATAATATCGGCCATGGTCCTGTGAAGATCAGCTTTCTCCAGGAAGTCGTCGGCCTTCGCGCGCAAGGCATCCAGCAGCAGGTCCTTGGAACAATGCCCCGTGGATATGACGACCCGCTTGTCCCCCCACGACCTCTTTATCTTTTCCATGGTCTCGATCCCGTCCATGCCGGGCATCTGGACGTCGAGAACGATCACATCGATCTCGTTGGGTTGCTGCAGGACCCTGATCGCTTCTTCGCCGCTCGCTGCCTCCGCGATTGCGTAATCACTGAAGATCGCGATGAATTCGCTCCTGAAAATGGCGTCATCATCGACCAACAGTATCCTGGGGGACGGCTGTGTTCGGACCTGCGGATCATTTTTCATATTGAACTCCGCTCCATACCGGAAGCGACACAAAAATAGTTGTCCCGCTCCCCGGTTTAGTCTTGATCTCGATGGAACCGCCATGGTTCTTGATCACCTGGTCACAGATCGCCAACCCCAGGCCGGTCCCGTTGGACTTCGTGGTATAGAACGGCAGGAAAACTTTTTTCAGGTCACTTTCTGTCATCCCCCGGCCGTCATCACTCACCCAGATCTTTATAAGCCAATCGTGGAGCGCGGCCCCGATCTCGATCCGCCCTCCGCCGGCCGGAAGCGCGTCCCTGGCATTATTTAACAGGTTATGGAACAGCTCTTTCATTTGGACAGCATCGGCCTCAACCTCAACGCCCTTGATGTGCTCCAGGGCCCTCTCATAAGCAACATTGTTACTGGAGCAGCTCATGGCCTGATCAATGCATTCCTCGATAATATGATAAATATTCACCCGGTTGCACTCCGGGGCCTTGCAGCGGGAATAGAACAAAAGGTTATTGATGATCTGGTCGCTTTCAGCGACCTTCTTTTCGATATTCCCCAGATGGCTCTCAATATCCGGATTCCTGGCTTTGCGCCTGATATTCTCGGTGGCCATGCTTATTGACGCCAGCGGATTGCGCAATTCATGCGAGACCATCGCGACCAGGGCGCCGACATTCGACAACCGGCTGGACCTTTGGAGCACTTCCTGCATCGTCAGGAGCTCAGAACTCCGCTCGTTGACGATCTTCTTGAAATGCTCATTGTTCTTTTTCAGGATCTCCTCGGACTTCCCGAGGATGTCCTCCACGCGCTTCAGGGGTGTGATATCGCGAAAGACGATGAGGCTCCGGGCAAAGCGCGTTTCACCGGAAATTATGGCTGCCTCGACATGAGCCCTGAAATGGGAGCCATCCACCCTGACCATCTGCTGGTCCCACACCTGTGATTCCCTGGACTCAAAGAGCCGCTTGCAGTGGGCATTGTGCAGCTTGCGGTCTTTTCCAAGAATGAAGCTCGAGATCGGCTTTTTGACCAGCGTTTTCTTGTCCGCTCCCAAAAGGGTCGCGGCGGCGGCATCCGCTTCAAGGATACACCCCCTCCTGCTGACAGAGATGAATCCGACCGGAGAAAGCGCGAGCTGGGACTGGGAACGGCGCAATTCCTCGTTCTTTTCCTCCAGATCGACATGGTGCCTCACCAGCTGGTACAGCGTCTGCCAGACCGCTTGCGTTGATTGACCGCTCAGGACCCCGAGAGAATGGGCGATCCTTTGATGGCAAATTTCCGGGGAAAGTTCTTTTGTCTTCATCCTGCCGACCTCATCGACCGAATTTGGAAATAAACCCGGATTTTTCATTAGAAAAATCCGCCCCGTGAATTCACCTGCTCCAAATCGTTTTGAGAAGGTGAATTCAGGTCGCGTGGCAAATCCGTCGAGGATTTGCCAGCTTTGCGAGGTAATCCTGGACTTTTGCCTGTC
>CAIOTT010000048.1 GCA_903861305.1 Candidatus Omnitrophota bacterium | reverse complement strand
TTGCACGCTTCTCAAAACAGCGTCGAGAATACTGTGCACTAAAAAGTGCGTGCAAAAGTCCAGGATTACCTCGCAAAGCTGGCAAATCCTCGACGGATTTGCCACGCGACCCCTGCGGGGCGGATTTTTCTAATGAAAAATGCGGGATAAATACCGTTCGTTGACCGGCCCGAAATCACCGGCCTTGTCGGGGTCGTTCATGTAGGAGGCGATAGTGGGGCGAGTATAATTCATGTTCCCGCCACAACCCTCAATATAGCCCACGCGCCCGTTGGGACTTGCCAGGTCACCCCACCAGGCCTTCGCGTCTTCCCGCGTGGCGGCGCAGTTGGGCGGGCCAGGCGGTGAGATCGCGCCGTTACTGTCCGGACGTTCGTCGCGCAAGCCCAGCGCGTGGCCCAGTTCGTGCATGAATCCCTTGGAAAAACCCGCCGCGCTGCGATAGCGGTTACGGCCCAAAATGACGAGCGACATCGCTTGAGGTGTTGAAAGCTCAGCAATGGATGTCCCACCCGTGGCGTCCGTGATGACGAGCTTGAACGGACGCTTCAGTTCAGAGGCGATCCTGTCCAGAAAATCCCGGTGCACCTTCATCGGCGGCAGACCGGGGACCAGTTTGAAAATAGTATCCACTTCCTCCGGCGAGAGAACTATCCGGTAAAGATCAATGGCCTGCATATGGCTTGAAAAAGGAGCCGTCGCGGCGAGACGGTCAACAAGGATGTGTGTCTCATTAAGGAAAGTGTGCTTGTCCTCATGCAAAGCGCAGAAGACGATCGCAAGCCGTGGATCCGAAAGAATGGGGACATGTACCAGATCCGCCCTTTGGATCTGGTACGTGTCCCCGCTATTCGTACCAAAATGCTCAATAGTGTACGCCCAACACGGCGACGTCAGGCATAGGCTGATCAAAATTAGGAAAATGGATCTTTTCATCGTGGCAGGAAAAAACAGTATGTCCCGGTTCCCCCGCTATTTTGTACAAACACGTGTTGATTTACCGTATATAGTGGCACTAGCAGTCGCTCCGCTGTAAAAACTGGCCGTAGGTTCATTAGAAGTTCCTGCCAAAGTCCATCCACTGGGGCAAGAAGGTGGGGTGCAAGTAATTATGCCACTATACGAATCATTCTGCCACGCACACGAAAGGTACATCACCGCCGTAGAGCTACCCGACCCTACCCATGCCGAGCCGTTGGAGTAATAGATCCCGTCATTGGCCGAGGAATACGCGACCTGGCCAACCGCGCCTACGGGCCATGTGGTGGGGTCGCCAGCCTGGGCTGTCAGGCGAATGTCGCCGTCACGATTAGGCTGGTTCGCGGTGCCCACGCCGAGGCGGGTCGTCTGGATCTGGGCATAATTCCCTGATGGTGCCGGGTAATACGTGGTCATGGTGAGGCTGTCCGCGCCCGCAGACAGAACGTCAAGACCAATGACTATGCTTGCAACGAGGATCAATGTTTTCATTGTCATAAGTTATCTCTCCTATTTTACTGATTTAAAGATACATTATGATAAGTATGAGTGTCAATGGCACTAACGGAATACTAAGCTCACCTTGCCTCGATCCTGGATTTGATCAGTTTAAGAACAAAAAAAGATTCCCTTCCCTGCTCCTCCAGGACGTCGTTGATATATTTGATCGTGTCAGCGTAATCCGGAAGATGGATCTGCTCCAGGGCATTGACCCGCCGGACGGTCTTGCGCACTTCCAAGGAGATCCGCATCAGCGATACCTTGAGCCGGGCCATCTCACCCAGCAATTCCAGCACCTGCCGGAAGGCCGCGGATGTTGCGTCAAGCCACGCACTGGTATCGCGCAAACTGTAAGACGGGACATGTCCTTCTAAAGTAACGTTCACGGCCGGCAAATGAACACCAATAACTTCCCGGCGATGGAGTGTGATATCAGCGGAGATGTTGACGGCCTGCGCCGCGGACCTGACTTTGCTTTGCCCCATCCGCACACCCGCTTCACTCATCGCCGCATGCGCCGCACGCAAGGCCTCATCCACCTTCTTCTGAAGTTCAACCGCCGCGTCGATCAGGCCCATCATTTCCGCAACAAGGATGTCGCGCTTCTGTTCGAGCAGTTGATGCCCCTCGATCGCGAATGCCTGGTCGCGCCTGATCCTGAAAAGGCTGGTCTTTGTCGGTGCGACATGATGCCGTGCCATAGGTCACTTCCCGTAGAATTTGCTGATCTCCTCGCCCGTGATCCGGTGCAATTCATCCTGGGGCAAAAGGGACAACAGCTTCCACCCAAGGTCAAGGCTTTGATCGAGGCTGCGGTCCTCATAACGCCCCTGGCTCAGGAACTGCCGCTCAAAAGCCTCGCCGAATTCAAGATATTTGCGGTCCAGGGCCGGCAACTCCTCCTCACCAATGACCAAAGCCAGGGCCCGCACATCCTTGACGCGCGCGTAACAGGCAAAGAGCTGGCTCGCCAAATGCGGATGATCGTCACGGGTCAAACCATGCCCGATATTGTCTTTCATCAGGCGCGACAGGGATGGCAGGCCGGATATGGGCGGATATATACCTTTTTGGCTCAGCTCCCGTTCAAGCACGATCTGCCCTTCGGTGATATATCCGGTCAGGTCCGGGACCGGATGCGTGATATCGTCGTTAGGCATGGTCAGGATCGGCATCTGGGTGATCGACCCCTTCAGCCCCTTGATCAGCCCGGCCCGTTCGTACAAGCTCGCCAGGTCGCTGTAAAGGTACCCCGGATAGCCTTTTCTCGCCGGGATCTCGCCGCGCAGCGTCGCGATCTCGCGCAGGGCCTCGCAATAATTCCCCATGTCCGTCAGGATGACCAAAATATGCATCCCCTTCTCGAACGCCAGGAACTCCGCGCAGGTCAGCGCCGCGCGCGGGGTCATGATCCTCTCGATGGAAGGGGCATCGGCCAGGCTCAGGAAGGTGACAACCTTCCCAAGCACGCCGCTTTCTTCAAATGAATCGATGAAAAATTGCGCCACATCATGCTTGACCCCCATGGCCGCAAATACGACCGCGAACCCGTCATCGTCGCCAATGATCCTGGCCTGACGGGCGATCTGGGCCGCCAGGATGTCATGCGGCAGCCCGTTACCGGAGAAAATGGGAAGCTTTTGGCCGCGCACAAGTGTGTTCATCGCGTCGATCGATGAAATACCCGTCTGGATGAAACGGTTGGGGTAATCACGCGCTGTGGGGTTGATCGGCAAGCCGTTCACATCCGCGATCTTCTCTGGGATAAACTTCGGCATGCCGTCGATCGGCTGGCCCAGGCCATTGAAAACCCGCCCCAGCATGGCCGCCGCGACGGGGAGTTCAAAGGAGCGGCCCGTGAATTTTACCCGTGGCGCGGCCAGGGAAAGCCCCCCGGTACCGCCGAAGATCTGCACCACGGCCATGTTCCGTGCGACCTCAAGCGTGATGCCCAGCTTGGTCTGGCCCCGCTCGTCAACGATCTCGACGAGTTCGTTATAACCGACATCATGCACCTGCTCAATGACGAACAACGGGCCCATGACCTCGTGGATACCTATGTATTCCCTGTTCTGAAAAGGCAATACCTTTTCTGTCATGGCACCGCCTCCTCCAGCACAAAAGCCTCGAGTGATGCGGCCAGCAGGTCAAGTTTGTCCATGTCCTCATTGCGGACCGCCAGCTTCATCCGCAGGATGTCTGAGCGCAATGTCGACTTCCTGATCTTCTCAAGGGTGACCCCGGACTTTATCGCCGCGACGCTTTTTTCATAAAATTTCAGGATGATCTTCAGCATCCGGACCTGTTTTTGGGGTGCCGTGAACATATCGACCTCGTCGAAAGCGCTCTGCTGCAGGAACGTGGCCTTAAAGATCACGCACGTTTCCAGGATGATCTTCTGGCTGTCCGGCAGGACATCCGGCCCCACCAGCTTCACGACCTGCTGGAGCCGCTCTTCTTTTTGCAGGAGGTCCATGATCTGGTTGCGCAGCGCAAGCCAGTCAGGGTCAAGGTTCTTGCGCCACCAGGGCTCGACCTCATCAATGTAGCCCGAGTAACTGTCGATCCAGCTGATGGAAGGATAATGCCGCGCATTCGCCAGGTCCCTGTCCAGGGCCCAAAAACAACGGACGTAACGCTTGGTGTGCTGGGTCACCGGCTCGGAAAAGTCGCCTCCAGGCGGCGAAATAGAACCTACGATCGTGATCGACCCTCTCTTACCTGAGAGTGAGCGCACCATGCCGGCCCGCTCGTAGAATTCCGCCAGGCGTGTGGGAAGATATGCCGGGAACCCCTCATCCGCGGGGAGTTCCTCCATCCGTCCGGACAACTCACGCAGCGCCTCAGCCCAGCGCGAGGTCGAATCCGCCATGACAGCCACATGATAACCCATGTCTCGGTAATATTCCGCAAGCGTGATCCCGGTGTAAATACTCGCCTCCCTGGCCGCAACCGGCATGTTCGAGGTGTTCGCGATAAGGATCGTACGCTCCATCAAGGACTTTTTACTGCGGGGGTCCACCAGCTTGGGAAAGCTCAGCAGCACGTCGGTCATTTCATTGCCGCGTTCGCCGCAGCCGATGAACACAATTATATCCGCGTCACACCACTTGGCCAACTGGTGCTGGACGATCGTTTTCCCGGTACCGAACCCTCCGGGCACCGCCACGGCACCGCCTTTGGGCACAGGGAACAGTGTGTCAATGACCCTTTGACCCGTGATCAAAGGCTCGCTCAGACGCTCCTTGGTACCATACGGCCGCCCCTGGCGGACCGGCCAGCGCTGGTATAATGAAACAGGTGTTTCCTTTCCCTTGTCAGAGATAACGGCAACAACCTCTTCGACCGTGCGTTCGCTTTCATCAACAATGGACACGACCCGGCCGCGCACGTCCACGGGGGCCAGGACCCTGTGTTCGATCAGGCTCGTCTCTGGAACGATCCCGATGACCGCACCGGGTTCAACGACGTCCCCAGCTTTCATCCGGGGTTTGAAATGCCATTTTTTGCTGCGGTCCAACGCCTGGGCATGGACCCCTTTCTGGATGTAATGTCCCGAGGAACTGCGGATCACTTCCAGCGGCCTCTGGATCCCGTCATAGATCGAACCGATCAGCCCGGGCCCCAGCTCCACGGCCAGCGGCATGCCGGAACCATAGACCGGCACGCCGGGCTTCAGCGACGTCGTATCCTCGTAGACCTGGATGGTGATCCTGGCCCCACGCAGGCGCACGATCTCACCGACTAGCTGGTCATCACCGACCTTGACCATCTCGAGCATGTGCGCGTGGTCCGCGCTTTGGGCCTCCACCAGAGGACCTGCCACCCTGGAAACATGTCCGATGACCTTAAACATTGTCACCAAAGACCTCCTTTAATACATCAGCACGGACCTCGTCATACACCCTGGCCAGGCGGGCCCGGAATGTATTGTTGCATTCCATCCTGCGGTCACGGGACCGCACGGTAACCCCGATATCGGTTTCCTTATCATCCAGCTCCAGGACCAGGGTTGTCCCTTGTGAACGTTTTGCTTGAAGCTCCCGTTCAACCACCTCGAGAAAGGAACGGGACAACAGCCCCTGGTCACACGCAGCCGCTGTAACAACGACCTCGCCGGGGTCCAGGGCCAGGGCGCCGTCCACGACCATCCTTTGCAGGTAGCCCGGATATTGCGACGAAGAACGGAATTCAACGGCCAACACCTTTATCCGCGCCATGACCAGCTCCAAAACTTTTTCCCGCGCCTCCAGGAGTATCCTGCGCTTCCCCAGGTCCACGGTTGCCAGTATCCTCCGTTCCACAACCGTGGCTTGAGCATAAACCGCGTTCATGGCTTCACGCCGCAGTTCTGCCACCACCGCGTCATTCAAGGTCAGTATCCCCGCAGCCTCGGCCTCGGCCTTTGCAACGATGGCATCAGCCTCGATCCCGGCGTCCTTTAAGATCTGGGCGCACAAAGCATCGGTGGAACCGCTCTGGGGCACATCTGTATTGGCCATCAGACCTTCACCCCCACAGCATGGCGTACGATCTGCGCCAGACTTTTTCTTTCCATGGCCGGCCCGTCACGGTCGGGTATCTCCACAACGAGCGGAAGATCTGCTCCAGCCTCGAACTTTTCCACGTCCTCCCGGATCAAACCCGCCATCTTTTCGGTAATAATAACAATGCCTACACCGGATATGGTCACGACCGATTGAAAAAGTGCACGGGTTTCCGCGGCCGTCCGGACCACTTTACCCTCAACGCCGGCCAGCTTGAACCCCGTTACCGTTGCCTCATCGCCGATGCAATAGTACCTCATGCCTTTACCTTTCCTGATGGCAGTGCTAGACCTTGCCAAGGATCATGAGCGCGATGATAAGACCATAGATCGCGATGCCTTCGGCAAGACCGACAAAGATCAGCGCCTTGCCGGTAACCTCAGGTTTCTCGCTGATAGCACCGACAGCAGCGGCCCCGACATAAGCGACCGCGATCCCCGCGCCCAGAGATCCCAACCCGACTGCCGCGGCCGCGGCCCCAAATGCCCAGTTCATGCTTTTTGCCGATTCTGACGTCACCCGCAGCGTATCTCCCGGCTCCGCGAGGACGACCTGCGTGGCCACGCACCAGATCGCGGCAACCAATGCCAGAACACCGGCGAATGAAACAATGGTCGTTATCCTGAAAACCCTTACCCTTCCTTGATCATCCATGGGCCCACCTCCTTTAAATAGTTGCTGCTGATCCCAGGGGCCGGTACATTTTCCCCCCGCCAGAAAAGAATTTTGAAAAGAACTCGTAATATTCCAGCCTGATCCCCTGGATCGCGACGATCATACCTTCCAGGCCCAGGATCAGGATATTTCCGATGACGATGATCAGGACCGACAACATTCCGCCGGCGGCGATACCCTTCACCATATCCGCCAGGGTAAAGACAGCCAGAAAAAGACCTGCATGGGCCAGCGCGAATGCGACCAGACGAATGTAAGACAAGGTATTGGCCAGGTATCCCATGCCGATCTCGAGCCCATTGATCGCGGTCTCCAATAGATACGCGAAGATCCCTTCCGGGAACATCCGTTCACGGGGAGCGATCAGTTTTTCAAACGGCGCCTTCATGAACAGCAAGAGCACTAGCCCCGCGATCAGCCATACCAGCGGTCCGGCTGCCGGGCTTACCTTGAACACCAGATAGCGGGACGCCAGAGCGATCCCTGTCCAATAGATCAGGCCGCCGATCAATCCCGATATCCCAAAAACACCTTTCATAACATCACCGGAAGTGACGGCGTTAATGATATTGAACACGATCCCAAGGCTGATAAAAACAATGCCGAATATGATCGCCAGCGGAAAGAAAACCTGCAGATGGTCCTGCGGCCTCATCCAAAGCACCGGGATGATATTATCCATTCCGAAAAAATTGCCATACAAAGCCCCGAACACTGTCGCTGACGCTCCAGCGTACGCCACCAGCGACCCTGCCCTTGAAAAAGTTCCCTTACCGCGCGCTGCCAGCCAACAACCGACGAGCACAAGCACAAGCCCCTGCCCCACATCCCCAAACATGATCCCGAACATAAGAAAGAAACTGACGGCCACGAACAATGTCGGGTCGATCGACCCGTACTCCGGCAGATCATAATTCGTCACGATCAGTTCGAAAGGCTTCAACCACCGCGGATTGTCCAGCAGGACCGGGACCTTTTCCCTTTTCTCACGGACCGCAGTCACGTTCCCGGGCTTCTCGCCGTGAAGGCAGCAGCGCCCGTCAACAACACTCCTGAGCGCACGGCTGAGCTCATCCCGGCGCACCCGCGGCAACCAGCCTGAGATCACATACGTCCGTGCAGTCCGCTGAAAATATCCCTGCGCCTCAGCGATGAGCGCGTCTTTGAACAGCTGTGAATAGCACCTTTCAAGGACCGGGATCAGCCGTGCGCCATCACGCGCAGTACTGGCTTCGATGGAACGGACCTGATCGCGCAGGTGCGCCACGGAAACAAGCATCTTCTTTCGGGTCTCGTCAGTATCCCGACCCACAGCTTGGGAAAGTGCGACCTTTCGGATATTGGCCGCAACCAACGCTTTTTCTACAGCCAACGCATCCTTTTTCAAAACAAGGACCAGGACCAAAGCCGGGTCACCCCTGGTCTGGAGCGGATAAAGAACATGCAGGACCGTTGACAAACCCTGCTCCAGCAGGCTGCGCTGGCTTTGGTCGGCTTTGACCAGCACAGCCTCAAGAAAAGTGTAGTGCCCGTTAGCGGCCCTGCCGACATCCCCCGGGCCGAGGGACTCCAGCTGACGCAGCAGCGTTTCATGAGCGTTCAACTGCTCCAAAAGCATTCCTTTAAGTTCCAACCGCGATCCAACGCGTTTTTCAAGGACCTTAATCCGTCGGGAAAGACCCTCAGGCCCGCCCCTGACGGAACACCGGACGTTCATATCCGGCCTGACATCAACAGCGTTGAATGCCCGCATGATCGACAGGACCCTTTTCTGAAGGTCATGGGAACGTTCAAGGCGATCATCGCCGGAAAATCCCCCTAACCCGCGGGCCCAATCCTCGAGGTCCCTGATCCTTACAAGATGAAGGACCCTTTGTTGAAGAAGCAACCCCGTTACATTGTCAAGGTCGCGGGCCAGGATCACGGCACAGAACATGTCCATGGGAGCCGGCCTTAACATACCAGGGCCTTTTTGATCCGGTCAGGCGGCATGCCGTACTCCTTACCATAAAGGATGGATATCATCTTGCGTGTTTCTGCCCTTTTCAGGATCAGATAGGCCAGGATGGTGCCGATCGTAAAAGGAAAACCACCCATGACCCTGCGGGCTTCCTTGAAAAGCACCTGATAAAGGGCGGCTTCTAAAAGGAACAGCGCAGAACGCTCCATTTCAGGGCCAAATAACGAGGCCAGGTCCTGATAAGGCCGCACCGCCATGCCCCGGACCATGTCACCAAGCCCCTCCTTGATAAATAATTGGCGCATCATCCGCTCGTCGACCCTGTAACCGCGCGGCAGCATGACCAAAGACAGATCTGCCGACGAAAAATCAAAGTACTGCCGAAGCCTTATCAGGCAGCTGATATTCTCGATGTCGGTCTCGATCCCCAGCAAACGTGCCGCGACCGTCCGGTCAGAGCCCGGCAAGCGATCCACCTCGCGCCACAAGCGTTCAAAATGTTCACGGTCCAGGGCCGACTCGATATAGAACAAGGAGCCTGTCTCACGGTATTTCTTGCTTGATGAGAAAAACGCGCTTTGGTACGGACTTCCGTCAAAAGCGTTCACCAGCTCATCCATATTCCGTGACGACATCACACGGCCAACATCGAGGGGTGGAACGAATGCTTCCGGCAGGACATGTTCCCGGCCGTCCGTAATTTTCTTGTCATGCCAGCACCTTAGCATCACCTTGATCTCATTGATCTCGTCGCGTTCACGCAGCAGCTCGATGACTTTCCGGGCCCGGCTGTTGTGACGCATATTCTTCAGGATCTTCTGGTGGATCCCGGTATCATTAAAGACCAGTGCCCGCTCGATGAATTCAAGGCCCTTGTCACGCACGACATCCTCGCGGATAAAAGTGTCATACAACGTGCCGCGCAGGGCCGCGAGCGCACCGGGAAGATCTTTGGCCTGGAGAAGTTCTTCCCACTTTTCTTCAGTAAGGAACTTCCCGTACATCGCCCGGATCCTGGCATTGATGAACGCATATGTGATCAGATCGCGCATTTATGACCTGCCTTTGATAATGGCCTCGAAGAATTTCACGGCAACAGCCTCGGCCACGCCGGACTTTTCCTGCACCATTGCCTCTGCCTGCCGTGCGGCCTCATCCAGCGCCGAACGCTTGAGGCCCGCCGCGTCTTCCTCCGCCTTAAGGAGCGAACCTTCCCGTTCTCCAACGTGCCGCTGTATCTCGGCGTCTTTCAGGTGCGCCGCATCCTCTTTGGCCCTGTCGATGTTGATCCTGGCTTTCTCTTTGGCTTCCTCGACCATCCGATGCGCCGCTTCTTCCGCTTCCAGGACTTTGGATATGATATTCTCCATCAAACTTCCGCCTGTTGGTGACGGCTACCGGGCTCATTTTCAAGGTCCTCGGCAGTTGCCGCTGTTTTCACCAATGCCCTGGCGAACTCCATTTCCGGTAAAGCACGACGGAGAAGTTCCTGCCAGTGATTATTTTCCCGTTCATAGCCTGATGATCTCTGATCGACGAGCCGTTCATATACGGCGAGCGCTTTTGCGGCAGAACTATCCATCGTAAATCCCGCTGCCACAGCGACAGCCACTTCACGCAGGCCAGCCCGTTCCTTGTCTGACGCACATGCGACCTCCCGGATCGCTTTGGCAAAATCCCTCTCATCATCATCGGGTATCATGAACCCGTTTACCCGGTCCCGAACGACATCCCTTACGCCCGAAGCATCCACAGCGACCACCGGAACGCCGCACGCCATAGACTCCAAAAGGACAAGGCCCTGCGTTTCGCTGTGAGAAGCGAACGCAAAAACATCCATCGCATAATACGCATCTGCCAATTCCTGCGCCTGCAGCGTCCCGGTGCAGATCAACTTCTTTGAACAACCATGCTGGCGGAAGAACTTTTTCAGCCCCATTTGCGACACCCCGTCACCCACGACCAGGAACACCGCATTCTCATGCTCCTGAAGGAATGCCAGGACCCCGCGCATCAAAAAATCAATATTCTTCTCAGGGGCGAGCCTCCCCGCTGTTCCAACGACAAAAGTATCCTGCCGGATGCCATGGTGAAGCCGGAACTCCCTTGCGTTATCCACCCTGAAACGATCCGGATAGATACCGGTTGGCACCACCTCGACCGGACGTTTTACGCCGCGTTGGCGGATAAGGTCAGCTATGCTCCTGCTGGGTGCAAAAACGCAATCAGCCAGGTTGGCATACGTTGTGGCCATGACAACAACGAACTGTTTTATCAGTCCCGAATTGAACGGCACATAATGCGTGTTCTCTTCATAAAGCGTATGGTGGGTAAAAATGACCGGGGCCTTGAATTTTGAAGCGACACGCAAGGCCGTATTGCCGACCAAGAATGGGTGATGCGCGTGGACGACCTGAGGGCGAAATTTGACCAAGGCTCTGGAGAGGTTGAAATAGATCGGCAGTTCGATCGAGAAATCAGTCTTGTTGAAATTTTTTATAGCCGGTATCCGGCATACCCCCCGTTCATGTTCCGGGGCCCCTTTTTGTGCTGGAGCCACGATCAGCACCTGATGGCCCAACCGACGGAACTCCTGTGTAAAATATTCGATCGAGCGTTCCAGCCCGCCAACGGTCGGCCGATAAGAATTTGTCATCATGAGGATCCTCATACATGCAATTTCCTTTCCAGGGTGACCGTGCCGGCGCCCCGGGGGACCTGTACGCCCGGGCAACCCGGCAGTTTCACTTCAATGAACGGTTCAGAAGCGAACCACTGGCCGCTACATGTGACGGTAACATCTTTGGGCCCTGGTCTTACAGTGACCTGGACATCCCCGAAAAGGGTCGGTGCCGGGCCGAATGACATGACCTCGCCTTTATCGAGCCATGAATTCGGTATCCCTGAACACAGGATCAGCCGGCCGGTCTCCTCACGTAGAAAACAATTCCGGAGCATCAGGACCCATTCCGCAGCCGCCCAGACATGCTGGCCATCACCCATGCACCCCCCGCCTGTCGCGGGATGGATCGCTTCCGGCCATTGCCCCGTCGAAGATGCCAGGTCTGCCACCACTGTCATCAGGTCGAAGAACCTCGGGTCATTGGCGCGTAAAAGCACCTGGGCCATATGGAGGGTCAGGTAAGGATTGATGCCTGAATGGGTCATGTCATGAAAGAACCCCCCATGTATAAGGCAATTTTTCATCAGGAAATCAAGGGTGCCCATGAGCCGGGGATCATTCGGCGCCATAAGCCGCAGCGGATAACCGGCAACAAGGGACCCGACCGCTCCGGCATCCATCCGGCGGTAAACGGAAGCCGGCATGGCGGTCCTTTGGAGGAATGCCGCCGATATTTCAAGGCTCCGGTCAATGGCAAGGGACAGCGCCCCGGCTTCTTTTTCAAAGCACGCAACGCGCGCATGGTCCTGGTACGCCTCACATAAAAATGCCGCGGCCTTGAACCCTGCGACGCTCCAAAAATCATCCCAATAATAAAAATCATTGGGGCCAAGGTGCTCGGCGCTGAATCCGGAAGGCATAAGGCCGGCATGCTTGAACTTCAATTGCGACGACAAACGCTTGCGGCAGATCCACCGGCCTGCTTTGATGATCGATGTCCTCCAGGCATCTGGAGGCACATGCCCGGTCATTTCACAATACTGACGCATGATCCACAACGCTTCGCCATTGGAATCCCACTCACCTTCCTGGGATAGAAAATACCCTTCCGCTGTCTGGCGGGAACGGAATTCATCCAGGGCCCGACGGACACGCCCCTTGAATCCTGCTGCCAGCAAGGCGTTCAGGATAAAGGCCGCGTCACGGAACCAGAACCGCCTGTAAATGAATGGCCCGGGATAGACCTCTTTTGGAGAATGCAGGACCATGGTGCGCAGGGCCGCCTCATAGAGGAACTGAAAATGCGGGTCAGGGACCCTCAGAGGGCTGCTTTCCCTGAGACTTTCATCCCAGGTACTTTGCGGGAATACCCATTTTGGACGCTGGGTATCCTTGCTTTGCGTGCGATCCTGCAACGGGACATGAACATTGATCACGCGAGGGATATCCTTATCGAGCCGGTACATGCCCGCGGCCGTGGCCATGCCCACCTTGCACCAGATCGCCTGTGCATCTTCTTTTGACGGGATATGCCTGAAGACATCACCGCGATGGTAGTAGGAAAATTCACACTGGTC
Organism: Candidatus Omnitrophota bacterium; assembly: GCA_903861305.1. Lineage (GTDB taxonomy): Bacteria > Omnitrophota > Gorgyraeia > Zapsychrales > Fredricksoniimonadaceae > Fredricksoniimonas. The sequence goes on along the minus strand of CAIOTT010000048.1, from coordinate 25,662 downwards.
GAGCGGCGTATCAAAAAAGACCCGTTCTTTACGGTTCACCAGCCAGCTTTTGCGGTCATCCTGCAAGGCGATATCATGAACAAAGCTGACGCCTTCGGGATTGTACGGCCTCACGGAAAGCACAAGCCACGCGGACGTTGACGCGACAGCATCGATCTGGAGCTGACAGACTGGGTCCTTGACCGATCCCACGACCTCAACAATGGCGCGCAGCTTGGAGTTTTCGTTGACGCATTCTGTTATGACACGCATCATCCCGTCGTCAATATCCAGCTTCTGGTGAACGGCCGGCAACCTGGAAGGGATCAGAGGTTTCCCCAAGGACGGAATGACCCATGCATCCAAAGACCACCCGTCGTAAAACGGCGTCACCAGGCCGCGGGGATCAACAATGGGAAATTCCTCACAACCGGGGATGCCCAAAGCAGTCCAGTTACGATGCGTAAGATTGATCTGGGTAAGCGAGAACGCCCTGGGAATAAAGGCTTTATTTTGAGGGTTATACTGGCATTCGATCCAGTAAGGCCAGACCCAATCAAGATTATGCTGGATCGCAAGGCTGTTGATCAGGCCGCGGGCGTGCATGACAACACCTGAACGCAACAACTCTGTCGGTGCTATGACCTCGGATGGTTGTGCGAAATTCTGCAGCTGGGAAAGGACCCTGACAGGGTCAAGAAACCCCTGCCGGCGCGCGGCTTGTCGTAAAAGGAATTTCCAGGGGAACCAGCGCCAGCTCATAGAACAACCTTGCCTTTCGGAGCGATATTCTTGTGCAATGGTTAATTGAATAGATCTCTAAACGCCTAGTGTTTCTGATAAGTTCCCATTAAGGCTGCCTGAGCCAGGATATGACCGGCCATGGCCTTCTCAACGTCTTTCTTCCTGACTTTGGGCCCTAGGTCCAGTTGTAAATCCAGAGCATAAAGTTTAAAGAAATATCGGTGTGCGCCGCCGGCGGGACATGGGCCACCCCATCCGAGCTTTTGAAAACTATTCCAGGCTTCTGTCCCGGGAACGGAACCTGAGGCGATATGCGTGGTGGCAGGAGGGATATTATAGACGATCCAGTGGTCCCAGGTCCCCATAGGGGCGTCGGGATCCTCCACGATCAAGGCAAGGCTCCGGGCATCAGAAGGCACCCCCGCGATATCCAGGACAGGAGACACATCCTTCCCCTGACAGGTCAAATGGACCGGCATGCGGGAATTATACGCAAATTCAGGACTTGTCAGTAGCATGCTTCTATCGTAATAAGCAGCGGAATTATGACAATTATACTAAGGTATAATAAGGAATTAACGTGTTGCCTGTTATCATTCGTTGCAGGTATTTGTTGAAAAACATCCCAAGAGTGTTTACTATATCACGGTCATGAAAGTCGCGATCCTCAACCCCTCATTCGGCAGGAATTTTGTCCGCGTTGCCCGCTGGGCGGCAAAATCCCGCGGGCGTGTCCAGCGCCACCCGGACTACCTGCTCATCGCGGCCCAAATACTCCTGGACGCCGGGCATGAGGTCATCTTTGTTGAAGCCGCCGCCCGGAACCTCACACCCGAGGAAAGCTTCGCCATCATCCGCGCCTTCAAGCCGCAGCTCCTGGTGATCCACGCCACAACCCCGTCCATTTACGGGGACATTGAACAGGCCCGTGTCATCAAGCAGGAGAATGCCTGTACCGTGGCTTTTGTCGGCCAGCACGCGAGCGCTGAACCGGACAATACATTTGAGATATCCAAAGGTGCCGTCGACCTTATCCTGCGCGGCGAATACGACCACACCCTCCTGGAATTGGCTAACGGCATTGACCGCAAGGCTGTCGCGGGACTGACGTGGCGTGACGGCAATACCATCATTGCCAATCCCGAGCGTGCGCCGCTGGATGTCAACACCCTGCCCTTCCCGGCCTGGCATCTGATAAAACCCGAGTGGTATCCAGACGCCGGGAAAAAATTTCCTTTCCTGACGCTGTTCACAGGCCGCGGCTGCAACAACGCCTGTACCTTCTGCCGCGACCCCCAACTGATGTACGGCTACCGCCTGCGCACCCGCAGCGCGCAGCGTGTCGTTGATGAAATGGAATATGACCTTAAACTTTTTCCCGAGATCCGGGAGATCATGTTCGAGACCGACACTTTTGCTGCAGATACACGCCATGTCCGCGAAGTTTGCGAAGAGATCATCCGCCGGGGCCTGCACAAAAGAATATCCTGGTCGTGCAACACGCGCATCAACACTGACCTTGAGATGCTCCCTTTAATGAAAGAAGCCGGATGCCGGATGTTGATGGTCGGATATGAGTTCGGGACCGATGAAGCTTTGCGCGCGGTCCGTAAAGGCGGGGTCAATGTGGCCATGGGGCGGCGTTTCAGCCAGCGCGCGCATGAACTGGGCTTCACCCTGCACGGCTGTTTCATGATCGGAGCGCCCGGCGAGACCAAGGCCAGCGCGCGGGCCACGATCGACTATGCCAAATCCATGCCGCTGGACACGATCCAGATCACCGGGATCGCCACCTACCCGGGCACGACACTTTACGTGTGGGCCAAGGATAACGGCTATTTGTTAGCGAAAGACTGGACCGACTGGCTCACGGCGGAAGGCGAACAAAAAACGCTCCTGTCCTATCCCCAGCTCTCCAACAAGGACATCGACGCGCTGATCGACACGGGCCTGAAAGAATTCTACCTTCGCCCCGCCCAAATGGGACGCATGCTCATCAGCATCCGCTCCATGGGCGATCTTCTGCGCAAGCTCTACGGTTTCGGGGCGTTCGTGGATTATTTCTGGAAGAAGACAGCCTCTACCACCAAAGCTGTGTAACGTCATGTTTCGTTCGTAAAATCTTTGACAATTTCTTATCTCTCTGTTATATTTCGTTAATTGTTTAACCTGTTAACAGGAGTTACCTTATGCCTCATGTTGTCTGCGAACCCTGCGTGAATTGCCGCAACACCAACTGTTGTGTCGTGTGCCCTGTGGAAGCTTTCCGCGAGGATACCAATATGCTCGTGATCGACCCTGATGTTTGCATTGACTGCGGCGCGTGTGCTGCCGAGTGCCCTGTCCAGGCGATCTATCCTGACGGCGACGTACCTGCCAAATGGAAACAATTCATCGCGCTCAACAAGGAAAAAGCGCCCAAGCTTCCCCCGATCAGCACGAAAAAGGACCCGCTGAAAAAGTAACACTTCGGAAAGAAGACTGAAAAGGGCGCTGGAGCAATTCAGCGCCCTTTAATTTTTTGCGAGCTCTCTCGCGTATCTGGAAAGGCATCTATGGCAAGGAAAACAGCACCCGCGAAACCCATGACCGGGGCCCAGGCATTGATCAAATGCCTGGAGAACCATGGTGTGGAATACATCTTCGGCCTCCCCGGAGGGTCCGCCATCCCGTTGTTCGATGCGCTCTATGAATCGAAGATAAAGACCATTTTGGTGCGCCATGAACAGGGCGCCACCCACATGGCTGACGGGTATGCCCGCGCCACGGGCAAAGTCGGCGTGGCCCTGGTCACATCAGGACCCGGCGCCACCAACACCGTCACCGGTATCATGACGGCCATGATGGATTCCATCCCCATGGTCGTTTTCACGGGGCAAACCATCACACCCATGCTCGGCAAAGATGCCTTTCAGGAATCAGATATCGTGGGCATCACCATGCCCGTGGTCAAACACAGCTACCTGGTGAAAGACACCAACGCGATCCCGCGCATTGTCAAGGAAGCGTTCCATATCGCTGCCACCGGACGCCCGGGCCCTGTGCTTGTTGACCTGCCCAAGGACATCACATCCGGCCAATTCACCGCGGCCCTGGACCAGGAAACCGACATCCCCGGCTATACGATCCCCGGAAAACCGGCCAAAGCGGATATCCTCAAGCTGGCAAAACTTTTCAAGCAATCCAAGAAGCCTCTCTTGCTCGTCGGCCATGGCGCTGTTATTGCGAGCGCGGACAAAGCGGTCAAGGCCCTTGCGGAGAAACTCAACTGCCCCGTGACCGTGACACTCCTGGGCAAAGGGGCTTTTCCTGAAACGCACCGGCTCTCACTCGGCATGCTGGGGATGCACGGCACGGTCTATGCCAATAAAGCCCTGGTCGGATGTGACCTGATCGTGTCGGTCGGTTCCCGCTGGGATGACCGCATCAACGGCAACAATGATGAGTTTTGCATCGGCGCCAAGAAGGTCCATCTCGACATCGACCCGGCTGAGGTCAACAAGATCGTGAAGCCCGACCTTGCCATCATCGGCGACGCCCGGCTCATCGTGGAGGAGCTCCTCAAGCACGTGACCCCGCTTGACACCGCCGCATGGATCGAAGAACTGGATTTCCTGAAAAAAGAATACCCGCTGCACTATGCCGACGCGGACGGGCTGACAGCCCAGCGCGTCATTGACGATCTGTACCACGTGACCAGGGGCAAAGCGGTCGTGTCAACCGACGTGGGCCAGCACCAGATGTGGGCAGCCCAGTTCTACAAGATCGACCACTGCCACAACTGGCTTTCGTCAGGTGGTGCCGGCACCATGGGCTACGGCTTCCCTGCCGCCATCGGCGCCCAGTTCGGGCGTCCGGGCGAACTTGTCGTGGCCATTGTGGGTGACGGCGGGTTCCAAATGACATTGTGCGAACTTGCAACCGCTGCCGTCAACAAGCAACCAGTCAAGGTGCTCGTCATCGACAACAAGTACCTGGGCATGGTACGCCAGTGGCAGTCGCTCTTTTTCGACAACCGCCTTTCCGGTGTCGACCTGGTCGGCAACCCGGATTTCGTGAAACTGGCCGAAGCCTACGGCATCAAGGGCTTTCATATCGATAACGTGAAGGATTGCCGCTCTGTCCTTCAGGCGGCCATGGCCCACAAGGGGCCCGCGCTGATCCACGCGGAGGTCATCAAGGAAGGCAACGTGTTCCCCATGATACCGGCCGGAAAATCCGCGTATCACATCATCACGGAAGCACCCAAAACAAAAATGGAAAAACCGACCGGTTCTACCTGAGGCTATTTTATGAAACCCAATGACACCCACACACTCAGCATCCTGGTGGCGAACAAGCCCGGTGTGCTTGTCCGCGTCGCTTTGACCTTTGCCCGCCGCGGGTACAACATCGATTCCCTGGTGGTCTCGGCCACGCACAATCCGAAGTTTTCACGCATGACCGTGACCGCGAAGGGTGACCGCACCATCCTGGAGCAGATCATCACGCAGCTTAACAAGCTCATCGACGTCATCCATGCCAGTGAGCATGTCCTGGGAACCTCCGTGGACCGCGAACTTTCGCTGCTCAAACTCAAGCCCTCGGCATCCAAAGCGATCCTGGCCAAACACATCAGGGAACACCACGCCAAGGTCATTGACGAAACGGACGGCTACCTTATCATTGCCCACATGGGGACCACTGACGATCTGAACGCGTTCGAGTCCCTGATCAGCAAATACGGCCTGACAGAAATGACGCGCTCCGGCAAACTCCTCATGACCAAAGGGAAAGAAACGACCTGACGCGGATCATTGCATGATCGTTCCAAGGTCCACATTTGGTACGATATCAATAATGACCGGGGTCAAACCAGACGCATTCACCATCGACGCGAACATGGCCTGATCGGCCTTGAACCGGATGCCGGGACCGGCATGCCGGACCTTCAGAGCAGTCCTGGTGCGGTCAAGATCGATACCTCCATTGGTTCTCTCCATCGCAGGATCAGCCTTATCAGAACTTTGCCGCTGTGTAAGAAGGTCATGCGCAAAATGTTTCTCAAGGTTCGCTAGAAAAAGAGCTTTCTCGGCCTTTTCAAGCAATCCCTGAGGTGATCCTTCCCTTTTCAATCTTTTAACGAAAGCATCGATCCTCTGGTATTTCTCTATTGCCTTCTTGCTGATCTCTTCCAGTCGCGACAGGGTGAACTCGGGCTTGAGATTGCCATCCTCACCCAAATAATGTGCTAAGAATTCATTTCGCTTTACGGGGATCTTGACCCCATAACTGGCATCGTGGACCGAACTACTGTTCTCTTCAAGGACGATCCCGTCATCCATGAACAAATTGTTCGTGTCGCCATCCAAAACAACCTCGGCCCCTTCCTCGAATTTCGCACCGTTTGAAAGAACAATCCCCTGACCGTCACCTGCCAGCTTCCAGCTGGCCGCATTCAGATTGATCAACGACGGGATACCGGCCAAACGGGTCAATACGGCTTCATGTGAAGAATTATTGCCGTAACTTGTGATCAGCCCTGTCCGGGGATAATCAAACATCATGGCAATGATATCATTCTGGTTATCTTCATTGGCGACAAAGATCAGCGGCTTTCCTTGTTCCATCAATTCACGGGCCCTGCCAATATTCCAGACGAGCTGCCCCCGAATGGCCCCAGGCGTCGACGCCACGCCACGGCCAAGGCTTTGGGTTTTTCCGGCTTCCCTGATCCTGAACATCATGCGCGCACCCAGCTTGTTCTGAAGCTTCTCCATCTGAGGGATCGCCCGGGCTTCCGAAATCTTGCCTTCGGCCAACTGTTGTTTTAAGTAATCGATCTCAGCCAACGGCGAAAAATGGATCTTGCGTGTCTGGACAAAATACAACTTCCCGTCATGGACCACGAACTCAACCTCCTGGGGCCCGACGTCCGCTTCCAGCTTCTCACCGGCCTCGACCAGCTGGCGATAAATATCAGGCGCTGTCCGGGCCAGAGTATTGATGTCGATCCCTTCCTTGCCGCCGGTCATCAAGTCTTCTCCGGAAGCATTCTCAAGATAGTTCCCGAAAAGACCGCTTTTGTTCGTGTTAGGATCCCTCGTTGAAAAAGCGCCCGAAGCATAAAACGGCAAGGACGTGTCCGCCGCACGCTTTGCCGGATAACCTGGTTCTTTAATACCGCTCACCCATTGCTGGATAATGACAGGGAGATCATACCTATCATCGATCCCTTCCCTGCGGCGGTAATTCTTTGCCTTGTCCGTATCCCACGCCGCAGCGACCTTGCGGACACCGGCCAGCCAGTCATGTGTATCCGTGACAGTATTCAGGATCCCGGGCATCGAGCGCTTGGGATTGCTCCTTACGGAAACGCTTTGCTGAGGGTCGACCCCGGCATTGATCAACTCCTGCCTGATGAATGCCACGACGTCCTCCTCCTCCTTCTCCATAACTTGAAGCAGGGTGTTAACAAGATCTTCCGAAAGGACGATCCCGGCAGGATAAGGCAATCCCAGCCGTTCAAAAACAAGGAACCCTGCTCCCTTGTTCCCCATCTGCGGATTGAATTCTCCTTTACCGATCTTCCTCACACCCAACGCCATCATGCTCTTGTTCAGAACATGAACACGCGCTGCGGTCCCACCCGCCACCGGTGAACTGGGAGAAGGCTCGCCGCGGTGCAGATCATCTGTATATTTGTCCCCATACACATCGTCATGAGACGAATATTGGGCCACCAAGGCTATCTGCGCGTCCTCGGGCAGTTGCCAGGCTTTTTGCTGCACGTACGCCGTTACCGCTGCGCTATATTCTTCGGGGACTGTCAGGTAAACAGCGATCAGATCTTTCTCCCAATGATCTGTGCCATCATCAATACCGACATTCTTCTGGAGAAGCTCGCTGGTAACAACGGCCTCAATGCCCAACCGCCTGAGTTGAAGCGCCATACGCGGTCCCCGCGTCACGAGATAACAACCCGCATTGTACTCCGGCGCGTCGGTGCTGATCTCTTCATTCGCGATCAGGATGTGCCTCAAACGGGTAGAGCCTGCCAGTGTTGTGGTCTTATCAGGCTCTAGATCCGTAAAACTATTCGCCGCCGTTCCTGGAAGAAAAGGCTCTCCTTCTTTAGCACGCGCCTCAAGCGCGATCCTCAAAATACCCATCAACGCAAGACCAAAGACATCCTCCGCACGCGATCCCTGCTGAACATTGATCAACGATACCGTCCGGATCGCCTCTTCCAGCATCCCGTTCTCGGCCTGGGTCTCAGCGATCTTTCTCAACAGATCCACGTTGACCTCAACAACAAAAGCGTAGTGAAGCGCCTCTTCATACCGTCCCATCTCAGCAAGAGACTTTCCAATATTAAATGCCGCTGTGGCATTAAGGCCGTTCGATGGTGTTTGCAAAAAAGTATCGGTCTCGGCAGGCTCATGGCCAAGGATAAATTCCAGGCGCGCGATCCTGGCTTCAAGATACCTGTGATCATTACGTCTCTTCCCCTGGTCAAGGATAAAACGCTTGGCCTCCCTCACGAGACTGTCCGCAGATGGGAGATGATGGTCCACAGCGACCTGTGCGATGGCGCTGACCAGGTCAAGATCTCTCACACGCTGCCCCTTGCCCCACACAGCATCTTTGGCCTTGAGAAATGTTGCCTCTGCGGTTGTCAGGTGATATTTATACTCAATGGCCGCAACCGGACCGAGGTAAGCCGCCTGAACGTTCTTTTTGACGGCACTCAGCATGTCAAGGGCACCTTCAATGCCCAACTGCAGGGCAAGATCGATCCGTTGTGCTGCCAGTTCAGCCATAAATGCTCTGTTGCCGCCAAAACGAGCAACCACCTCCCAAAATTTCTCAGTCATCAGGAAAGTGCCGCGCGCCGCAGGGACATCGATCTCGGCCTGCATCGCAACAATATCCAGCCAGGTCTTGTATTCGATCTGGCACCCGCCCGCACCCGCCTTGTTCATCTGGTCGATGGCAAACAGGATCGTCCTCTTCGCTGCTTCCCGTCGTCCAAGCCCCTGCTGGATCCTGGCTTTATCAACCAGTGGCCCAACGGCATACTCATTAACATCCTGATTGGAATCCCCCAAAGCATCCTGCAACAACAGCACCGCCCGCTTATCCGGCGCCACTTCATAAAGTTTCTTGAATTGAAGGATGATCCTGTCGATGCCGCCTCCTGAGGATGCATCCTTTTCCATCGCGTGATCCCTCAAACGGGGGATCAAATTAACGCTAACAAGCGCATCGGCATGCCTGGGCCGCATGGACGCGTCGTGCGTGAATGCCATGGCTTTATCCATGATGTCAACCGACGCCGAGAAACCGCCTGAGAAGAACTTCCTTGGCACGATCTGTTGCGTTACAGGATCAACATCTTCCTTGATATAATCGTAAACGCCTTTCTTGAACGCAGCGACATACTGTACCCAGATCTTTTCCTTTGCTGCTTTATCATCGATATCAACGCCCACAACTTTGTCCCGGTCAATGTACGCCTTGCCCAAAACGCTCTCTTTCATCTTGTCCTTGTACCAGAGTGCCAGGATCAACGCATGGTAGACCTGCCTTAGCGGCGCGAAATTCTTCCCCTCATTCACTTCCTTCTCAAGGATCGGTATCACAACCTCGCGAACGATGTCAGACCCAAGCCTGTTGATCGCCGCCGCGCCTTGATCATGCGCCGTCGTATGCGTAACGGGGCCCATATTAAGGGACGATGTCCCAGACTCTGCCAACGCCACGTAATCCTCTTCGAGCATGACCTTAAGCCTGGTTTCAACGATATAGGCCGCGTCCTTGTCCTCATAAACAAGTGCTTTCTGCGGGACGATCCAGACCTTATTGAAAGTATCGACCGGAACATCCGCTGTGCCATACCGCTTTCGGGCCGCCTCATAAACTTTGCTCCAAAACTCTTTACCGACGGTCTCTTCGGGATAGATCAAAGACGCCGTGATCTGCTTGAGAAGATAGTCCTGCGCCAAAAGGTCGCGCCCCATCTCCGTTACGCCAAATGCATCGGGGATGATACGGTCTTTCTCATACGGCGAGAGGTTGACCCAAAGGTCTTTTTCAGGAACGGTGATCGAGGCAAGGAAATACTTGATAAGACGGGTCGATTCTGACCTCAGGCTGGCGGTTGGAGCGCTTAAACTCCCTTTATCAAGGATAAAATCGAGCCGGAACGGATGATCGGGATAAACCTTAACACCCTTCAACATCAGCGGCGTGAAATTCTCGCTCAACGCCACCATGGTGCCCGGGGCTGGCATCGGGACCGTGATCTGGGCGTACGAAGTACCCACTGGTCCTGCGGCGACTATGAACGCCATAAGCACGGCCATGGACTTCTGCCAGAAACATCGTCTAACAGATGATCGCTTCATGTGCCCTTATCTTCAGTTGATCCTCACGATCTATCAAGCTTTGATATAAATATAGAACATTATTTCATATATTTCAAAACTATCTCTGGATCCATTCCTCTAATAAATAAAAACCCCCGGCATCAAGCCGGGGATTTCTCTTCTTATGCCTATGAAAGGATCTATTTGGAGCTCAGATAAAGCTCATTGACCTTTTCCCAGTTGATAACATTATAAAAAGCCTCTACATACTCAGGCCTGCGGTTCTGATACTTAAGATAATAAGCGTGCTCCCAAACATCGACCAAAAGAACAGGCGTCTTTCCAATGGACAAAGGCGAGTCCTGGTTGGCGGTCTTGATGATCTCCAGCTTCTTCTCTTTGTTCACCACAAGCCAGGCCCAACCTGAACCAAACTGGGTGACGGCTGCATCCGAGAATTTTGCCTTGAACTCGGCGAATGTGCCGAACGCCGCCTTGATCGCATCAGCGACAGGACCTTTGGGCTCACCGCCCGCCTTGGGCCCGATGACCGCCCAGTAAAGGCTGTGATTGACCGCGCCGCCGCCATTGTTGCGAACCGCAGCACGGGCCTCTTCCGGGACCTTGTCAAGATCGCTCAAGATAGCTTCACCCGAAAGGTTCTCGATCTGAGGTTTACCCGCGATCGCCGCATTGAAGCGGTCCACATAGGTCTTGTGGTGTTTGCCATGATGCGTTTCCACGGTCTTAGCGTCAATGTAAGGCTCAAGAGCATCATACGCATATTTCAGTTCAGGTAATTGATAAGCCATAAAACATCCTCCGGGTTAAGTTGATTTTAACTCCTAATTCGTCACGGAAAGAGGGCTTTCCTTACACCCTTTCTGAAAACGCGCCCGCCATTCCGAAGGGATAGGCATCTTTTTGCCCGTGCGTTTGTCCACGGTCACATTCACTGTCCGCGATGTGCCGACCAGCTCCCCGTTCTTGAGGAGGGTGAACGCGAAAGTAACGGACGTTTCCCCGATCTTCTCTACCCTGACGGCTATGTCGACCACGTCAGCGGTCTTGAGGACAGCCTTGTAATCCGCCTGAGCATGCACCACCGGGAACGTTACAACAGGATGCTCCAGGAAATCCTCCTGGGTGAATCCAAGGAATTCAAGAAAATATTCACGGGCCTCGTGGACAAGTGTAAGTTGATTCGCGAAGAACAGCCGGCCCGTCACATCGGTATGGTGGAGATAGATCCGCGCGCGATGATTGTACATTACCCCTCCTCTAAAAAGAAAAACAACCGCCTGTAGCCAATGCCGTTAACAGCCCCCGCAACGGCCCCGGGTCATCCTTGATCTGATCATGTGTCTGGATGATGACCTTGCCACCTTCCAGTCGCGCCAACGCAGGATGCGCGCTGTCCAGTTCGGGGACCAGGGCCGCCTCACTGCCAAGGAATGAATCATTATAACCGTAAGCCACGACCTTTTCAATATCGCTCCAACGGGCGTCCTTTCCCCATGCGCCCCTAAATGCGCGGGGACTGATCACAAAAGCCGGTCTGAAAAGTTCAACGGCACCGTGAGGTTCATGCGCGGGCCGGGGATCAACGCAGCAGACAAGAACACCGATACGCCACAAGGCCAGCAGGCAGATCACATAGGCGGGTGAACCGTCGATGCCCACCAGCACGCGCGCATCTGCGCGGATGCCGATCTCCTTCAGATAACGGGACGTGCTATGGACATAATTGTTCAGTGCGTCCCATGTCAGGGAACGTCCATTCCAGACGATCGCGATATTCTTGGGGTAACGGGAGGCATTGAGCGCCGCCGGACAGGGCACACGCATGATCACGTCGCCTGCAATTTCTCGGCAAGATCAGCATGGAAGAATTTGATAGCCAACTGGAACCTGTCAACGGGGATCCTGCCCTTATTGAGCATGACAGGCCTCAGCAAAAGATCCTGTTCAAACCAGTTGGAAGACCCCAGATTGGCCACCGCCGTGGACATGCCTGCCAGATTGACCAGCGCCGTCATCCCTATCCCGGTCTCAAAGGCAGACGCGACAACGACCTGAAGCCCAAAGCCTGAAGCTGCCTTAAGAAGCTCAAGGAACCCGCTGACGCCGCCCATCGTCATGGGGCGGACAATGACATAACGCACACCCATGCGGTCAGCCAGGTCATCCAGGGGGATATCCCCCAAAGTTTCATCAACAGCGATCGACATGTCCGTCCCGCGAACGAACTGCTCAAGCTGAAGGGGGTTCGCCAGTGGTTCTTCAATATACTCAATGCGGTCTTTGCCTATACTCTGGGCGAAAACAACCGCCTCATCCAGACGCCAGGCACGATTCGCATCCAGCCTCAGCTTCACATCGGGGCCAAGCACACTGCGCAAGTCATCGACTTTCCGGACATCCAGAGGGATATTACGGCTGCCAACCTTCAACTTGAATGTTTTATAGCCTTTGGCCGCAAGGAACCGGGCCTGACGGATGATCATCTCAGGCGTGCCTTGAAGCAGTCCGGCGCTGAAAACATCGTTTTCAACAGAGTTCGTAAGGAATGAAAAGATGCTCTTGTTATTAACAGCCGCGACCATGCTGATAATAGCGGACTCAAAACCAAACTTAACTGATGGGCAGATCGTCTCATCAGGCAAATGCCCGGCGAGCCATTTCAGTAAAACAGCAGGTTCAAGAGGGGCGCGCTCGCCTTTAAACTCACGTCGCAGGACGTCCAGTTGATGGACCGCTTTCTGGAGGGACTCCCGGCTGATACCAGGCAAAGGGGATACTTCACCAAAGCCCATGTGCCCGAATTCCGAGAAAACGTGGATGATAACGCCCTTGCGAGCTTTGATCTCCTCAGAACGGACAAAGAAAGGCTGCGCCAGGGAGAGTTCAAAATCATAACAGTGGATGCTTTGAATGCCTATGGACGCCATGGGAAGAAACGCCTTTGATGATCGACCCCGTATTAAACAGCCCGCAAGGAAATGCCCAGGACCCCGTCCTTCTCATTCTTGAGATGAAGGAAAACAGCGTAGTAAAAACCGAGGAAAACGGGCATTGCCGCTGCTGCTATGATGTCCGCAACGACCAAAAGAACATTCCTGTCCCAGCCCATCAACCGTGCTCCAACGAACAAGAATGTGATAAGGACGCCGAAGAGGAACATAACAACCGCATGCGCCGACAGCACCTTGATGAAAGAACCTTTAACCAGTTCGTCGCTGCGCTTGAAAGCAGCAAGGACGCTTTTGTCCTCAAAAAGGATAGCGAAAATAAAAAAATAAAACACGGTGAGGCAATAGATCCCGGGCAGGACCAGCAAAAAAATACCCGCCAGGAGCGAGAGCCCGAACAGCAGATACCCACCCAGGCAGCGCCAAAATCGCTGCCAGACCAAAAGAAAAATATCGGAGAAACCAACGGATGAGCCGTCCGCACGGGAGCCGACAGAAAATATCAATGCCGCAAGAAAGTAAACATAGGAGCAAACCTCGACCGGACCCAGCATCGCGGCCAAAAGGACAAACCTGTGATCATGGGAAAAACTCAGCAATGCCTTGATCACCGTCATCCCGACCGAGGCCATGGAAAGTGGAAAAAAGAGGCTGAAATTTTCGCCGTAAAGAGCAAAGGCACGGCCAAAATACTCCCCGAACGGGATATTCCCCTTAGGGTAGACCGTCATGCCATATTTCCCTTGAGATGCTCCCGGATATGAAGGACCTGGCCTTTATAGCGCGGGATCAGGTGGACATGCGCGTGCATGACAACCTGTCCGGCTACCTCACCGCAATTCATCCAGACATTATATCCGTCAGGTGAATGGTCTTTATCAAGGAGTACCTTCAAACGCGACAGCAATTGATGGATGGCAGCAGTCTCCTCAGGCGTAAGGTCAAAGTACTGCGCCACATGCCGTTTGGATATCACAAGCGCATGGCCCCGGGAAACAGGATTGATATCATAAACCGCATACGCAAGGTCATTTTCCATGACCCTGGGGATATTCCGGCAGAATACACAATCTTCCATGATGGCACCTATTTGATGATATTGCGTGCGAACTCGTCCACTTCCTTGCGGGCGCGCTCGATGTCATGAATACGGAAAATATCGCAGTAGAGCTGGACCGCCAGGTCCTTATCCCCTTCACGCAGCACCTCACGGACATCCCACATCGTCGGCTGTTCATGACGGGCCTGTTCAAGATACGCTTTCTGCGCTTTGCGCAGTGAAACGATCCAGTAGATCTGCAAACCCAGCAAAACCAGCAGCATCACGCTGATGAATATACCCAACGCAAGAACACTCATGCATTACCCCTTTCCGTCACTGCCCTGTTCTTCGAACTTCTGCACCACATCCTTAAGCTCCAGCTCCGCTTTCCCGATCTTGTCCCGGCAAAGCTTGACCAAAGCAGCCGCTTCCTTGACATGGGCCGACAGTTCGTCTATATCGATCTCTTCGTTCTCGATCTTGCGGATAATGTCCTCGATCCGCTCAATGGCTTTGGCATACTTGATCTCGGGCATACTAAGCTCCTTTAGCGACAATACTTTCAACTTCACCGTCAATGAACTCGGTCCTGATGGACTGCCCCTCTTTCAAGGTGAGCGCCGACGTAACTAACTTGCCGCGCCCAGACCGTGTGATGGAAAACCCGCGTTTAAGGATATTAGCGGGGGACGCCATGGCGATCAGCTTTTCACAATGCCCTATTTTAGTCACTGTGGATTGAAGACGCAATTGAATTGTATTTTTTAACTGGCGCGAAGATCTTAGCAGGTCTTCCCTGGCCCTTGCCGCGGCGCCCAGAGGCAGCGCCCTGAGCTGTTCGGCAAGCCGCACATGATGTTCACGGCGGCCTGCGACAAGGTCCTGCCATATCCGGCGTATCTCGGTGACCGCGTCCTTGACATGCTCCCTGCGGGCCTGCAGGCTGCCGCTGGCAGATTCTTTCAGGGCCTGCCACTGCGCCTCCAACTGCTGAACAAATTCCCTGACACGGGCTACCAGCAGCTGGGCTGTGGCCGTCGGTGTCTTGGCGTACGTATGCGCCGCCAGATCGGCAATGGTGGTGTTGATCTCATGCCCTATCCCTGTCACGACGGGATATTTAGACTGCGCAATGGCTGCGACGATCTCCCTCGAATCGAAACAGGCCAGTTCGGCAATGGACCCGCCGCCGCGCGTGATGACGATGAGATCAAGCTGGTCAACGCTTTGAAGGGCCGCGATCGCCGCGCAAACGGATGAAGGCGCATTCTTCCCCTGCATCAAGGCCCTGGCCAAATACACCTTGAACGCATAGGAGCTGCGACCGAGTTCATCGATAAAATCATGATATGCCGCTGAATCGAACGCCGTAATAAGCCCGACATTCAGTGGTACAAGAGGAAGGGCCAGCGTTTTATTCTTCTGAAGCAGCCCTGACTTGGAAAGTTCCGCGATCAATTTCTGGCGATCCTGAGCGATCTTGCCCAGGGTATGAACCGGGTCGATATTCTCGACAATAAGTCTTACCTGGCCGAAACCGGGATAAAAGTCAACCCGGCAAAGGAACTTCACCTCGATGTCGTCCTTGAGCTCAAAAGCGTTCTCGGCCTTCCTGAGCACCGCCTCGATCCTGGGGCGGGTGTTGGCCCATATGACAAGGCCGGTACGGGCTTTTACCTCCTGAGACCCTGGATCTTTCTCGACAAGCTCAAAGAACGCATGGGGCTTGCCCTTATTGCGGTCGTAACTCTGGACCTCGCCGCAAACCCAGACAGCCCGGGGAAAACCCGAGGTAAGGACATCCCGGATCATGTTGTTCAATTCTGAAACAGAAAAGAAATCTTGAGGCATCACGTCTCCAGCCCCTTGCGCGCGGCAAGGACCACAGGTTTCAAATCCTGGAATTTCTCCACGAGGAAAGAATGTTTTTTATCCAGCACAAGCGCTTTGTCCCTGGTCCTGAGGGCCAGGTCCGCCGCATAACCGTCTTCACAGGCCTTATGCTCATCAAAGGCCGCGTTGAACGCTGCGACGGCAGCCTGGTAAGCGACAAACCCTTCAGGATAGCGCTCACTTTGTTCAAGCCTCATGGAAATGAACTGCCGCTGCTCCATCACGTAAATACGCTCAAGATTGCGCTCAACTTCCTGACGGAAATTTGGCGGGACTATCATAAAGGGGGATCGTCACGTCCCCACAGGGGGTTCTTATAAAGCCCGATGATCTGAGCCTTTCCAATGATCTTCCCTTTCATGGCCTTTTCAATGACGTCGAGCGTAGACCCTTCGTTCACATCTTCCATAAATTCATTGAGCGCGTAGAGGGTAAATACAAAATGATGGGGCTTGGCGTCAAAAACACAGGGGCCGCCATAATAAAAATTCCCAAAATCATTAAGCGCCTGGATCCCGGGAACTGTGTTCTGCCCGATCTTGCGTACGCCGGGAGAGATATTATATACAAGCCAGTGCGACCATGGCGTAATGGGATTGTCAGGTTCTCGGACCGTAAGGACGAATTCCTTGGTCCCGGCAGGAGGATAACTTATTTCTAAAGGAGGGTTGATGTCGGCACCCTTGCAGGTGTAGATCTCGGGGATCGCTTCGCCATTATGGAACACGGGGCTCGTCAGGGAAAAGCGGCCGTCCGTATCCGCGGCGCGGGCATTTGTTGTACCAAGAAAGACACCGAGGAATGTCAGGAGCATGAAGCAGGCGCGCGTGGTCATATCTCGATCCCCACGGGACAATGGTCAGAGCCCATAACATCCTTGAGGATAAAAGCTTTTTTCACCTGGGGCAGGAAACCCTGGTCAACAAAAAAATAATCAAGGCGCCAGCCTATATTACGGGCCCGCGCGCCCGTCTTGTAATCCCACCAGGAATAACACCCCGGCGCCTTGCAAAAATGCCGGAACGTGTCAACAAACCCGCAGGCAATGAATTTTGACAGCCAGGCCCGTTCCTCAGGAAGGAATCCTGTGTTCCTGCTATTCTCCTTCGGACGGGCAAGATCGATCTCCTCATGCGCGGTGTTCACATCACCGCAGATCACAATATGGCGGCCTTGTTGGCGCAGGGCCATGACCTTTGTCAGGAAGGCATCGTAAAAGTCCAGTTTGAACGGCACCCTTTTATTGCCCGAGCCACCATTGGGATAATAGATATTAAAAAGAACAAAGTCGCCGTAATCAAGGCAAATGACCCTGCCTTCACTGTCAAATTCCTTCTTTCCAAGGCCATATGCGGCAACCTCAGGGGCTTTCCTGGAATAAACAGCAACACCGCTGTAACCTTTTTTCTCGGCCGAACACCAGAAAGAAAAGTATCCGGGGATATTGACAAGCTCGTCATCAAGCTGGCTCTTTTCAGCTTTGGTTTCCTGCAGGCAAAGGATATCAGGACCTTCACGTTCGACCCACGCCAGAAATCCTTTTTTCTGGACCGCACGGATACCGTTGACGTTCCAGCTGATCAGGCGCATAGCATCTCGACCACCCGGTTCAGGGCCGGCGAAATATCAAGCGCACGCATGGCCTGACGGTCAAACCAGCCAAAGGCGTCATGTTCATCCGACCTGACAACCTCGCCTGACAAAACGCTTTTCACGCGAAAGACGATATAAAGGATGCGGTCATTCTCTCTTTCCCATTCGAAAGCGTCAACAACATGATCGACCAGGACATCAAGCCCAGTCTCCTCTTTCCATTCCCGCACCAATGCCTTGCCTATCTCTTCGCCGGGATCGACCTTTCCGCCGGGAAATTCCCATTTTCCGGGCCACCCTTTGCAGCCTGCGGCGCGTTGCATCAAAAGAAACCGCCCCTCGGCGTCCTGAAGGACCCCTCGCAGGACCAGGATATATGGTTTTGTCTTTGTCATGGCAGACCGGTCAGGTCTTTTTCCGGTTCAACTTTGCGAAGCCCCCAAGCACACGTTCCAAAAGCTCGCTCCAGATCACCCCGTACGCCTTATCAAAATAAACCGTCTCATCGACGTCATGCCCGTCCACTGAATTGATCTTCACGCCGGCGACGAATGCGGGCTTGTTATCCCCGGGAGCATCCGTTGTTTTGCACCAGCAAACCTCACCTCTGAGGAAAACGATCTCATTGCTCTTGGGCAAACGAAGGTCCATCCATAACAGGTCACCAGGATCAAGGCGTTTGGGCGAACGGAAGGAAAGCCCGCGGATGGAAATATCCCTTGAAATCCCGGCGTATATGCGTTCACGGCCCTCCATGATCTCTTCGGTGATCTTAAAATCAACCTCAGCCTCAAAATCATACGGCACACGGAATTCGACCCGTGCGTCGGTCGTATAGCGTTCGTATTTGCGCCTGTTGTCAATGGGCTGATCCATAACACCTCCGCAAGAATGAAGAGAACGCACTGATGAGCCGGGCAGTTCCCTGATCAAGTATTTCAGCGTACTTGCCCGCGGAATAGTGGATCACGCCCAACGCCGGCGTATTCACACCTGCAACCGCCGTAACAGGCAACGGGACCGAAAGCATCCCCATATATTTAGCATAGGTATGCAATGCCTGTAAACAAAGATCACCGCCGCCCTCGGGATTCCCCGCGGAAGTAAATGCGGCGAACATTTTCCCCTCCAACTGTCCCTTCACCCATAATCCTCCCGTGGAATCCATGAAGGTTTTCATCGGCGCAGAAACATTCCCGAAATATGTTGGCGACCCCATGATGACCAGGTCGGCGTCCAGCAGCGCTTGAGGCGTAGCTTCAGGCAAAGCCCGCATCGCGCGAAGATTATCGCGCACCGCGGACGAAAGGTCAGGCATTTCTTTCCACGAGGGGTCATGCACACGGTAAAGCGAAGCTCCCGCGCCGAGCCGCTGCAGTTCATCACAGAACTTTTTGGCGACCAGATGATCATTCCCGCAGACAGAATGAAAAACAATGGCAATTTTCATAAAAGAACGTCACTCCACCTTGACGGCCGCAATATCGAGTTTCGAAACACCCAGGGCTGTCATGATATCCAGGACATCAACAACATCTTTAAAGCGGGTCTGCTGGTCGGAGCGCAGATAAACGCTCAGCTGCGCCTCGGACTTCTGCATGGCCGCGATCTTCTCACGGAGCTCCTTGTTGGTGACGAGCTTGTCATCCAGGTAAACCATGCCTTCGCTCGTGATCGTGACCACGGTCTGCTTGACCCTGCCGACCTCATGCGGTAACGCCGCCGTTGATTCCGGAAGTTTGACCTTGATATTCGACTGGTAGATCAGGGGTGTGGCGATCATGAAGATGACCAGAAGGACAAGGATGACGTCCGTGAACGGCGTGATGTTGATCTCGGCGACCAGTTGCCTTTTGCGCGGGCGCCGGTTCATCACTTGGCCCCGGTGATAAGGTCCAGCGCTTCGGACGCGGCAAGGTCCATATCCATCACAAAACGCTCGATGCGGCTCTGGCAGTAATTGAAAGCGATGACCGCCGGGACCGCCACGCACAAACCCACCGCTGTACAGACCAGCGCCTCGGCAATGCCGTTGATGACGACCGCCATACCGCCGGCTCCCTGCTGGGCAATATCCTGGAACGCGCGAATGATCCCCAGCACGGTACCAAAAAGGCCGATATATACCGCGGTGCTGCCGATGGTGCCGATAATAGCGATCCGCCGCTCCAGCTTGATCGTTTCAATGGTGATCTGCCGTTCCATGGCATTATCGATCAGGATGCTTGATCCGCCGCGCAGCCCGAGCCCTACGGCCACGACGCTGGCAAAAGGGGTCGCGGTATTGTGGCAGATCTCCTGAGCTTTTGACACGTTGCCCCGCCGGATCTGATCGGCGATATCCATCATGAAAACCTCGCGGCGGGTCCTGGATGAACGGAAATACATGATCACACGCTCGATGATGACCGCCAGCGACAGAGTCGAGAGGGCAAGCAGGACAATGACCGTCCCCCCACCCAGTTTAAGCATTTGCCAGAGCGACATGAAGGAACCTCCCGTGCGGATACGCGATTAATGCCTTAGCGGATTAACTTATACCGAACTTTAGCAAAAACCGATGCTGACGTCAAT
Organism: Candidatus Omnitrophota bacterium; assembly: GCA_903861305.1. GTDB lineage: Bacteria > Omnitrophota > Gorgyraeia > Zapsychrales > Fredricksoniimonadaceae > Fredricksoniimonas. Next base: position 5,515 of record CAIOTT010000048.1, on the reverse strand, counting down.
GGAAAGGGTTGAAAAATGGATGCCTCTATCCGAAAGGAACGCTGGAAATTCGCCAATGATCGTACAAGAACTCAGAGGCTATATCAGCGCCGTTATCCCATGCCACATGCGGGTCAAAGGATCAACCTCACCCGAAGTTCCATCATTTTCCGCTTCTTCATGAATATGGATCCTGTGGCAATCCACCCTTTGTGACTATATTATTGCTCACCCAAAAAACTCGCCAGGGTCATTGCCATCGGGTGGATGTCAATGATAGTGGGCGTGATGCCGGCGGCGTCATTAAGACGCTGGATCATGGCGGCATCGAACTTGAATTTCACACTATTCCTGCCGCCTGTTACGGCAACGTTCATTTTGTCGCGGGTCAGGTCGATACCGCCGGGATCTCTTATCATGGAACGATCCTGATGGCTCACGTTATCGCGACTATCATTTGTAATATTTTTTCCAAAAGCCATCATTGAAAAATTATTCCACGTATCTTCCTTAACATCTGGATATCCCTTTTGAAAAATTGAGAACATATTCAAACGTGTCTCCAAAGCTACATTCTTTGATAAGATCGTCATGATCTTATCAATGGGAAAATGACTTTTTGCCGGTATATTCGCGTGGCCAGGGACAAAACGTAATTTCTCCAATGCGGCCAATACAACATCCAGGTTTTCATCGGAAAGCAGTTCAACAAGCACAGCTGAAGGTAAATGTACGTTCCGGATCAAGGGATATTTGATGCTGACATCAGGATCTTTAGCTAATTTCATGTAAGTTTCCAATAACAGCCTGCCTTGCCCTGCGATCTTATGTTTTACCCCATCGATCGGATTTTCGGGTCCAAAATCATACTTCAACAGAACATCAAATATAAATGGCGCATTGATGTTCCCGATATCAACCCCGGTCCTCAAGTAAGACTTCTCAAAGATGTCAAGCTGAATGGCCAGTTCATTTTCCGAAAGAGCGTTCTTTGCAACAGAGGAAAACACATACTTTCTTAGATCATCAGAAATTCCCGCTGACTTGCCTGAGATCTTCTCGAGCGTCAATAGTTGCTCCGTTGTCTCAACAAGCCGCGCTCTTTCCTCCATGGCCCGAGATGACGGCTCACGTCTGATCTCTGCCCAGCGTTTGTTCAACATAACGGCATACCGATCAAGATCGATCCCTCCCTGCAAAGACCTTAAAAAGGATTGGTCATTGCTAAAAGACGCCAGCGTACTTATGCCCGGCGAAGCATGAGGATTTGTTAATATCTTCCTTGATACGACATCTTCGGCCATCTTTGCCGCGACCCTGCTAAAAATAACCTCTGGCCCGGAACCGCTCTTTTTGGAGAATCTCGAAATATCCAAAGCATATTCTTCGACGCCCAAAGATTGCGCGATCTTAAGGAACAGGGGCAAATACTCTGTGTCGGCACTTTTAAACCTAAAAACGCCCCCCTTATGCGCACGTCCCACGCGACCAAGAACACCCTCCGTGCCTGCGGACCGCTGACCATATAGATCGGCCTTGATCTTATTAATACTTTCCAGGCGCAAATAGATATTCATTAATAAAACACCCCAGCCATGATAAAGATCATGCCCGGTATCAGCTCTCATGATCCCTGTTCTCTGTCCTGAAGGGATACTATCGTTCCCTTCAAGATCAACAGGACGCCAAAAGAAGACCGGCCGGCCTTGATCATCCACTGATCTTACCCGGCTTTGATACAATGAATTTACAAGGATATTAGGCTGAAAATGATCCCATATATAATCCACACCATCCTGCTCCCCCATCGCCAAATATGCCCCTAAAACAGCATGCGGACTTCTCGTCAAACTTTTGAACATATGACTTATTGTGGCAATGGCATTGAAAAGATCGACTGTTTTCGTACGAGGATCCTCCGCCAGGTGCATGGCTTCGACTATTAATTCTTTCTGGGTAATGCGATGCGCATTACTCTTTGAAGTGGTATTCATTTGTACCCACTGCAAAAGAAGCCCGGCTTTGTTATCCATATAATAGGACTGTTTGCCCAACCCGTGCCCTGTCGAATAATGCCCGATCATACCCTCAACATCACCGATATTGACCTTTTCCGGCGACCATGTTGTAACGGTATAACCTTTCTTCTTATACTGATCGATACTTTCAGAAAAATATTGATAAACTTCATCAGCAGCTTGTTGCCGGGTGAACGCCACACCTTCAAATGGCGCCACAGGAGAATCCGGCGCCGTGGTTAACGGCCCCTCAGGCATGTCACCTTCCTTAAGAGGAGGAATATAATTCAATGCGCGCATCATCTCTCCATACAACCTGCGCATGCGTTCTGCCTGTTCTAAGCGCGTAGAAAAAAAGACCGACTTGACCATCTTCCCGTTCTCAAGGACCTCAAAGTCATCTGCCAACTGACGATAAAAAATTTGAAAGATCTTCTGACGGATACCTGGTTTTAACTTCGAGAAATAATATGAAAATCCCTGCATCTGCTGGTAAGGGATTTCAGATAAATATCGATACACCAGATCCGGCTGAGTGCGCAAGCCATTGAACAAACCATCCAATTGACCGCTTTCCTGGGCACTTTGAAGCACATCAACTGTGAGCAATGCTGACACAGGCTGGTCTGCGGGATAATTTGCAAAGGTCGCGGTCCAAAAATCCCTGCCTGCCGCCCCCTGCGCCAATGCGCGATGGATATCGCCTTGCTGATGTGCCAGCCGGCTTGAAAGTTTAAATGCATGCCCATCATAGTTAACGATCTTGCCATCCTGAAACCCGACAGCCGGTCGTATCTGGGGGAGCGCCAGCATTTTATTCATTTGGACATCATACCCCCAGCGCAGCCAATAATATGACCCACCACCGGCGAGCGCCATGCTGACAGCCAGGGCAAATACCCCGCTTTTAAGCCATTTGCCTGCTGTCTTCGTAGATTCTATTCCTACCATTTGAGAAGCATCCGATAAAATTGACGCTTTTTCACTCTTTTCGGATTTATCTTCGTTTTTCTTTTCACGGCGATCATTTGAAGGCCTTGATCGTTGTGCTTTAAGTAAATTTTTCTTTACTGCAACATCAAGTTTAACCTGAATAACACTAGCCATTGCAGGAACACCACCCAGTAAACGCCCAGGATACGTTTTGGCGCTATATACTGTTTCTACTTTACGACATTGAGAAAAATCATTCCCACCTGAAAAATACTTTCGCGATATCATCTCACCGGAAACCGTATCCTTTTCTTCGCGAATAAAATTATAAGCACCCTCCTTGAACGATTCGACATACCGCGCCCAGATCTTCTCCTTTTCGGCCTTGTCGCTGATCTCGACCCCTGCGATCTTCTCCCGGTCAACATAGGCCTTGCCGAAGATGCTTTCTTTGATCTTGTCCTTGAACCAGACGGCGAGGATCAGGGAGTTATAGACCTGGCGCAAGCGGGCGAAGTTCTGGCCTTCGTTGACTTCTTTCTCAAGGATGGGAATGACGACTTCCCGGAGGATATTTTTGGCAACATCGTTGCGGGAGGACACGAGGACTTCCCCTACGCATAATTTACCGGCCTCCTGTGCTGTAGGGGCGGACCTTGTGTCCGCCCGGGTCGCCGCCACATAATCGGTTTCCAGCATGACCTTCAACCTGGATCCAACGACATACGCCGCATTCTTATTCTCGTAAACAATGGCCTTCTCCGGAACGATCCAGACCTTGTTGAAGGTATCTACCGGGATATCGGTTGTGCCGTAACGGCGCTGAGCCTCGGCATAGACTTTAGCCCAAAACTTCTTGCCGACCTCCCCTTCGGGATAAATAACCGAGGAGGTGATCTGCTTCAGAAGATAATCCTGGGCCAAAAGGTCCCTGCCCATCCCGGTCTGGCCAAAGGCGTCAGGAACAATGCGGTCTTTTTCGTAGGGGCTAAGATTAACCCACAGGTCTTTCTCGGGAACCGTGATCGAGGCAAGAAAATACTTGATCAGACGGGAAGATTCCTCCTTTAACTTATCAGATGATCCATTGGCATTCCCTTGATCAAGGATAAAATCCAGCCGGAAAGGGTCATCCGGATAAACTTTGATCCCTTTGAGGAGCGCCGGAGCGAATGCGGGGCTTAAACTGACCCGGGTGCCGGGTTGCGGCAGCTGAAATACCTCCTGCGCCCGGGCAAAACTCACAGGCCCTATCCCATTGGTCAAGATAAAGATAACCAACAGAAGAAATACACCTACCCTGCGCGCACTCGGTAAGCTATATGTCTTTATTGTCCCGCGCATACTTTATTCAACCCCCAAAAAAGCCATCAGGGTCATTGTCATAGGGCGGATATCAATGATGGTTGATGTGATGCCGGCGGCAATGTCCAGCCGCTGGATCATGACAGGGTCGAATGAGTACTGGATACCCTCGCCATGACTGTTGATCTTAATGTTCATCCTGCCACGGGTCAGGTCTATGCCTCCGTTATCAACCACAGCGCTTGATCCGGCATGATCCTGATCACTGCTATCAGCGTTATAGATATCAGCCCTGTCCGTATCCCTGGCCTCCAACCTTAACAAATGCTCTTCTTCGATCAGGTACTTTAAATTGTCACTAAGCGAATACTTTGTTAAATTTTCTTGAAGATGCTCTAAGGGGATCGTCACATAACCCTGTATCTCCGGGGTTAACTTTAATTCCTTGACCTGATCTGCTTCGAGTTGTACGACAAGCACTGTGGCAAACACATTCTCAGTAAAACCCTTATGCGCCACCATCCTTTTAATAGCACGTCTTTTTGTCAGCGCCTGGAACTTGATCGGGCTCATGATGCCGGTTTCTTCTTGAAGAAGATTATTCACTACGGTCGGGAATGAAATGCCTGCCTGAACATGGCCCCCATAAATATCCAGGTCCCCGGGATGGTCTTTTTTCCCCGTTGGTCGTTTCTGAAGGATTATTTTTCCATCCTGATCCAATAAAATGATCCATAACACCTCATGAAACTTTTTCTGAGCATGGATTTGTTTGTAAGTTAATATATCGCCAGTGGCACGCCCATTTTCATCCAATGCTACTAAATGAAGCCGCGGAAAACGTGAAGAAGCCTTTTCCCTTCCTTCTTCCGAATCAACATCGTGAAATTTGAGGACGGCACTCAGCTCCTCCTCAACAAGAGGACGCCATCCCTCGGGAAGATCATTACGTATGAACTCGAGCATCTCATCAAAGGTCCATTCTTGATAAAACAAACCCGTGTCGAAGCATTTCATTTTTGAGAGATCAAGACCCCCTTGAGGCCTGCGTTCAAAGAGCATATTCCATTTTTCCCTTTCCAAAGGCATTAAATATCCATCCGTCAACAACCACAAATATACATACCAATCAATGAACGCGTGCGCCACCTGACGACGGTCGTGCTCCGTCAAAGGCATCCTTAATACCGTTTCCAAAGTGCTCCCGAACAAAAGCTCCTCGGTATACAGGACAACATTGTGCGTGATCCCCCTGCTGGTATTGAGCAATTTGATCATCT
>CAIOTT010000047.1 GCA_903861305.1 Candidatus Omnitrophota bacterium | reverse complement strand
GCCGTCAATGCCACCTTCGACGGCCGGCATTACATCATTATTAATCCTGATCATCCACGCACACCTTCTGAATTACGTTACACGCTCATCCATGAAGCCGCGGCCATTTTTGGCATGACCCACGAAGAGAGCGAGGTTTTTTCCATTGATCTTCTGAGGGATCCCGCGGCAGCTTCGCCCCGCCCGCCGGGATCTCAACCAGGGCCTGTTGTAACGATATCAAGATTTGTGCCCTCTGGTCCGGATGACCCTGAGGTCCGGCTGATCGTTGAGCTGGAGGTCCTTGCCTGGAAATTCATGTGCGGCATTGACGTCCCTCCGGCGAGCGTTCGCGCGAGGATCTTTGGAGACCCTGAACGGGGCAGCATGCCCAACCATATTTTTGTGGCACGCGTCGACGGTGTTATCAAGGCCGGCGTGTTCGTGAGTTTTGTCGAGACTGTTCCTGACCGTTACGATGAGGTCGCGCTCCGGCATGACCCCGCGAGCCATAAGTACCTTCTGGATTATTCCATCATTGCCGTCAGGAATGATGATTGTGTCAGGGAGCTCGGGTTGACCAAACGCCTGATCCTGGCCAGTCACGAGCTGGCCATGTCCACCGGCAGGCTGCCCCCGGTCGCTTACAGCCGCGCGGAATTTTTCATGGAACATATCCTCCGAAATCCGAAATTCCGCACGGAAGAATATGTGAAAGCCGATGGCAAGGTGGATGTCCGCAAGGTGATCCGCGGCTTTGAAACGTGGGCGCGGCAAAAGGGCAATGGTGCTGTGGAATTCAGTGATCATCTTGAATTCTTCAGGCTATCCCGTGATGTTTTGAGCCAGGAGTTTTGTGAAGGATTCGCGCGTAAACGGCAGGATACTGTACGGAAATTCGGCCTTCATCTTAATGAGGGGAAGGCCTTGACCGTTGAGCAGGTGCGCCGGTATTTTGAATTGAACGACTTTGCCTCGTTCGAAGAGTATGCCCAATTCCATTTTAACGTTGTCGGTGACACGTTCCAGATGAACATCCATCAGAATTTCGGTGCGGCCTTTGATGTTGTCCTGCCCGGGTCGCGGCGAGGGGATATTGCCAGCTGCGAGTCGAATGTCATGATGGTCTATCCGCATGAATTGCCTGGTTTGAACGGGGGCCTCTTTTTTCCCGCGCACGTAAGGAATGCGCCGCTGGATATCGGCGAAATGGAAAAGGCCCGGGCCCGCGGTAATGTGGCGGCGGCGATCGTTGAAGCCAGAAGGCTTTTGGGGGCTCCCGCGCGGGCGGTCCCGGAGTTCGCGGTCAAGGTCGGTCCCGGTAAAGAATTGCCCGGAGCTGGTCTAGTTGCCGGCGGCAGGAGGGAATTGGCCGCAGCTGACATCAGCACGGGAACGATCAGGGTCAATGACTGGTTCGCTCTGAACGCACCGTTCGAAGAGCTTGTGATCGTGGTGGCCCATGAACTTTTGCATTTTATCCATAAAGACGCTGAAGAGCCGGTGATATGCGCCCGCACCCTTGATCTTATCCGCCGTTACGGGTTGGTGGCGGCGCACGCGCGTTACATCAAGGCCCAGGCAGTTGTTGCGGTGGACGCGCCGCATGTGGTGTTCGACCGGCCGTGGATACGGCAGGTCAAGTCTTTGTTCGATGAACGCGCCGGGGCGTGGATAGGGTCTCAGGATAAAGACCGCGCTGACAGGCGTATCCTTATGCCCGGAAAGTTCCGGCGCTACGGCTTGTTTTATCCGGCGCCGGTGTATGACGCGGGCCGCAATGCTACGGGGCAGGCACCTTTCGAGAACGGCAGGGGCCGTGCGTTCTTCCTTGATGATCGCGGCGTCGATGGATCGGCGGGCCGTTCCGGTGCAAGGCCTGCCGGTGGCGTTGCGGGTGAAGGCGTAGCCCTTGCGCAGGGAAGAGGTCCTGCACGAATGGGGTTCGAGGGAAAGGATCTCGGGGCGTGGGCCGAGGGTTTGGCGGGATGGCCGCGCGGTCTCTTGTTGAACGCCGGCGACCGGACACCGCCTCTCGACAGGTATCTCGTCTGGAGATGGAAGCGTTTTTCACTTTCCTTCAGCGCCCTGTCTGAAAGATGGAGCCTTCTGGTTGTGGAACGGCTCTTTGCGGCCTTGCGCAGGAACTGGTGGGATCATTATCGCTGGAAAAAGCCGCACGACCTTTATGATCCGCAGGATGGGTCGTGAGGGCCTTCTTTGAAGGCAGGGTCAGTCGGCGAAATTTTTTACGGAAAGATAATAATAGCAGAGCATGATGATGAATATGGCGAGCGGGATGAGCAGGGCTATCAGCACGGGGTTCGGGTACAGGTGCAGTTTGAATTTCTTTTTAGCCCATTTTTCTTTCAGGGCCTGGTATTCTTTGTAGGGGATCTTTATGTTCTTTTTTTTGTCAGCCATAATTGTCCTTGGTCTTCTGAGATGATTATACAACCGGGAATATGAACGCAGAAAAAGTTTTGTTATTTTTTTAACGGTGCTTGTGAGAAAACGTTTTCATGGTATACTTAAATTGAAACGTAAATAACGCAGACGTAAAGCCAAGGTATGATTGAGGTTGTGCGACGTTATAAATATATAAGATAAATTTAATTTACTATAT
>CAIOTT010000046.1 GCA_903861305.1 Candidatus Omnitrophota bacterium | reverse complement strand
GGCAACAAATACGTTATTGTTTTAACGGGTTATACTATTTCCCCGCGAATCCTTTCTCTCTTTTTAAGCCGTATACCTTTCTTACTGCCATTATTTCGACGCGCTTGTTTTGGATCATGCTTGCTCATGAATCGGTCATGACGCGCGGGGTGTTGACATTGCTCGGGGTGCTGGGTTTTCCCTATTTGGGCCATATAGGCCCGTGGAACGGCGCAGCCAGTATTTATACAGTTTCGGTCACCTGGGTTATTATATGGTATTCTCTCTATACTAAATTCAGGTGCGCAGATTCTGTATGGAAAGGAGCAGTGCTTTTTTGTGCCACTTTCATTGCAGCATCATGGCATGAGGTGTGGCTCATTGCCTTCGCTTGCGTAGCGGTTTATTTTTTGTTTGACGCGGTTTTATCTATGCGTAAGAATGGCGGTTTGGTTGAGCGCAGCTTTTTCAACGTTAATCTCAGTATTTTTCTTGGTTGTGTCATGGCGCTCGCTTTTTATACGAGGGGGGGCGCGTCGAAATTCCTTGATGAGCGTGCGTCAACTCCCGGGCTGTTTTTTTCATTGCTCAATTGGCCCCACTTTTTTGAAGCTGTTTTGACCGGAACAAAAACACTTCTTGTACTGATCAAAGATGGGACGCCTGTCTTTTTGATGATCTTGTTCGTAAAACTCGACAGGAATTTCAGGAACATGTTGGCTCAAGATTTTCGACTGCTCCTTTTTATTGCTTTTGGCGCCGGGATCTTTTTATATATCAATGCTTTTTTTCAAGGAGCGGCACATTGGCGTGTGCGATGCCTCTGTCTTTTATGTATCAGTGCAGCTGTGTATGCTTTTGAGCCTGGGGCAGGCTTGGTCGCTTGCCTGGGGTCTCTGAGAAATGACAGGTTTATAAGGATCCTTCGTGCAGGCTCTTTCCTTGTGTTGGCTGTGTGGTTGTCTTATAATGCGTATCGCACGTACATTTATACGAACATAAATGTTGCCGGATGGCTTCAATACCGTCAGATGGTTTTGACGCACAGCTCGAATGCTTTGAATGTAGATAGTTGCCAAGCTTTACCGCAGGGACGCCCTAAAGGTGTGGCTCATTGGGATCATGTATGGGGGGCGCAGGATGACAGGTATCGTTTTTTCAGTGCACCTACGCATGAGCAGGTACTAATGCAGGTCAAGGCATTCTGGGCCAGTCAGGAGAATAAGAAATGATCTGTATCTTTGTGTTACGTTGGGGGATCTTTCTGAAAAAGGAACTGTAGTTCAGCGAAATGATCGTTAAAATGGTTTTTTTTGAGGAATCTTGATATAAAATGATCCCTGTGGATCCAAGGAGGGTAGTATGTTCCTGTTTGCTTTGATGCTCCTGGTGGTAGGCCTTTTATTGGCAGGGTTGAGCGGGAACTTTGTCAACAAGCACGAAGGGTATGATTATTCCCTTAGCGCCAGGAACTTTGGTATCGTCGGTATTCTTGTGGCCCTTGTCCTTGGGGTTTTCAGTTTAGTGAGGGTCGTCCCGGCCGGTAATGTCGGGGTGGTCGACCTGTGGGGCAATGTTGATGATCTGGCCAGGAAGTCAGGTGTCAATCTGGTCAATCCCTTTGTCAATCTTGTTATCATGGACGTTCAGACCCAGGAATTGAAAGAGACCATGCAGGTCCCTTCCAAGGAAGGGTTGACCATGTCCGTGGATATCTCCATTCTTTACCGCCTGAGCCCGGATAAGGCCAGCCTGATCTACAAGACCATCGGCAGGGATTATGATGAGGTGGTCGTTGTTCCGCAGTTTCGTACGGCAGTCCGGGAAGCGACGGTTTTTTATGAGGCCAAGGCGCTTTACACTTCCAGCCGGGATGAGATCACCAACAAGATCTTCAGCGACCTTGAGAAAATGCTTTCGGAGCGGGGGGTTATTCTTGAAAAGGTCCTGCTGAGGGCTGTCCAGTTGCCTACGACGGTTTCGGCCGCGATCGAGCAGAAGCTCAAGGCGGAACAGGAAAGCGAACAGATGAAATTCGTGCTGACCAAGGAAAGCCAGGAGGCGGATCGCAAGGTCATCGAGGCCAAGGGTATTGCGGAAGCCCAGGGGATCATCAACAAGACACTGACCCAGGCGTACCTGCAGCATGAGGCCATCAAGGCCCAGATGATGATGGCCAACAGCCCCACGCATACGACGGTCTATATTCCTTCAGGAGATAACGGCATTCCGCTGGTAAGAGTGATCAATGACGGGAATTCCAAATGAATTTCAATGAACAGCGCCAGGAAAAACGTGTTACCAGCGATATCCCCGTCCACATCAGCATCGGGTCGCAATTGACCCTTCTGGGGAAATTAAAGGATATTTCTTCCAAAAGCGCCTTTATTGTGATCAAGGCGAGTGTTTATCTCAAGCTTAATGATGAGATCGGATTTTCCATCCAGTGTCCCGGCAGCGCAGGCCATGTTATTGAAGGCCTGGCGCGCATTTCCCGTATCGCCGGAGGTGAGGGGTTCGCTTTTTATTTCACGAAGATGAACCATTCTTCTGAAGCCCGCTTGAAAGCTATTCTTAAATAATTATTTTAATTCTTTTTTTGATATTCCCTTTGGATTGTTTTGATATACTGTTCGATATTGAAAGGGCCAAACCGTGAAAATACACGAATATCAGGCAAAAGAAATTCTGGGAAGCCGCGGGATGCCGGTCCTGTCGGGCCAGGTCGCTGATTCTCCCGAAAAGGTTTTTGAGGTCGCCCGCAAGGTAGGCAAACCTGTTGTCGTGAAAGCCCAGGTCCATGTGGGCGGCCGCGGCAAAGCAGGGGGTATTCTGCTTGCAGCCACACCTGAACAGGCCCGTGATATGGCGACTCATTTGCTTGGCAAGCCTTTAAAGGGCCTTATTGTCGAGAAAGTGCTGGTCGAGGAGCAGAGCAAGATCGAACGTGAGTTTTATCTGGGGATCGCGGTCGATCGCCAGCACAAGAAGAATGTTTTGCTTTTCAGCACGGAGGGCGGTGTTGAGATCGAGGAGCTTGCTGTCACAAATCCGGACGCTATCGGGAAGCTATATCTGGATCCTGTCAGGTTCCTGTCCGATGCGGATGTCGATGGTTTTTTAAAGAACAGGAATGTGCCTGACCCCGTTGGCCTTAAGAAGATCATATTTGAACTAGAAAAGATCTACAGGGGAATGGACGCTGAACTGGCGGAGATCAATCCGCTGGCCTGGACCGCAGCTCAGACCTATAAAGTCCTTGACGCGAAGATCAATGTGGACGATAACGCACTCTTCCGTCAGCCAGCCATGGCGGCATTGATGGAAGAAAGCGAGACAGACGATATCGAGAAAGAAGCCCATCGCCGCAAGATCGCGTACGTGAGGCTGGGGGGCGAGGTCGGGATCATCGGTAATGGCGCGGGCCTTGTCATGGGGACCATGGATGAGGTGGGTCGCGCGGGCGGGACGCCGGCCAATTTCCTGGATGTCGGCGGCGGGGCCAAGGCCGAGCTTGTCCGTAATTCACTTGAACTTCTTTTGATGGACCCTAATGTGAAGGGGATATTCATCAACATTTTTGGCGGGATCACGCGTTGTGACGAGGTGGCCCGCGGCATCATTGAAGCGTCCGAAAAAGTGCAGATCCGCATCCCCATGGTCATTCGACTTGAGGGGACGCGGGTGCAGGAAGGGCAGGCCTTGATCGGCAAGACCAGCCTTATTCCCGCTTCTTCCATGCAGGAAGGTGCACGCAAGATCGTTGAATTGATCAGGAAGGGAGGCAAATAATGGGGATCCTTGCTGATCGTCAGACGCGGGTCATTGTCCAGGGCATCACCGGCCGCGAGGGAAGTTTTCATACCGAGCAGATGGTGGCTTACGGCACCAAGGTTGTTGGTGGCGTGACGCCCGGTAAAAAAGGCGAGGTTGTCAGCGGGGCGCCGGTCTTTGATACGGTCCGCGAGGCAGTTGCCGCGACACAGGCCGAGGCCAGTATTATTTTTGTTCCGGCCCGCTTCGCGAAAGATGCTATTTGTGAAGCGGCCGAGGCGGGCATCAAGCTTATCCTTTGTATCACTGAGGGGATACCGATCCAGGACATGGTCGTGGCGGCGCATCTGGTCCAAAGCAAGGGCGCCCGCTTGATCGGGCCGAACTGCCCGGGTATCGCCACGGCGGGTGAGGCCAAGCTTGGGATCATTCCCGGCAATATTTTTCTCAAGGGCAACATCGGGCTGGCGTCGCGCAGCGGCACGCTCACGTATGAGATCGTCAATGCGCTCACGCACGCCGGGATAGGGCAATCGACATGTGTCGGCCTTGGCGGCGACCCGATCCTGGGAACACAGTTCATTGATATCCTTCCGCTTTTTGATAAAGATCCCCAGACCGAGGCGGTCATCCTGATCGGTGAGATCGGCGGTGTTGCTGAAGAAGAGGCGGCGCCTTTGATCAGGAAAATGTCCAAGCCTGTGATCGGATTTATATCGGGCCGCACGGCACCCGCGGGCAAACGCATGGGGCATGCGGGTGCCATTATCACCGGTGGGAAGGGGACGGCGGACTCCAAAATGAAGGCCTGGCGTGAGGCGGGTGTTATTGTCGCTGAAACAACCAGCGAAATCCCGCGGATCGTGAAAGAGGCTTTGGCGAAAAAGTGACGAAGATCCCTCTGTCCTTTATCCTGAAAAGGCTGCATTCCATCACCGGATTCCTTCCGATCGCTGCTTTTCTCATTGAGCACATGATCTCGAATTTTTATATCCTGCGCGGGCCCGAGGCGTATAATGCCCGGATCGAATTGCTTTCCAATCTTCCTTTTGTCACGTTCATGGAAATAGGACTGATCGCCTTGCCCATCCTCTATCACGCAGGGTATGGGTTTTATATTGTCCTGACGGGAAAGGATAATGCTTCCTGGTACCCTTACCGGCAGAACTGGTTTTATTCCTTCCAGCGCTGGACCGGGATATTGACGTTCGTCTACATCCTTTTTCACCTTTATCAGACAAAGGGGTCAGAGTTCCTGTACGGGAAAGAGGTCAACTACGCGCGCATGGCCGAGATCATGCATGTTCCGGGGTTCCTTTGGTTTTACCTGATCAGCGTAACGGCTGTCATGTTCCATTTTGCTAACGGTTTGTGGGGTGTGCTGATCGGCTGGGGTGCTGTGACAGCTCCCGCGGGCCGCAGGATAGCGGGTTGGATATGCGGATTGGCGGGATTGACGCTTTACGTGATGGGTGTGAGCGCTTTGCTCACACTGGCTAAATAAGAGAGACCCATGGCAAAGAACAAGATACTGGTCATTGGCGGCGGTCTGGGTGGTCTTATGACCACCATAAAACTGGCGGAAGCGGGCTTTTCTGTTGACCTCTTCTCGTTGGTGCCCTGCAAAAGGTCGCATTCTGTCTGTGCCCAGGGCGGGATCAACGCCTCCGTCAATACAAAGGGGGAAGGCGATTCTCCCCAGATCCATTTTGAAGAGACTATCCTGGGTGGTGATTTTCTGGCCAACCAGCCGATGGTTTTGGAGATGTGCCAGAATGCCCCAGGTTTTGTTTATATGCTTGACCGCATGGGGGTGCAGTTCAACCGGACTCCCGAGGGGCTTATTGATTTCAGGCGTTTCGGCGGCACCCAGTTCCATCGCACAGCCTTCGCCGGGTCAACGACGGGACAGCAGATGCTTTACGCGCTGGACGAGCAGGTGCGCCGTTACGAGGTTGAAGGCCTTGTCACGCGCTTTGAGGGGTGGGAATTCCTTTCCGCGGTGATCGACGCGAGGGGCGTGGCACGCGGTATTGTCGCGCAGAATTTGACGAGTTCCGAGATCCGCGCGTTCCGCGGGGATGCTGCGGTCATGGCGACAGGCGGGTGCGGGATGATCTTCGGCCGTTCGACCATGTCGGCTATCTCGACGGGAGCGGCAGCGGCTTCGTTGTTCCGCCAGGGCGTGTGGTACGCCAACGGCGAGTTCATCCAGGTGCATCCGACCGCGGTTGCCGGTGAGGATAAGAACCGCCTTATTTCCGAGGCTGTCCGCGGTGAAGGCGGAAGGTTGTGGACGTATAAGGACGGTCAGCGCTGGTATTTTCTCGAGGAATGGTATCCCAAGTATAAGAATCTTGTACCCCGCGATATCGCGTCCCGCGCGATCTTCAAGGCGGTCAGGGAACTCGGCCTTGGTGTGGACGGCAAGGATGTTGTTTATCTTGATATTTCACACGTTGACCGTAAGACCCTCCAGGAGAAACTCGGCGGCATACTCGAGATCTATGAGAAATTCATGAACGAGGACCCGAGCAAGGTCCCGATGCGTGTATTCCCGTCGGTCCATTATTCGATGGGCGGGCTCTATATCGACTCCAGGCAGATGACCAATATTCCCGGCATCCTTGCGGCCGGTGAATGCGAATACCAGTATCACGGGGCTAACCGCCTGGGTGCGAATTCGCTGTTATCGTGCCTGCAGGGCGGTTTTTCCGCGGCGTGTTCCGCGGGGCAATATGTGCAGGGGCTCGACCGCACGGCCGCCGACGTGAACGCTTCCATTTTTGATGACCGGGTCAAAGCGGAAACTTCCCGCCGTTCGGAAATACTGAAGATGAACGGCAAAGAGAACCTTTATCAGTTATGGCAGGAATTGGGCGATGTCATGACCGCCCATGTGACGGTTGTCCGTTATAACAAGGACCTCGCCGCAGCCGATGTGAAGATCCAGGATATCGCCCGCCGCGCCAAAGATATCAATGTCGGTGATCTTTCCACCTGGACGAACCAGAGCGCGGTGTTCGCGCGCCAGTTCTTCCATATGATCGATATCGCACGGGTCATCACCCTGGGCGCTCTGGCGCGCAATGAAAGCCGCGGGGGGCATTACAAGCCGGAATTTCCGGACCGCGATGATGCCAACTGGCTTAAAACGACCGTGGCTAAATATACGCCCAACGGGCCTGAGTTTTCTTATGAGGCGGTTGACACATCGCTGTTGAAGCCAAGGGAACGGAAATACTGATGACGACGGGAAACAGGATCATCAAGCTGAAGGTGAAGCGTCAGGAATGCCCGCAGGCCAAACCCCGCTGGGAAGAATTCCACATGCCTTACCGGCCTTACATGAATATCGTCATTTGCCTGCGCGAGATCCAGAAAGATCCCCGCACCTCTGACGGCAAGCTGACGACCCCGGTGGTATGGGAATGCGGCTGCCTGGAAGAGGTCTGCGGCGTCTGCACGATGCTTGTCAACGGCAAGGTGCGTCAGGCGTGTTCCGCGCTGGTCGATGAACTGGGGGATGAGATCACCCTGGAACCGATGACCAAGTTCCCGATCGTGCGCGACCTTGTGGTCGACCGTTCCCGGCTTTTTGCGAGCCTCAAGCGCGTCCGCGCGTGGATCCCTTTCAACAGTGCGAAAGATATCGGGCCTGGTCCGCACATTACGCCGCAGCAGCAGCAAAAGGACTATGTGCTGTCAACGTGCTTTTCATGCGGTTCGTGCCTGGAAGCATGCCCTCAGGTCAATGAGCGTTCGAATTTTATTGGTGCCATGCCGGTGAACCAGGCCAGGCTTTTTAATGACCATCCCCTTGGGAAACCTGACGCTGTCAAAAGGCTGCGGGCCCTGGTCGAGGATGGCGGCATTGAAGATTGCGGCAATGCCCAAAATTGCGTCCGCTCGTGTCCCAAGCATATTCCTCTGGTGGATTCCCTCGCCGAGATGAACCGTCAGATCACCCGGAGTTTGTTCCGGTTGTTCCACGATTGACCTGCCCTTATGCGATCATTTGTCAGGAATATAAAGAACATATTCATCGGCCAGGCCAAAAGCCCGCTGGACACGGATGTTTTTCATAAGATGTCCTTGATCGCGTTCCTGGCGTGGATCGGGCTTGGCGCTGACGGGCTTTCGTCATCCTGTTACGGTCCCGAGGCTGCGTTCGTTGCTTTGCAGGGGCACACCTATCTCAGCATATTCGTCGCGATCGCCACTGTTGTGACGGTGTTCCTGATCAGCGCCAGTTATTCCCAGATCATCGAACTTTTTCCTTCGGGCGGCGGCGGTTACCTCGTGGCGAGCAAGCTCCTCAACCCGACAGTGGGCATGATCTCCGGCTGTGCGCTGCTGATCGATTATGTGCTGACCATCGCCCTTTCCGTGGCGAGCGGCGTTGACGCACTGTTCAGTTTTCTCCCACCGGAATGGCTTGCGCTCAAGCTCGAAGTCGCGGCGGCCATCATCATTTTGCTGATCATCCTGAACATGCGCGGCGTGCGCGAGAGCGTCGAACCGCTTATCCCGATATTCCTCATTTTTGTCCTGACCCATATTTTTATCATTTGTTACGCCTTCATCACGCGCGCCGGGCAGCTTCCGGTGATCGTTGCTGACGCCAGGCTGGACGCTCAGGCTGCTTCTTCCCAGGTCGGGGTGGTCGGGATGCTCATGCTGATCTTCCGCTCTTACAGTCTCGGCGCGGGTACGTACACCGGTATTGAGGCCGTGAGCAACGGTTTGAATATCCTGCGCGAACCCCGGGTCCAGACCGGCAAGCGCACGATGAGTTATATGTCCTGGTCGCTGGCGTTCACGGTCTTCGGGCTGATGATCGCGTACCTTTTGTTCCATGTCATTCCGCAGCCCGGCAAGACCCTCAATGCCGTGCTTTTCGAGAACATGACCCAGGGATGGGGATCGTGGGGCCAGTGGTTTGTTGTGACCACGCTGCTTTCCGAAACATTCCTGCTGTTCGTTGCGGCCCAGACCGGGTTCCTGGGGGGGCCGAGGGTCATTGCCAACATGGCGATCGACCGCTGGTTCCCGAACAAGTTCGCCAACCTCAGCGACCGGCTGGTGACTCAGAACGGCATACTGATCATGGGCGCGGCCGCCCTTGCCACGCTGGTCCTGGCGCACGGCAAGGTCCAGCTGCTTGTTATTTTTTACAGTATCAACGTGTTCATCACGTTCTTTTTGTCCCAACTGGGGATGGTCCGTCACTGGTGGAGCACCCGTTTTGAGAAGGATCAGCACTGGAAAAGGAGGATCCTGGTGAGCGGGTCCGGCCTTATCCTTACGCTCGTCATCCTGATATCGGTCGTTGTCCTGAAGTTCAATGAAGGCGGCTGGATCACCCTGTTCATTACGGGCACGCTTATCGTTATCTCGATCTTCATAAAACGCCACTATTATGAAGTGACCAAGATACTGCACCGGCTGAATACGCTTGTCCAGGCGGCGGCGATCTCACCTGTTGTGAAGGAACTTCAGACGGCGTTCGACCCCAAATCCCGCACGGCGGTCATTCTGGTGGGCGGGTACAACGGCCTCGGTCTTCACACGCTGTTCAATGTGTCGCGATTCTTCGGGAAAGAGTTCAGGAATTTTATTTTCGTCCAGATCGGCGTGATAGATGCGGGGAATTTCAAGGGAGCGGCTGAGGTCGTGAACCTTGACGCCCAGGTCAAGAAAGACCTTGCCCGTTATGTGGAATTCATGCAGCGCCAGGGTTTTTATGCTGAAGGGCTGGCGTATATGGGCGTGGATGTCCTTGAAGAAGCCGATAAGGTCGTGGAGGTCGTTTCCCGGCGTTTTTCGCACGCGGTCATATTCGGCGGCCAGCTTGTTTTCCCGAACGAGACCATCTGGACCCGCTGGCTTCATAACGACACGGCCTTTGCCCTCCAGAGGAAATTCTACCAGAGCGGTATCCCGTTCGTTGTCCTTCCCATCAGGGTCTGATCCGCAAGCCATTACTTTAGTCCCTGCCTTGTCTTTCTCTTAATATATAGTGTAAACTTAGTATTGTCTGGGGGGACACTATGTTTTTCAGTGGTTTTAAGCATATTTTAAGGCGATCTGTGGCCGGGGTGTTGGTTCTGGCGTTGGCGTTGCCGCCCGTGTCAGCACATGCCCAGGCTGTCCTTCTGCCTCCTGTTGGCCAGAAGGTGGCCTTAAGCCGGGCCTTTGAGCCAACGGCCCTGAATGCTGTCACCGTAGACCCCAATGATCCTTTGCGGTTCGATTTTTTTGTTAATGAAGGCCAGGATATCTTGCCGGGCAGCGATCCGAATGATGCATCGCGCCAGGAACAATACCGCCTTCTTATCAAGGATTTCCTCACAGCCCTGACCATCCCCGAGAACCAGTTGTGGGTCAACCTTTCTCCCTACGAGAAAGACCGTATCATTGACGAGCGTTTTGGCCTGACAGGAATGGGCCGGGACCTTCTGGCACAAGACTATCTGTTGAAGCAGATCACGGCGGCGTTGTTGTATCCCGAAGAGAATATCGGCAGGGATTTCTGGGCGGAAGTCTATCGCAGGGCGCAGGAGAAGTTCGGGACGACCGATATCCCTGTGGATACCTTCAACAAGGTCTGGATCATGCCTGACACGGCGGAAGTTTACCAGCAAGGCACGACGGCCGTGGTGGTCAGGCATCGGCTTAAAGTCCTGATGGAAGCGGATTATACAGCCATGCAGGGAAGCCTGGTCGAGCGCCCTGCCGACAACAATGAGTCCCACCGTATCGCCAGGGATGTGATGCGCGCTGTCATTATCCCGGCGCTTGAGAAAGAGGTCAATGAAGGGAAGAATTTCTTTCGTTTAAGGCAGATCTATAACGCGTTGATCCTCGCGGCCTGGTATAAAAAGACCATGCGCGCCAGCTTCCTGGGTAAAGCTTACGTTGACCAGAGCAAGGTCAAGGGGGTCCAGCAGCGTGACCCGGCGGAGAATCTGCGGATCTACGCCCAGTATGTTGAGGCTTTCCGCAAAGGTGCTTTCAGTTATATCAAGGATGAGGTCGACCGTTACAGCGGCGAAGTTATTCCGCGTAAGTATTTCTCGGGCGGGTTCACCGAAGCGGATTTTTCGCAGAGGCTTGTAGTGACCAGCGGGGCGGTCGATCTCGCTGAAGAGCACCTGATCCGTACTGCTGCCAGCAAAAACAATTTCAAGATCGTTATAGATCTTGTCGATGCCGCACAAAAGGAGGACCCTCGCTATAAAGCCAGGCTTCCGAGGGGAGGTAGGCAGGCGCAGACGGATGAGATCCCCGGTATCGACCGTATCAAGGAGCTTACTGCGGCGATCCACAAGCTGCAGCCTTATGAAGAATATCCTGTCTTTGCCAAAAGGGCTGAACTGCGAAAGCAGAAAGCAGAGTTGCGAGCAGCGCTCAGGACCGCGTTCAGCAAGTATATGGAAGGAGAGGAGCATCAGGAAGAACTTGCGATCGTCCTTGATGATATCCTCGACGGAGATGAGGCTGGATTAAGGTCTTTGCTTACCAGCGGGACGTACACCATGAATGTGTTCAAGCTTTTCAGGGGGCTTGCGATGTTCGCACATCGGAGTAAGCCCGTCCCGTGGGATGAAGTGCTTGACAGTCTTGGTTTGGATGCGGAGCTTGCCCCGTTCTTTAAAAGAGCTTTGAGATCGATCGGCAAGAAGGAAAGTCGTTATAAGGAATTTTATGACAAGATCCTTGAGCTTCCCGCCGTCAAAGCGCCAGGCGTTAAAGACAATATCTTCTTAAAGCCTGAATCCAATGATCTCGATGTTCTGTATAAACTGCGTGAAGAAAATTGGAGAAATCCGGAGGCTGATCAACATACAAGGATTTGGCTGATGGAAAAACTGATTGAGATAAGGAAGAAATTCAGCATGGGGTACCAGTTCCTTGAAACGATCGTCCAACAAACGGTGAGTGACACCAGCAATTTAATGTTTTTGCGTGTTAAGGGTGAGGAGAGTGCGGCAGTTAAAGCGTCTGATAGGCCATATTATACCTTACAGGACCTGCTTGCGGGGCGCCTTGCGGTTGATAACCTGGCAGAGCTTGCCAAACTTGTTGATGATATTGATGCTAACAAGATAGACCTTGGTGAATACGAAGACAAGGTTCAGGAAAAGATCAATTATTGGCTCGCCAAGAAAAAGTTTGAAAAAAGTGCCAATAAACGGGCTGCTATTGATCATCGTCTGAAGATCCTGGACCAGGAAAAAAATGATTTCAAGCATAAGAAGCGCATGGTGGTAAGAATGACGAATGCTTTCGGTATTGGGCTAGGGCACGAACGCTGGTATAAGGCGGTCCATTATCTTTTCATGCTTGGTGATGGCCTCTGGACGATAGAAGTTCAGTTAAAAACCCTGCGCGGCACCATCCTTCATGATCTTGAGCATAAAGTCAATTACAAGCCCAAGGAGGACCAGGAATTTGGCATGAAGGAAGAGCTTTTCAAGTTCATCTGGCTGCTGGACGCTGTTGAAACGGCCAATTATTGCCTTTCCAAGGAGAAAGGATCGACCCTGGCTGCCATGAACGATATGTTTCCCTCTAAAGATAAGGCTCAGGTGAACGGCGGTATTGATGTGCGTAGCGTTGAGGACGGATTAAAAGTTTCGGGGCAGGGAAGCCTGATCAATGTGGACGGCGTCAATATCCCTGACGGCATGATCGAAGGATTTACCCCTTTGATCCGTTCTATTGTCCCTGTGCAGGGGGTATTGTTGAAAGGGATAACTCTTTCGGCCCGTTCACAAGGATCAGAGGGGGCCGGTCTTTAAAGTATAGAAAATGATGTTGAAATAAAAAAGGGAGCCGAATGGCTCCCTTTTTTTGCAGTGTGAGGCGACCTTATTCGATCGGGATGATGATGACCGTTCCCTTTTTCAGCTTGTTGGGATTCTTGATGCGGTCCTTGTTGATCTCGTAAAGATTCTTCCAGCGGTTGCCGTTGCCCATCTCGTGCTGGGCGATCTTCCACAGCGAATCATTGGCCTGGACCGTGTATTCGCGGGTCGACGCCTTGGGTGCTGACTCTTCGCTTTCTTTCTGTTCCTGGATATATTTGCCATCATCCGTTTTCTGGACGGTTGCATCCTGGGGGATCTGGTCAGCCGGGACGTTGAATTCCTCGACTTCGGCGACCATGAACTGGGCGTTGCGGTCTTTCTGCATGCCGGCGATGTCCTTGACCGGGGCGACGGCGTCGAGCTTGCCGCGCGAAACGATCTTGATGCGGGATTCGGGAATGCCGTTCTCCAGCATGTATTTCTTGACCGCGTCGCTGCGCTTGCCACCGAGCTTCATGTTGTATTCATCGGTCCCGCGCGCGTCACAGTTGCCCGTGATAAGCAGGGACGCGGTGGGGTTCTTTTCCAACGACTTGACCGCCTTCTGGAGGATGGGGATGTGATCGTCCCTCAGGGCTGACTTGTTGTAGTCAAAGTAGATCTTCACGTTGCGGATGATCTTCTTGATCAACAGCGACGCTTTCGGCGCTTTTGGCTCTTCCTTGACAGGTGCGGGCGCCTGGTTGTTCTGTTCGTCCGAAGCCTTGTAGTCGTAGATCACCTTGAGGACGTAGACATAACCGCGGTTGCCCCAGTCTTTTGTAACAGAACCGGGAGCATCGGGCCACCACCAGTAACCGCCCCGTTCGTCCTTGACCGGCGCGGGTTTCGCGTCCGTCGGCCACCAGCTGAAACGCTGCTGGAGGTCTTTCGTCTCCTGTTCACGCCGGGCTTCGCGTGTGGCTTTGTCGATATACTGGGCATGGGCCGTGGCCGGCATGGCGAAGGTCAGGGCCATGGCCGTTATGGTCATGTGCAGGATGTTCTTTGATAAAACTGCGGTGTTGTTCATAAAAACCTCTGTGATTTTTTTGGGATTTGAAAATTGATTAATTATGATAGCACAATTGAAAAAAAGAGGAATAAAAGTTTCCTGTTTCGTGGTATAAGAGGGGTCATGGATTTTCAACAAGCCTGGGAACGGGCGCTCAAAGAGACCGAGATCATCCGCGGCCGCGTGTCGCTGCTGCACACCTTCGACGACACCCGGGTGCCTTACGTGTTCGTGGCCCCGTCCTTGATCAATGAGGGCGATACGGTCGTGCGCAAGGGGGAGGTCGTGGTGCAAAAACCTTCCCTTATCCTGCCTCCCAATATCCCGCGTTTTGAGGGCTTCGAGTTCGACCAGGCTGAAGGCGCTGATCCGGGCTCCGTCATCAACTTTTTGCTGGTCCGCGGCATCAATGTGCCGTCCATGAAATACAACAACAAGACCTTCTCTCTGGATGTATTCGAGGGCGGCGTTGACAAGGCCGTGTCTTTTTTTGCCAATCAGCTGGAACGCGAAGAGGATGTTGCCTGCGGCCTGGTGGCCGGCCATGAGGAGATATGGCAGTTCTCGGTCCTTATCTTTATTTGCTCGCAGATCGCGCGCAATTCCAATGTGGATATCAGGCGCCTGATGGATGAATATCACCGTCGGGAGCTTAATTAGGGGGTCTTATGAAACGAACGGTGTGGCTGTGCGTCATGTGTTTTATTTTCATCGGGACGCTGTCGGGACCTGCCTTTGCGGCGCCCCGCAAGTTTGTCCTTGATAATGGTCTGACGGTTTTGGTGACCGAGATGCCCTCCTCGCCTGTGGCGGCCGTTAACCTCTGGGTCAGGACGGGATCCGCGAACGAAGGCCGGTGGATGGCCAGCGGGATCACTCATTTTATCGAACACATGCTTTTCAAGGGCACGGCCCGGCGCGGCGCGGGCATCATCCCGCAGGAGGCCAGGGCCATGGGAGGTTCCATCAACGCCTCGACCGGCCATGACCAGACCGCCTATGTCCTGAGCGTCCCGAAAGAGAATCTGTCCAAAGCTGTTGACCTTCTTGCCGACATGGTCGTGAGCCCCTCCTTCGATCCCGCGGAAATGGAGCGCGAGCGCGAGGTCATCGTCAAGGAAATGCACATGATCAACGATAAGCCGGCCCGCAGGCTCGACGACCTGGTTTCCCGGACGGTGTATCACAGCCATCCTTACCAGTACAGCATCATCGGGCGCGAAGATGTGTTTCGCCGTCTCACGCGCGATGATCTTGTCGCGTATCATAATATGTACTACGTGCCCAACAACATGATCCTTTCCGTGGCGGGCGGGGTCAAGGCTGAAGAAGTGCTGGCCATTGCCAAAGAGAAGTTCAAGGCTTTCGGCGCCCGTTCTTTTGTCCTGCGCAACGTTCCCCAGGAACAAGTGCAGATCTTTCCCCGGCGCGCGGAAGAGTCGTACGCGACGGACCTGACACGCCTGAGCATGGCCTGGCAGGGAGTGGCCCTGCTGGACCCTGACCTTTACGCGCTGGATGTGCTGGCCATGGCGCTCGGGCAGGGGGAGAGTTCACGTTTTTATGTCGAGCTTTATAAAAAGCAGCATTTGCTCGAGAGTGTTTCCGCCGGGGATTACACGCCGCAGGATCGCGGGTATTTCGAGGTTTCCTGCCTGATCAAAGACCAGGACCCGGACAAGGTCGTTGCCGCGGTCAAGGCCATGATCGCGGATGTCGCGGACAAGGGATTGGGAGTGGATGAACTCGCCAAGGTGAAACGCCAGGTGATGGTGGAAAACATCCTGGAGCGCCAGACGGCGGAAGGCATGGCCGACAAGGCGGCGGCGGATGAAGGTTATACCGGTGACCCTGAATTCTCGGACAGGTACCTTGACGGGATACGCGCGGTCACGCAGGAGGATATTAAACGCGTGGTCCGGCGTTACCTCGTTGACCAGCGTTTGAGCACGGTCCTTTTGGTGCCCAAGAAAACGGCAGCGGCTTCTGTGAAACAAGCGCCGGCTTCATCAGCGATCGAAAAAACGGTCCTTCCCAACGGGCTTGTCCTGCTCCTGAAGGAAGACCACTCGCTGCCCCTTGTGTCTGTCAGTGCTGATTTTCGGGGGGGGATGGAGCAGGACCCGGCCGAATTGAACGGTTTGTCGGCGTTGACAGGTTCAGTATGGACGAAGGGCCTGCCCGGCGAGTCCGCGGATGATATTGCCCGTCTCACCGAATCGCGCGGCGCGTCTGTCTGGAGTTCCTCTGGCGGCAACACGATCGGTCTGGGCATGTCCTTCCTTTCCGAGGACAGTTCTTTCATGTTCGATCATCTGGAGAAATTCCTTACGGTCCCCGTGTTCCCTGAAGACGAGATAGCGCGCGACAAGGAAGAGATGCGCACGTCGCTGGCGGCACGCAAGGACAGTGTCGTGCAGGTGTCGTCGCTGGCTCTCATGCAGACCCTTTTCAAGACGCATCCGGTGCGCCGCGACCCTCTGGGAAGCGATGTCACGCTCAAGCGGATCCAGCGCCAGGATATTGTGGCCTGTTTCCAGCGGTATATCCATCCGGATAACGGGGTGGTAGCCGTATTCGGTGACATTGACACCAAGAGCGTTCGCGCGCAGCTGCAGCAGCGTTTGGGCAAATTGAAGCCCGGTAAACCAGTGATCACAACTTTTGCTGAAGAGCGGCCCGAAGCCGCGCGGCTCACTGAATTGACGATGGATAAGGAGCAGGCGGCCGTATTGTTCGCTTTCCGCGGCCCCTTGATGAGCGACAAGGACCGTTACGCGGCCGAGGTGCTGGTCAATGTCCTGAGTTCTTCATTAGGCGGGCGGTTGTTCAAGCGTGTCCGTGATGAGCTTGGAAATGCTTACGCGGTGAGCGGCGGGGTTTCGCCGGGTGTCGACGCGGGGACCATCAGTTTCATTGCCCTAACGACGGCAGAAGGCCTGCCGAAGGTTCGCGCGATCTTTGAAGAGGAGTTCGCCAAGGTCCGCGCGCAGCTTATTACCGACGAAGAACTGGCGGATGTCAGGATATACCTTGTCAGCGGCATGGCCAGGGCCCTGCAGACGACCGGCGCGCAGGCTGGTGAGCGCGCGGGAGATGAGCTGCTGGGGCTTGGGTATTTGAATGTGGATGACTATCCGTCGCGCATTAACGCTGTGACGCGCGAAGATGTGCGGCAGGCGGCGCTCAAGTACCTTGACACCGCGCACGCGGCGGTTGTGCTGACACGTCCCCGGGTTAAAAAGACGGGAGAATAGGTTTACACGGTGCTTTTTCAGTGTAAAATCATACGATACATTAGAGATCTCTATGAATAAAAATATTTCCCTGGAACTCGAAGAACAGCTTCTCGACAGGCTCAAAGGCCGTTTGCAGGTCCTGCAGGTCGACCGTGACCGCGAAGAGCTCGCCCTGGCCGCGCTCGACAGTGTTCTGGCCAATGACAAAACGCGCATGTTCTCCAGCGAGTTCAGGACGCCGGAGGCCAAGAGTTCCTTTGTGCGTGAATTCCTTTCCTACGGCATCATTGAACCCCTTCTGTGCGACAGTGATGTTGAGGATATCGTTATCCACGGCCTTCAGCCCATTTATATGCATCACGCGGCAAGGGGGTTTGTTTCCACGGAGAAGAAGTTCGAACATGCCCGCGATCTTGACCTGTTCATCAAGAAACTTCTGGTGTTCGCCAATCGTGACAGCATGGACCGGATCATTGACCTGGAGCTGGCCAACATGGGCGGCCGCGCCAACATCATCAGTTCGCCGTTCGGCGCGCAGATCACCATCACCAAGGCAAAGGTCGATCCCGTCAGCATCCTCGACCTTATCGCCTGGGGAAGCCTGAGCTATGAGGTCGCGGCGCAGTTGTGGATCTACGTGGACGGGTTTTCCATCCGTCCCGCGAACATCCTCCTGGCCGGCGGGCCGGGGACCGGAAAAACAACATTATTGAACGCCCTTTTCAGTTTCTTTTCCGAAAAGGAGCACACGATCATCATTGAGGACACGCTTGAGCTGAACACGTTCCTGCTGGATACGGTTTCCCGCCTTGAGAGCGATGACAAGCTCTCGTTGGCCGACCTTGTCCGCAACAGCCTGCGCATGCGCCCGGAACGCATTGTTGTCGGCGAGGTGCGCGGTATCGAGGCCCGCGACATGATCACGGCCATGAACGTGGGCAAATACTGCATGTGCACCATCCATGCGTTGACGGCACGCGAGGCCATCATCCGCCTGCAGAACGACCCCATGAACATCCCTGAGACGCTGGTGAACCTCATTGATGTTTTTGTTGTCCTGAAACGCTTTCATATCGAAGACAAGGTTTTTCGCGTCGTCGATGAAGTGAGCGAGACCGGCGGGATGGAGCAGAAGAAGATATTGTTGTCGCCTGTCTATAAATATAATTACGAGCAGAACAGGATCCTGATGATGTCGCCGAGCACGATCTACCGCGACAGGCTCGCCCGCGAAGCCGGCATCAAGCCGCGGGACGTTATCAATGAAACATTTGTCCGCGCCATTGTTCTGAAAGAACTTCACGGCAAAGGGGTGCATACCCTCAAGGATGTGACGAACTTCTGTCGCGCCTACCGCCATGACCCCGCGGATGCCATGAACCGCATCGGCCTTAACCGCAAGACACTGCTTAAAGAAGTCGATAAGCTTTGATGTTGTCGGGCCGCGTGTATGTTTTTGAGAGTTTATAGGGTATACTATAAGTGGTTGAAAGCGGCCTCGATACCGCAAACCGTCAGTAATGGCGGGACGCAAAGCCACGGGTCCTTATGATGGGGATAGCCGGGTTGCCGAAAAGGCCGAACGCTTGGTTTGAGCCGAAGCGCATAGTTTTGTTTGTTCAAAAGCCTGTCCCCATCAAGACAGGCTTTTTTTTATTCCTTTTGTGGTTGTGGCGTATAATACAAAGAATACGTCAAACACCAGGGATGGTCAGAGAGGAATGTTTATGGCACAGTGTTCACGGAAAAGATCAGGAATGACCCTTGTTGAGGTGCTTATTGCCGCGGGAGTTTTTCTTGTGGCGGCCACCGGCATCCTGTCCAGTTTTTCCGCCTGCATGGAACTTAACCAGATGGGGATGCGTTCGACCATCGCGGTCCAGGGCGTGAAGAACAAGGTCGAGGAGATCAAGGCCTCGACCTTTGAGAATATTTTTACCAACTATAACAACCACACATTCACGATCACGGGGCTCAACGGCATCGGCGTGATCTACGTTGACAATTCGAACTCGAAGCTTGTTGAGGTGAAGGTCGTGTTCTGCTGGAGGCTTTCCGACGGCCGCGTGATCGGCGAAGACGCGAACCTGAACGGGGTCCTTAATAACGGGGAAGACAAGAACGGCAACGGACAGATCGATTCTTATGTCCAGATCATTGAGAGGATATATGGGTAGACGCCGGCAGGGTTTTACATTGGTCGAGATGCTTGTTTCCATCGCCATCCTTGTGGTGTTGACCGCCATTATTTTCGGTTTTGTACTTTCGGCGCAGGCCGCCTTCAACAATGCTGACGCCGGCATCCAGTTGCGGAACAATTTCAGGAACGCTAACGAGAAAATGGCCTGGGAGCTCTCACATACCGGTCATGACGGCACGGGTGCCGCGCAGTATGTCATCACGGCCGGGACCGGGGTCAACGGTTCGGATATCATCCGTTTTTCCGTCCCCGTGATGTGCGATGCTACCTCGACTTTCCTTGATGCAACCAGTTATCCTGCTCATTGGGGGGCGCAGCTGACATGGGGGTGTGACAGCAGGACGACCAATGTTGTGGGTTGTACTGACGCCAACGGGGTATGCTCGACCGTGGAATACAAGTATATCCAGTATGCCCTTAACGCGAGCGGGGCTATTGTGCGCAGTGTGCTTAGTCCGGCGTTGAATGTTGTTGCCAGCGCAACCATAGCGGACAGCATGACGAACATGCATTTTTCCGTGGCAGGAACCGAGCTGACATTTACTCTCAGCGGACAGAAAAGGTCCATGTCGGGGGCGATGTTGACGGCCTCGACAAGCCGGAGCGTCCGCTTGATGAATTAAAGGAGGCATTTATGAAAAAGAACCGTGGTGTGGCCCTGGCGATATCGTTGTTCTCGATGATGATGGTTACGGCCCTGTCGGCGGTCTATGTGGCAAGGGCTGTTCAGGAAAAGACCATGTCCGGCATCGAGGTCAATGCCGTGAAAGCGACGTACGCGGGGGAGTCCGGTGGCAATGATGGCCTTTTGACATTGTACAATCTCATTAATTTCTACCTGCTTAACACCGTGAGTGGCACGCCATCCAGTTTGATATCAGCCCAGGCGGCCAGTTATGCGGCAGGGGATAACGGCATCGGGTTCCTGGTAACTTACGTCAAGAATGACGGGGTGACGCTCCTGACCCAGAGCGGCTCCGGCGCCAGCGCTGTGGCTGTTTATACCACGACGGCCACGACCATCGATAATGGCAGTTATAGTTACACCATCCGCATCACGCGCAAGTCGGCGGCCTCATCGCCGATGACCAATGTGTGGGATTTTCCATTTAATTTTAAGATACAGACCACGGCAACGGTCGCTGGGCTTCAGAAGAAGACGACGCTCCACGGGGATTTCACTGTGCGGGTGCAGCGGGATAATTTCGCGCGCTATGCACTGTTTACCGCCCATCAGACCATGTCCAACGGGACCACTGTCTGGTTCACGGACAGGACTGATTTTACCGGCCCGCTTTTCACGGATACGCACTTCAGTTTTGCCTATAATCCCGGCGGTATTTTTGACGGGCTTGTGCGGCAGGTGGATCAATCGGCACAGTTCTATAATTCCGGACATCCTGTGTTGCTGGACTCCGATGCCAACGGGAACGTTGACGTTCCAAGTTTCAGTGTCGGCTTTGACAGGGGATTGACGGCCATTGCCATGCCTACCAGTGCGGATGAGACCAGCATGGCTTCGGAAGCCTCGGGCGGCAGCACGTATTCATCCAACGGGATCTATGTCCCCGTCACTGGAACGACGATGAAAGGCGGCATTTATGTGTACGGTGACGCGACGTTGGCCATGGGGGTCGACGGTGCGAACCGCCAGACGTTGACCATTGTCCGGGGGGCGACGACCAAGGTGGTCACCATTGACAGGGCTGCCAACCAGACGCTGGTCACCTCCGGGGGGAGCACCGTGACCTACACCGGGCTGCCTGACGGGACGCATAACGCAGGCACTGTTATTTACGTGAACGGGAATATCACGGCGATATCCGGGACTGTGCAGAGCGACAATCAGATGACGATATCGTGCAAGAATGACTTGGTCATTTCGAATAATATCCGTTATCAAAACTACACGGCGCAGGTTGGCACGCCGGGTGCTGCGAATTATGTCCCTCCGACCGCTGATTATCAGGTCAACGGTTCAACGAATGCCAATCTTCTGGGTCTGTTGAGCTGGCAGGGGAATGTCCGTATCGCGACGAGCGCGCCGGACAATCTTGACATCCATGCGACCGTCATGGCCAAGACCGGCCAGTTCGAGGTTGACAATTATGACACAGGGGGGTCAAGGGGGATCGTGACAGTGCTGGGTGGCGTTATCAGTAATTATTACGGCGCGTTCGGGACCTTCAATTCATCCACCGGGCAATTCGTTTCAGGGTACGGCCGCAATTTTGTCTATGACAGCCGCATGCAGACGTCCATGTCGCCGCCATATTTTCCGACGACTAACACGTTCATTGCGTTCGCGAATGACATAGATGACAAGCTGTTCTGGCAGCAAGGAGGGTTTTAAGATGTGGAAATGGTTCATTGGCGGATGTCTTTTTTTTCTGGTGCTTTCGTTCCTTGTCTCGTATTTGCTGGGGCAGTCGGTCCCGGTGGAGTTCGCTGATACGACGCATTTACCTGTTGGCGCCGCGGCGGGGGTTGGTGGCGAACCGTCCATGGCATCAGGGGATGCGATGCCTAAGGTCGGGGTCTTGACCCATGC
Source organism: Candidatus Omnitrophota bacterium (assembly GCA_903861305.1). GTDB lineage: Bacteria > Omnitrophota > Gorgyraeia > Zapsychrales > Fredricksoniimonadaceae > Fredricksoniimonas. Next base: position 11,865 of record CAIOTT010000046.1, on the reverse strand, counting down.
GCAGGAACACCTGACGCACCGGGTCCGTCCGGTCAGGCAGCAACCGCTGTCACAGGGCATTTTGCCGCAATGATAATAATGTTATTTAAGTTTGAAAAATAACATATACATGTTATTCTCATATCATGAGTTTTCAAAGGCAACTGCATTTAGAAAAGATCTCCGGCTCCCTGTTCTTGTTTGGCCCGCGCATGACAGGGAAGACTTTCTTATTGCGCCGGCTCCAGCCGGCCTTGTTCATTGACTTGTTGGATCCTGAAACAGAGCTTTCTTTTTCACGTTCTCCGGTGATCTTTTGGGAGAAATTGCAGGCTTTACACAAGAAGGACCTGGTGATCGTCGATGAAGTGCAGCGGGTCCCGGTTCTTCTGGATTATGTGCAGAAAGGGATCGAGGAGATCGGGTTAAAGTTTATCCTTTCCGGTTCGAGCGCGCGCAAATTACGGCGCCGCAGTGCCAATCTATTGGGTGGACGGGCACTTGATCTGCGGCTTTACCCTTTGACCCATGTTGAGATCGGCAAGAACTTTGACCTTGAAATGGCCCTGGCGTATGGAACATTACCACGCGTGGTCACAACTTTTCTGGAAGGGAAAGAAGACGATGTCAGGCGGCAATTAAAGGCGTACGGCATAATTTACATCAAAGAAGAGGTTCAAGCTGAGGCGTTGACGCGTAATGTAAGCGCCTTCCAGAGATTCCTGAGCGTGGCGGCTCAAATGAACGCAGAGACCATTGAATTCGCTTCTGTGGCGCGCGATTCTTCGGTCCCCATGAGCACGGTCAAGGAATATTTCTCGATCCTGGAAGATACGCTTCTTGGTGATTTCCTCTGGCCATGGGACAGGAGCGAACGGAAGAAGGCGCGGCCGAAATTTTATTTCTTTGATTGCGGGGTTGTCCGATCCTTGCAAAATCGCCTGGTAGATCCTCCAACGCCCCAGGAGAAGGGGTTTTTGTTTGAAACGTTTTTTTATAACGAGCTTAAGCGCCTGCGGGATTATCATGAAAAGCCGTATGAATTTTCTTTTTGGCGGGAGGGCAAGCAGGAGATCGATATCCTTGTGACCGGGCCTCGCGGGCCGATCATGGCGTTTGAGTGCAAGACATCTTTGGAAACGGTATCAGATGCTACAAGATCCGCCTTTCGCAAACGCTTCCCCAAGGTGCCATTGTTCATCGCATCTTCAAAAGAGATTCATCCACGCAAACTTGATCATGATGTTATGGTTCTTCCCTGGCGTCAAGCCGTAGACACCTTTCTTGGTTAAGTCTGATATTTTGTTTATTCCGAAGTCAGGCTAAAAACATGTCTTGAAATATATGGGGACACGTCAAGCAGGAGCCGATGACGCAAGGTGTTTTGTCGCAATGATGATTTATCGCTTGTAAGAAGCGACTTTTTGTGTAGAATTGATGGACATTTGAATGAGCGGCATAGTAGTGTTTTGCGCCCGGCCTCAGCCTGCAGGGCTTCGGCACCTGGCGCAAAAATGTTCTAATAAGGTATTGTGGTATTTTGCGCCCGGCCTCGGCTGGTAGCGCCTCGGCACTTGGCGCAAAAATGTTCTAACAAGGTATTATGGTATTTTGCGCCCGTAGCTCAATTGGATAGAGCATCTGACTACGGATCAGAAGGTTACAGGTTCGACTCCTGTCGGGCGCGTTTTTTCTTATAGTCTTTTTCCTGCCCCTATGGATCAACAATTCCATGAGATGATGATGCGTGAAGCCCTCAAAGAGGCGCGTAAGGCTGCGGCGGCCGACGAAGTCCCGGTGGGGGCTGTGATCGTCTACGGCAGGCAGGTCATTGCCCGCGCGCATGATCAGGTGGAGCTTCTGAAGGATCCCACGGCTCACGCGGAAATGATCGCGATCACCCAGGCTTCTAATTTTATCGGGTCCAAGTGGTTGCAGGATTGTGTCCTGTATGTTACAATCGAGCCTTGTTCGATGTGCGCCGGGGCGCTGGTCCTGTCGCGTTTGAAAAAGATATTTTTTGGCGCCAGGTCGCCCAAGACCGGAGCGTGCGGGTCGGTGCTGGATATTCCCGGGAACAAGAAGCTCAACCATGAAGTTGAGGTTGACAGCGGTATCCTGGCCGATGAATGCGCCGCGGTGATGAAAGAGTTCTTCAGGAAAAAAAGAATATAGTAGTTGGGCGCGACATATAAGTAAGCGATTATCCTTTTATGGAACTCAGGTTTGTTCCTCGCCCCGTAGGGGCGTGGCAACAAACCTGAGTCTCCAAAATTCGCGAAGCGTTTAAGGAACATCGAACGGCGCGTCAAACTGTAGGTTTGCCGTCGTCGTTCGATGTCTCCAAAAATTTCGTAGAAATTTTTGGAGAGGTGGCAGAGTGGCCGATTGCAACTTCCTGCTAAGAAGTTGACTGGGGTGACCTGGTCCGAGGGTTCGAATCCCTCCCTCTCCGTTTTCTATTCTCCCGTCGGTAAACGATGAGAGATAAGTAAGGCCCTGGACGGGTTAACTGTTCAGGGCCTTTCCTATGTCCGCATGTTGCAAAGACTTACTGCATTGCTTATTCCTGAAATTTTAGATCGTTGTCGCATTGTTCAATAGAGACGTCTGAGACCTTCGACGTCCGTCGAGAATGCATCTCTTTATCTCCAAATGGCGGCTTAGTAAAGGATGTTTGGTAAAGGGGCTTTGGGGCTAATTTGGTGCTATTTTTCAGGATTGTAGAATCCATTTACTAGGAATGGCGCTGTCTGGCTTGAGGAGTTCAGATATCGAACTTTTAAAGGAGAGAGAGGTTTTGATCTCTTGCCAGAGGACGGCCTGTTTGGTCCAGTCCGCTTCGGAGGAGATGTTGCGGAGTTTGTATTCGGGGATCGCGTCGAGGATCGGTGCATTGTCAGTTATGATCTCCGTCTGGATTGACGGCGATAAATGCAAGAGCCCAAGCATGTGACTTAGACTTGTTTGCCTGAAGCCCAGCCAGGCGGAGGCCTGATTCAGGTCTTTTATGTTGCCATCAGAAAGGTTCTGGTTCAGGTGGTGGGCCAGAAGAAGCTGTTTTCTGATCGCTGGTTCATGATCAAGCTGTCGCTGCTTTCCTTTGATGGTGTTGGCGTGGATCTTCTTGATGTTTGAATCGAATTCCATTCGTTCGGTGGTTCCGTTCAAAACCATGCCGATCTTTTTGGCGGTTGAATCATAATCAGCTGTCTTGATGAGCGTGCGGATGATCCTGCGTTTCTCTTCGAAGAACAATGAATCCCAGATGGGCGATAGGATGGCTTCGGACTCTGCCTTGTGCGGTGAATTCTTGAGGGTCTTAACTTCGCCGCGCAGGATCTGTTCGATCCGTTCCTCCATCAGCTGGGCGTTAACGTAGCGGACAGGGCATTCAGCGTAGCCGCGTTTCTGGGCATTCGAGCACAGGTAATAGCGGTATTTGAAGCGGTTCTTCTTCAGGGTGTAGGTGTGGATCATGGCGCTGCCGCAGGCGTTGCATTTGAGGACCTTGGATAAAAGCCCGGAGCAATCCTTATTCTTGAATGGCTTTCGGTCTAAACGGTGATGAGACATTCGATCTTGGACTTTATTGAATGTTTCCTCGTCGATGATGGCAGATTGAAGGCCGTCATAGATTTTTCCTTGATAGTTGGCTTTGCCAATGTAGGTGTGGTTCTTGAGCATGCGAACAATATTTGAAATGCTGAGCTTCTTGTTTCCGAAGGTTTTGCCGGTCTTGGTTGGCCAAGAGGGGGTGCGGTAGCCGGTGGCGGTGATCTCTTGCGCGACTTCCAGTGCGGAATTCTTTTCCAGATAAAGGGCATAGACTTTGCGCACCATGTCAACTTCGGCAGGGTTGATAATGATCTTGCGATTTTCTTTGGGGTCGCGCATGTAGCCGAACGGTGGGTGGCCGCCGAGCCATTGTCCGCGCTTGCGTGCGGCGCTAAGTTTGTCTTTTGTGCGTTCGCTGATTATTTCACGCTCAAACTGAGCGAAGGAAAGAAGGATGTTGAGGGTTAACCGTCCCATGGACGTATTGGTATTGAAATGCTGGGTAATGGAAACGAAGACGACGTTGTTTTTATCAAAGAATTCAAGAAGCTGGCTGAAATCAAGCAGTGATCGGGACAGCCGGTCCACTTTGTAGACCACCACGCAATTGATCTTTCCTTCCTTGATATGACTCAAGAGCTTCTGGAGGCCGGGCCTTTCAACGTTGGCTCCCGTGAAGCCGCCGTCATCGTAAAGCTCACTGGAGGCTGTCCAGCCTTCATGTTGCTGGCTTTTGATGTAGCTTGCGGCTGATTCGCGTTGGTTATCAAGAGAGCTGAACTCCTGATCCAATCCTTCGGATGAGGATTTACGGGTGTAAATGGCGCATACAAGATGCCTTTTTTGTTCGGGTTCGTTTGTCATGGCTTGAAAAAAGTATATCCATTTAAGTGATCTCCGGTCACCGCCGTGGCGACCGCCGAGAGTGTTTTATAACTTTTCCCCTGATATTCAAATCCATTCTCCAGAACTTTGACCTCAATGAGCTGATCCTTGTATTCCTTCCTTATGATGGCTCCGGGGATGGGGAGGCGTCTATCTCGTCCGTTATTGCTATTTCTTTCCATTACTGTTTTGGGTCGCAGGGTTTTGTTATTGACCGGATCATAGCGCTCGATAAGTTCGTTGATCCTGTTCTTGGTGTCATCAGGCAAACCGCCGTATTCGAGCTCCTGAAGGCGATAGGCGATCTTACGCCACAGGAAGATCTTGTTGCTGGATGAAGGGCTGTCTTGGCCGTACAGTGCGGCGTATTTGGCCTTTATAGCCTCCAACGGGGCATTCTTAAGGGTCATGATCTCGGTTATAAGGCTGTTATCGGGCGCTTGGGCCATGGGCGTGCTCCTTTCGTTAGTCCAATGTAGCCATAGGTTTTAGCTAATAGCAAGTCCGTTCAGAGATATATCTTCCGTCGGTATTTCGACTTGCTATTGCTCGAGATGTATGGGCATATTCACATGATGAAGACGAGGCCGACGCCACTTATCATGAAGGAAGAGCTTTACATGGACATCCTGCGGGAGAGTGTCATTTACTGCATCCCTGCCGGACTTCACGATTGGGCTATAAAAGCTCGACGATCCGCCACAACTGCCGATTCGAAGATCGACGCGCTGGAGACCTTATTAAAGGTATGTGCCGCAGAAGGCTGTTTTTGGGAGGGACTAAACGTCATCAATGAGGTAATCAGTGATGCCGACATGTTGGAACATCGTTCGCGCCTTTTGTTCTTGGCTGGGGAGATGAGCGCGGAGTTCTATGAATATGACAAGGCGACGGGTTATTTTGCCCGCAGTCTTGCCTGTGCGATCAGGACAAAGGACCAGCATATTGCGACCGTGACCAAGTTGGGATTCTGCAATCTGTATCGGCAGGATTTTATCCAAGCTGAGGAGTGGTCACGTTGGGCGATCAAGTTGGGGCCACATTCATGGGAAGCGTGGAAAAATCTGGGGGTGAGCCTTGAGCATCAGGGCCAGATCGAAGGCGCGTTCCTCGCGTATTTAAAGGCTCTGGCCTTAAGCCGTGACCGGGTGGTGCCGGTGATGCATTTGACTCGCCTTAGTCAGCGGCATCCGGGTGTTGTGCCGGATGTCGGTGGGCTTAGACCGAAAATTTATCGGGAATATTGTATTATATTCTGATAAATTCTTAAAAACCTCGTCGCTGTTCTTCTCTCTCTCTCTCTCTCTCTCTCTCTCTCTCTCTCTAATATTTAAGTATCTATTAAAGAGGTTTAACCGTAAGATGAACATGCGGCCACCTAGCACATTTGGAAAATGTAGAATATGTGGGTGCTGTTACTTTGAATAAAACCACGGGAAGTTTCTGCGCATTTTTCCTTTGAAAGGGCTGATAACATGAAAAGAACAAAAGTTTCCCCCAAGCGGAAGAGTATGTCGGTTCCCAAGAAGGAAAAAGCCGCAGTCAATGTGCAGCCAAAGCAGCCGGTAAAGAGTCTACTGACAGTCGCGGCCTCTTTAACAGGAACGGGAGTAATTGCTGAAACAGAAATGCCCGTGAACATTCCTTCCGAAAGCACTTTCCCAATCGTTGGTATCGGCGCGTCCGCCGGGGGATTGGCGGCATTCGAGGCGTTCTTTTCGGGTATGCCCACCGACCGGGATCCCGGCATGGCCTTTGTGCTGGTCCAGCATCTGGCCCCTGACCACAAGAGTATCCTGACCGAACTTATTCGCCGTTACACCCGCATGGAGGTTTTCGAGGTTGAGGATGGCATGAAGGTGCAGCCCAACTGCACTTATATTATTCCGCCCAATCGCGATATGGCTTTCCTGAACGGTGCGCTTCAGCTACTGGAGCCTTCTGCCCAGCGCGGTATGCGTCTGCCTATTGATTTCTTTTTCCGATCCCTCGCGCAGGATCAGCACGAGCGGGCGATCGGTATTGTGCTGTCGGGTACCGGATCTGATGGCACGCTGGGCTTGAGGGCTATCAAAGGCGAGGGCGGCATGGTCATGGCGCAGAATCCTGAATCCACCGAGTACGACGGCATGCCGCGCAGTGCGATCGGCACGGGCCTCGTGGATTATGAACTGCCACCGGGAGAGATGGCTGCTCAGTTGATGGCCTACGCCCTTCACGCTTTTGGGAAACCCCATCAGCTGGGAACAGTCGCCTCACCTAAGACTGAAAGCGCTTTGAAGAAGATCTTTGTTTTGCTGCGCGACCGGACAGGCCACGACTTTTCACTCTATAAGCCCAGCACGATCAACCGCCGCATTGAACGCCGGATGGTCGTCCATCAGATCGATACCATGGATGGCTACGTCAAGTTCTTGCAGCAAACGCCCACCGAGGTGTCGGCTCTTTTTCGCGACCTGTTGATCGGCATGACCAATTTCTTTCGTGATCCGGAGGCGTTCAAACTGATCGAGGAACAGGTTATCCCTAAACTTTTTGTCGGCAAATCCGCAGGGGCTTCGATCCGCGTGTGGTCGCCGGGGTGTTCTACGGGGGAAGAGGCGTATTCCCTGGCTATCCTGCTCGCCGAGCGGCAGGAAACGATGAAGCAGAGTTTTTCGATACAGGTATTTGCGACAGACATTGACAGTCAGGCGATCGCAACAGCCCGCCTTGGTATTTATCCGGCCAGTATCAGTAGCGACGTTTCACCGGAGCGGTTGGCTCGTTTTTTCACGCTTGAGGCCGGTGGCAATGCGTACCGTATTCACAAGGGCATCCGCGATATGCTGGTTTTTTCCGAGCAGGATGTGATCAAGGACCCGCCATTCTCAAAGCTTGAGCTTATCAGTTGCCGTAATCTCATGATCTACATGGGTGGGGAATTACAGAAGAAACTTATTCCTTTGTTCCACTATGCGCTTAATCCCGGGGGGACGCTCTTTTTAGGCACGTCCGAGACCATCGGTGAGTTTAACGATCTGTTCACTGTGCTGGACCGTAAATTAAAAGTGTATCAGGGCAAAGCGACTCATCAAGGCGCAACGCGTGCGGTATTCAGCCGTTACCTGTCACCGGGGACGGCGGTTGATGCTGCGCTTCCCAGGGCCATCGGTAGCAAGACTTTCCCCGTTAAATTGCCTCTGCGCGAGTTGACCGAACAGGCGATCTTAAAAGAGGTTGCGCCGGTCGGAGCGCTCGTCAACGGGCATGGCGATATCCTTTATCTTCATGGCCGTTCCGGGATGTACCTTGAACCAGCGATTGGCGAGAGTGGCGTCAACAATATCCTGAAGATGGCGCGCGAAGGCCTGAAGCATGAATTATCCAATGCCCTGCATAAAGCTGTAAGGACCAAGGAGGCCATTCGCTCTTCAAGTTTGCGCGTAAAAACAAACGGCCACTATACCTTGGTCAATATGAGCGTTCATCCGGTGATGAGCGGGGCCGTCGCCACGCCGGAATCGCCGGCGTATCTTGTCATTCTGATGGAAGCGCTGGCAACAGATCCGGTGAGTCGCATTCCGCTTCCCGGCGATACGGAACATACGTCAGATACCGATGCTCGTATTGCGGCACTTAATCAGGAACTTCAGGCCAAGGAAGAGTTCCTTCAAGCTGCTAATGAGGAACTGGAGACCTCCAACGAAGAACTTAAATCCTTCAACGAGGAAATGCAGAGCGTGAATGAGGAGATGCAATCGACCAATGAGGAACTGGAGACGTCCAAGGAAGAATTGCAGTCGGTCAATGAGGAATTGGCCACGGTCAATGCGGAATTGCAGACCAAGGTTCTCGATCTGTCCCGCGCCAATAACGATATGAACAATCTTCTCGCTGGAACAGGGATCGCGACCATTTTTGTAGATCATCAGATGCGTATCCTGCGTTTTACCGCCGGCGCCAGCACGATCATCAATTTGATCGCGACTGATATGGGGCGGCCCGTGAGCCATATCCTTACGAATCTGGTGGGGTATGACCGATTGGTCGCGGATACACAGTCCGTGCTCGATACGCTGGGTTTCAAAGAGGTGGAAGTTCAAACCACGGCGGGCCAGTGGTACACCCTGCATATTCAGCCTTACCGCACGCTCGACAATGTGATCGAAGGTGCGGTGATCACGTTTGTGGATATCACAGAGACGGTAAAGACGCGTGAAGTGGCGCGAGAAAGTCAGGAGTTGTTTAAGAAATTGTTCGTGGAGGCGCCACTGGGCATTGCCTTGATCGACTCATTGACGGGACAGATCTATGAAGTTAATCCGAAGTTTGCCAGGATCGCGGGCAGAACAAGGGAAGAGATGATGAAAATTGACTGGATGAGCATCACGCATCCAGAGGATGTTCAGAAAGACCTTGATAATATGGCGCTGTTGAATGCCGGCAAGACAAACGGATTCCAGATGGAAAAACGATATCTTCGGCTTGATGGGGCCGTTGTCTGGATCAGCATGACAATTGCGCCGATGATGGTTGAAGGTAAAAAGAATGGGCGTCATTTTTGTATGATCGAGGACATCGCCGAGCGCAAGCAGGCGGAGGAATCCTTGCGCAAAGCCAATGAAATGCTCCGTTTGGCCGTGGTCGTCCGCGATGCCCATGATGCTATTACTGTGCAGGATCTGGAGGGACGTATCATTGCCTGGAACCCGGGCGCGGTCAGAATGTATGGCTGGAGTGAAGTCGAAGCGCTGGCGATGAATATCCGGGATCGGATCCCCGAGGAGCGGCGCGATGAGGCATTAGCCAAGGTTGTGCTACTGAGCAAGGCTGAAGTCTTGGAATCGTATCAGACCGAGCGGATTTGCAAAGATGGTTCGGTTAGGAAGGTTTCGATCATATCCACGGCTTTAATGAATGAGGCCGGGCAAATGTACGCGATCGCAACAACGGAACGACCGAGAGAAGGCAAGCCTGGTTGAACGCTGGAGGCGCACCATGGAAAACATCGACAGCAGCGCGGAACACGCCGCCGTATTACGCACGGAAGCCGAGAAAAGGTCCAAGGCTACGAACGCGTGGATCGACCGTTTCGAGCCCGACGAATTGACGCCCATGGCTGTAAGGCAGGCGTTCAATGAATTGCATGTACACCAGATCGAGCTGGAGATGCAAAATGAGGAATTGCGCCGGGCGCAGTTGGAACTTGATATGGCACGGGCGCGGTATTTTGATCTTTATGATCTTGCACCCGTGGGTTATTGCACATTGAACGAACAAGGGCTTATCATGGAGGCCAACCTTACCGCCGCCACATTGCTGGGTGTGATCCGGGGTGTGTTGGCGGGACAGCCGATCTCCCGGTTTATTCTTAAAGAAGATCAGGATGGGTATTGTCAGCAACGTAAACAGCTTTTTGCGACCGGTGAAACGCAGTCGCTGGAATTACGGATGGTGAAGAAAGAGGGGGCGGTATTTTGGGTTCAGCTGCAGATCGCGGCCGCGAAAGATGAAGGCGGTGCCCCTGTATGCCGCATTACATTGAGCGATGTAACCGCGCGTAAAATGCTGGAGAGTGAGTTGGTGATCATGGCGCATGTTGATACGCTGACGCGTACGCTTAACCGCCCCGCGTTTCTTGAGAAAGCCAGTCGGGAGATCGCACGCGCCAGACGTACCGGCATGCAATGCGCGGTCATGTTTGTTGATCTTGATCATTTCAAGAGTGTGAATGATACGCTGGGGCATTCGGTAGGCGATGAGCTTCTTAAAGACACGGCACTGGGTCTTGCCGCCTGTATCAGGGAAACAGACATGATGGCGCGTGTCGGCGGGGATGAGTTCCTTATTCTTTTGAATGATCTGGAAAGCGGGCAGGGGGCTCAATATATTGCTGAACGTATCCGGGAAAAATTTAATGCACCGCGGCTGATCGCGGGCAATGATCTTTTTATCACAGCGAGCATCGGCATCGCGGTCTATCCGCATGACGGCGATTCACTCGAGGATCTTTTGAAGAACGCCGATACGGCTATGTACGCGGCCAAAGAATCCGGCAGGAACATGTTCCGGTTCTTTGATCTTGAAATGAATAAGAATGCCGTCACGAAAATGCAGGTGGAACGCGATCTTCGTGGCGCATTGGACAAGAAAGAGTTTGTCCTGTTCTATCAGCCGGTTGTTAATGTGGCGGATGGCCGGGTCAGGGGGTTTGAGGCGCTGCTGCGCTGGTTTCGTACCGGAGGCGGGCTTGTTTTCCCTGATGAGTTTATCCCCGTGGCCGAGGAGACAGGACTCATTGTGCCCATTGGCGCCTGGGTCCTTGATGAGGCGTGCCGGTTCGGCAAACAGCTGGTTGACCGCGGGTTCATAGATCTGGTGATCTCGGTCAATATATCGGTGGTTCAATTGCGGCGCAAGAATCTGGTGGATATTATCAAAAGTGCTTTGGATCAAAACGGCCTGCGCCCGGAGCTTCTGGAGATCGAGGTGACCGAGAGTTTGTGTATTGAGTCCTTTGATGCCGCTGTTGAGATCCTGAAGGCGATCAGCGCGCTTGGTGTTCTGGTTTCATTGGATGATTTCGGAACAGGGTATTCATCGCTGGTTCATTTACAGAAATTACCCATCAAGAATTTGAAGATTGATCGTCTTTTTATAAACGAGATCGCTAAAGAAAGTGATGAGAACGCCATGATACCAGCGATCATTGACCTGACGCACAAGTTGAAACTGGGGGTTGTCGCTGAAGGTGTGGAGACGGGAATACAGTTGGAGAAACTGGCGGCCAACCGCTGTGATTATTATCAGGGATACCTTTTTAGCAAGCCGTTGCCGGCGGATGAAGTGATCCCGTTTATGGAGGCGCACAATGGAAAACAGGGATAATAGCGCAGAACACGCCGCTGAGTTGCGCCGTCGGGCGGAAGAAACGGCTCTGAAGAATGCCGTCCAATCGCCGGATGATATTGAGTTTCTGTCATTGGACAGGATTAAAAAGACGCTCCATGAATTGCGCGTGCACCAGATCGAACTCGAGATGCAGAATGAAGAATTGCGGCGTGCGCAAGCAGAACTTGATGCCGCGAGGGCGCGTTATTTTGATCTTTACGATCTGGCGCCGGTGGGATATATCACGATCACAGAGCCGGGGATGATTTTGGAAGCCAATCTGACCGCGGCGACATTGCTGGGATCGCCTCGCGGCACGCTGGCAAGGAATCCGATCAGCCATTTCATTTTGAAAGAAGATCAGGATAGTTATTATCTGCATCGCAAACAGCTCTTTGAGACCGGTAAACCGCAAGCGTGGGAACTCAGGATGGTCAAAAAGGATGGAACGATATTTTGGGCACATTTACAGGCAACGGTTGCCGAGGGGGAAGCCGAAGCGCGGGGGTGCCGTTGCGTGCTAAGTGATATTACCCATCTTAAGCAGGCGGAAGCGATCCTTAAAAAGGG
>CAIOTT010000045.1 GCA_903861305.1 Candidatus Omnitrophota bacterium | reverse complement strand
CTCTGGAAAAAGATATCCGCTTCCCGCGTCAATTCATAAAAGAACGGGACCGCCCTCTTGGGCGCATTGCGGAAAAGCGTGTGCAGGACGGCGAGCTTCTCTTCGTCGGAAATGCTCTCGCGGCCGAGTTTGCGTGCCGCCGTCTCAAATAGCCCGTAATCACCCGCTTCTTCAGACGAGGTTTCTTCAGATTCAGCGGCAAAGGCTTCTTCTGTTGCCACTTCAGCAACAAGACCCTCTTCTTCAACGGAAGGCTCCGGTTCATCGGACACCGGATCCGGAAGTAACGGCTCCTCCTGAGGGGCCTCTTCAGGCTCTTGGGCCAGCGCGGCGCGGGCTTCACGGGAAAGCCGCGCGTGCTCCAGGTCTTTTTCAAACACATCGTTGATGTTCTTAAAAAGCCCGACAACCTCGTCAACAAGGCGATCGATATGCCGCGTGGTTTCATCGATCTCCTGTTCTACATGTTTGAGAAAATTCTCTTCGGCCTTCCAGATAGGGGCCTCGGGATTCTCCGCGAAGAACTGTCTTTTTTGTTCCATAACGCTTTTGATCTCCTCCCGCCTGTGGGCCATCAATGAAATGATAGACTGGATCTTCTCATCCGCAGCTGCCTGAAAGACCGCCGTCCGCTCGCCGGTGGTATGCAAGAGACCGGCACTGAGACAGTCATTAAAATCTTTTTGAACATCAATGATCTTGTTCGCGCAGACCTGCCCCGTAACAATAAGTTTTGTATAGGGATCCAGCTGGCCTCGCCGGGAAACCGCGGGCTTTGGCGCATTTGCAGGCGCAGGCGCTGCGGCCGCGGACAGGTCGGAGAGAACATGCCCCACGCCCTTGAGGACAGCCACGACCTTGTTTTTCGGTGCTTTCCTGGGGGGTATCTCAACAGAAGGACGTACCGGTGCTTTGACCGGAGCCTTAGCCGGCGGCGGACGCAGGAGGGGTGCACGTTTTGTCCTTCGATCCGAGATCTTCTCCGCAACAATATCCCTCAGCAGCCGCTTGGCCTTGGCGGTCAGCGCGGTATCAGGCGATGTAAAGGAATAACTGATCGCCCCGGCCTGGATGTTCTCGTAGAGCAGCCGGCCAAGGGAAGCATACACGGATTCAGCCTGCTTTTCAGACTCCTGGAGAAGTTCCTGCGTCTTTTTTGTTGCCATCTTATACTTTCAGTCCGTCTAGCGCGAAAAAGTCTATACGGTCTCGACGTCCTTGGTGACATTCTCGATCTCTTGCTCCAGCACAGGCTCAACAGGTATATCCTGCGCAACAGCAGCCGCCACCTTGGCCTTGCGGGCCGCGCTCTTGAGCTTGCCCTTAGGCCTGGCCTTGCCGGCAGACTTCTTTTTAGGCACAGCCGTCTCTTTGGCTTCCTCGGCGACAGATTTCATGCCGGCGTTAAAGGATTTTCCAATATCCCGCGCACCCTCTTCAACACTTGTAGCCACCTTATCAAGGAGGACATCGGCCTTCCCGCCGACCGTTTCGCACACATCTTTTGTTTTGGCGATCGCGTTCTTCCAGGCCTTCGTCTGGGTGACCTTTCCCAGCGCGGCGATCTTCTTGCAAATAAGGCCGGTCCCGTATGAAACAGTCTTTACAAAAGCTTCACCTGAATTCTTGTTATTTTTTTCTTTTGCCATTAGCTTTTCCTTTTGTTCGTTCCGGCATGAGTTTTTCCAGCGCTTTCTCAGCCGCTTTTTTTACTTCTTGATCTGGATCAGAAAGAAGGTCCTTCACGATCGTGAGAACCCCGTCGGGCTTGACGATAGAAAGCATTTCCAGGAGGCTGGCGCGCACATAAGGGCTGTCATCCGTCCACGAGGTCATGGCTTTTTTTACCCCATCCTTACCGTAATATATCCCCAGGTAGGTAACAGCCAGGCCCCGCACATGGACATCATCGTCCTTCAACAACCCTTCGAGCAGTTTGCGGTGCTTTTCGCAAACACGGCTGCCCAGGCCCTTGATCGCGGCCGCCCTGACCTTGGGATCCGGATCATTGATGCCAAGATCAAAAAAACCTTCGGCATCACCTTCTTTCATCCGTGAAATATTCTTGATGACAGTAAGACGGACCAGGGGGCTCTCGTCACGCATCGCGATCTCGTAAACCCTGTGGAGGGCTGCCTTTGGAGTTATATGAGCGATCTGAGCCACGCTGATCTCACGCTCAAGCTCGGTTCCCATGCGCAACTGCTTGATATTCTTTTCAAAGAGCCTCCGGTTAGCGCTCGACGAGAATTTGGCGGTTTCCAGTATCTCCGCCAGCGTGTCAGCGGCTTCAGACCTCTGACGGGAAAGAGAGGAACGCGAAGGGTTCTCTTCTGCAACGATCAGATTGACCTCATCTTCCACGGCTTCCGTGATCTGGGGCTCTTCATCCTCTGCCGGGACATCATCTACTGAAGGCAAAGGTTCAGCTTCGGCTTCTTCCTGAGGGACAGCAACCTCGACAGGAGCTTCCGCGGTGATGGCTTCCTGCGCCGCCGCGGCTTCTTCCTCAACCGCCGCCTCTTCAAATGATCCCTCCGCCTCAGGCACATCTTCAGCGACAGGCTCTGCTTCAGGCTGTGCCATACCCGCAGCTTCGTCCTCTTCCGCCTGGGCTTCAGCTTCAAGTTCGACACTGTAAAGGGCTTCGATCTTGTCGATCCTGTCAGCCAGATAGTCCAGAAGGTCCAAAAACTTCTTTGCCTCTTTATTCTCGGCGATCGGACGGAACCGGGCATCGTCGGACCGGCAAAGACCGTAAACAAGTTCGCCGAAAAGGAACGTCAGCTTTTTTTGCTTCTGACGTAAAGCTTCAAGATGGTCTTCCATAAAATCCTCCAGAAGTGATTTATTCTACAATACTTTCCTGAAAAGGAAATCAACAAATTTATTCCCTGTGCTGGCAGGCTCTTTCTTGTCAGTAACCTGGGACAGGGCCACCTCATCAACCCCTGGCTGATTTTTCCAGACCGATATATTCGCCACAACGCCTTTATCAAGGGCAATGCTGGCGCCTTCGCACTCGATGACATGGGTCGGATAAGTCTGATGCAGCTTGATGACAACACCGGGACGTATGCACAAGCCCTCAAGCTTGTGGATCTGCTGGTCGCTCTTGCAATTGATATAGGCGATCCGGGCACTTTCACCAAGTTTCAGGTCACCGAGGGGGATGATAAAACTGAATTCTGATTTTTTGGCCAGACGGCAGCAATCGCCTTCCGGGATAGGCATGCCGTGAGGGCATTCCTTGGGATGGCCCAAGAGCGTGCAAATACCGTTGACCAGTTCCAGGGATACGGTATGTTCAAATTCACACGCGATCTGCTCCAGATCGCCGCCACCCAGGACGTCGGCAATCAGCCGCTCCGCCAAACGATGCGCGCGGATCAATTGACGGGCCCTGGCTTCTCCCTGGACCGTCAATCTGATAGTTACAGGTTCCCCGCCGCGTTCGACAAGGCCGCGTTGCGCCAACTCATCGACCACCTTAGGATCAAACGCGCGTTTCATGGCTTTCTTCATGAATTCAAGAGAAGACTTGCCCTCCTCCTTCATGTACCACAATTGCTCAATGTGTTCATCCTGATCGTCATTGCGTGTCACAGCCATACTTTCTCCACGACTTTTCCCATCCCCAGCGCCAGCACAGCATACAGCATAAGGGCCAGGGCTGATGGTGATAAAGAGAGATTTGTTCTCACCGCCGTCAGGAACGTCACGGCCTGGTGCCAGGAACCCGGAGCGAAATGGATAAAGCTTACAAAAGACGCGTTGCTCACGGACGCCGCTTTGGGCAAGGCGTCAACAGAGGCCAGCCACGATTTCCACTCCTGCAACTCCTGGACGGACATGCGCGCCACCCTTGAAGGCTTCTCGAACTGCGCGACCTGGACGTTCCAGCCATTGCTCAACAATAGCTCGTCGTTCATCTCAAGGTAGTTCGGTGTCAAGCCCTTCACAAAGATACGGCTCTCGTAATCCGTGATCAGGACCTCTTTGCCATTGAACCGGACGCCGAACGCGGTCCCCCGGACACCAGCAATGGCCACCGGTGTGCGCACCTTGAACATCGAACCTTTTTGAAGGCTGTCGAGTTTGAGCTTGATCTCGCCTCTGTCCATGAAAATGGCCGTACGCTTCTCGATCCTGGCGCTTTCAAAGACAACGCGGGACCCTGGCCCGATGCGCATGATATCCTTGTCAGCCTCGTCATAGGAAACTTCAACATAAGAGTCCGCGCCGGTCAATATTTTATCCTGGGCGTTCAACAACATCCCTACGCCCGGAGTTACGGCCTCGCCCGCGCGCTCGAGCGTGACACGGCCACTGATACGGACAATACGTCCGCGGTCCGGGGTGTCATTGCACAAGAAGTTAACGGCCAGCAGGATCGCCAAAAGCGCGCCGGCGATCATCAAACACAGCGATTGCCGGTCGGCGAACCATGTCCCGTTGACAGTCCGTTGGTACATCAAGCGTGGCCTTCCTGATTACGTTACAACGTCAGTGACACACAAGGACCAATACCCACCGCAGCGCCCCAACGAGGATGAATGACGAAACAAAGATAAGGGTCGTCATCAAGAGCGCTGTTTTCCACCCCATCTCCCTGCCGATGGCAATAACGTTCGCCACGCAGGGGAATGATATCGTTGTCACGATCACCGCGAGAATGGACTGGATATAGTTCAGGGAACCGGCATCGACCATCTTGAGGATAAGCCCGGCGGCTGCTTCACGCCGCGCAAGGGCCAGAAGGAACACATCAATGATATCTTTAGGAAGCCCCATCCAATTTACGATCATGGGGGTCATGGCCTGCTTGGTAAGGCCCAAAAGGCCGGTTTTGTCAAAAATGAACAACCCTACAGCCGAAAAAATAAAAATAGGAAGGGCTTCTTTCAGGAAATCGACGATGCGGTGGTAGGTCTTACGGCAGACCGCCCGCATGCTTGGGAAACGCAATGGCGGGATGACCTGAATAAACCAGCTCGCGTCCCGTCCTTTAAGGATCGTATTGAGCAAAAGCCCTGCCCCGACCTCGCAAAGGATGAGCACGACAAAAACGGTCAAAAAAGCGCTCAGGCCCACGCGCGCCAGGATAGCCATGGAGATCCCCAGCTGCGCCGAGCATGGAATGGCAAAGGCAATAAGAAAAACAGCAATGAATTTCTCTTTCCTGACCGTAAGCCCGCGCGTGCTGAGGGTCGCCATGGTCTTGCAGCCAAAACCCAGGACCAACGATGTAATGGCGTTGCCGGGTATCCCGATCTTTTCAAATATCGTCTTGGTCAAAACCGTAAAATTCGTTATGTACCCGCTATCCTCAAAACATCCAAAAATAAAGAAGAACACGGAAAGGATCGGAAGGACCGTGCAGATAGCGTTAAAGAGCCCCAGTGTCAGGATGCCGTGGTTGCCGATCAGAAGGTCATTCCAGAACACAGGCAGGGACAGAGACGTGATCAGGGCGGTCACGGGCGCAACAGCCACAAAATTGATGAGTTTATCCAGTGCTCCCGAGACATACACTACCGAAAGGTATACCACCGCCATCAGGAACAAGAAAATAGGTATCCCAAAAAGCGGCTGGCGGCTGGCCTGGGTGACGTAGTGTGAAAGCCCCTGGTACGATATTTTTTGCTTCCTGACAGCCGATGCGGCGACCGTGTCGATCCAGCGGTTGCGTTTATCATTGATGGCCTGGGCAATGTTGCCCTTGCCCTGCCCGCGAATATTCGCCAGCGTCGAACGCAGTTGGGTCAGCGCCTGGGCGTCGACTCTTTTCTCAAGGTACTTCTCCAAAAAAGGATCGTTCTGCAACAGGAGGGTTGCGATCTTGTGTTTGAATTCAAGCGAAAAAGGGAGCGCCGAAGTAAGTTCCAGTATCAAGCTTTCGATCCTGAACCCATAGGCGACGTTCAGGGAACTCTTCCTGGCAGCTGCTATGGCGGCTTTCAGCTCTTCCTTGCCCAAGCCGCGCAAAGCCACTGATTCGACAACAGGGATACCAAGAAGTTTCTCAAGCTGTGTGGAATCGACCCATAACCCCTTACGCCCGACCTCATCCATGGCATTGAGCACCAGGACCATCGGCGTTTCCAGTTCCAGCAGTTCCGCGGTCAGAAGCAATGACTGTTTGTACTGGCTGGCATCAAGGCACTGGACAATAACATCGGGCGCTTCCGCAAGGATCATGTCGCGGACAGCGACCTCTTCTTCAGAATGGATGTATAAACAATGCAGGCCCGGTGTATCAATGACCTCGTAACGCTGGTCCTTGATCATGACGACAGAGCGCCTCATTTCAATCGTGGTGCCGGGGTAGTTGGCAACGATGCTGTATTCGCCGGTGAGGTTGTTGAATATCTGGGTCTTGCCGGTATTGGGAAGGCCGACAATAGCAACTTTCCTCACACGCGCGCCATGGGGCACGCCCGTGCTTCCATGCGCCTCGGGCACACGGCTCTGTTGGCTTTCTGCGGGGCTGATCGCCATTATCTTCCTAGTAAAATTTTACTGAAAAATGAACTGGCTTTAGGGCTCTCTTTGGGTGTTTTGCGCGCCAACAACTGTTCGTTGACGGGTTTTTCATCCTCTTCATCGGCCTCGGAAACCAAGACAGATCGCAGAGGCTCTTCAGTGGCTTCAACCTTTTCTTCCGAGGCAGGGGAAACCTGTTCGACCGCTGCAGCGATCGCTACAGCAGCAGGCGCCGCGGCAAAATATTTCTTTTTAGGGTCAACCCCGATACCGCGCAAATGGAAGCTGATCGTGAAGGCCTTCCACTCGAATACCCGGTCGAGCTCGCTCTTGAGGACGTCCTCGATCTCGTTCAACTCTTTGTAGATCGATGAAACACCGTCAAGTGAAGCGGATATCTCGATCTCGATATCTTTTTCCTTACGCTCAAAAGCGACCGTAACATCAGAAGTGCAGGGATTCTGCGCGATGATCTGCAGGATAAAATCCTTGACCGCCCTCTCAGGGATGTTCAAGACCTTGCCATCCTTCTCCACCTGGATCTCATGCGGGACCGGCTTGGTCCGAGAAGAAAGGATAAGAAGAATAAAGCCCAGCAGGACAAAAAACACACCGATACCCAGGACGGTTGTCAGGGATTTGGGCGCCGCCATCAAACGGGTATAGACCGCCAGCAATTGTTCAGACGGAAGCCGACCAAGGCCAACCGCGATCAGGACGAGCCCCTCCAGCATGCAGAACGCCGCTGAAAGCATCATAAAAACTTTTACAAGCAACGATTTCATCTAACGCCTTCCTCTTATAGATTAAATAACAGATCACGGCATGATGAAGGAAGCCTTAACTTCCCCTGCCTCTGCGTGATCCTGTCCTCAATGACCAGGGCCATCTTCTTGATATCGTCCTTGGCGCGCTGCGTATCTCCCGAGCCAAGTTTGATCGTCGCCCCGAGAGAAAGGACCCTCATGATCTCGGGAAAAGTGATCGCTTCACAGATCTGATGAATATCTTCCTTAAGGACGACATCCACATCAAGGGTACCAAGTTCCCGGGCTGCCGGCGAATCTTTATCGAGCTTACTGATACCCTCGCGCGCAGCCTCGGTCAAAAATGAAGCCAGTTTTTGCTTGAACATGCCATCATCATATCTTGCCGGGGCGTTTTCAAAAGTCTTTTTTAAGAAATCTTCTACTTCGCCTGCGGGATCGGCAAAAAGCCTTCCATTTCACCTTCACCGATAAAAATGATGCCCTTTTTCTTCCGTGCGCCGCGTAAATACGTGATCTTGTAATCTTTTTCAGGCGGCACCTTGGCCAATTGATCTTTGAACTGGGCCAGGCTGGTGATCGGCTGCGTATCGAACGACAAAAGGATATCACCGGCCTCCAGGCCCGATTTTGCGGCCCAGGAATTACCCATGACCCCCGTGATCTTGACCTTACCGCCACCGACCTCAATGACCTCAGTGCCCATGTATTTGATCAACTCAGGCGCAGCCTGCCCCTGGGCAATAACGGGAGCCGCGACCTGCTGCATCCCCTGGCCTTGCTGATAGGGATAATAACCCTGAGCACCCCCCTG
The DNA here is from genome assembly GCA_903861305.1 of Candidatus Omnitrophota bacterium. GTDB lineage: Bacteria > Omnitrophota > Gorgyraeia > Zapsychrales > Fredricksoniimonadaceae > Fredricksoniimonas. Next base: position 49,266 of record CAIOTT010000045.1, on the reverse strand, counting down.
CTGCGGCACAGGGCAATTGACACCCGGTACGAGCGCGGCCTGCTGTTTCCATGCATCAGCTGTTTTGATCTCATGGAGCGTGTCAAGCGACGCATCCTGAACACTGCTATTTGTGAACAGCGCGATCAGGATCATGATAAAAAATATTATCGCGCTCAGGGTGATAAGCGTTTCTCTCTTCATGACGCCTCGCTTTACAGTTTTTCAGGACGGCCTAACAGAAAATATAGAATAAATCCGACCACAGGGACAATGATGATAAGGGCAGCCCAGAGCAGTTTCTTTGTGCCCGATAGAGAACTGCGTAACACATCCACAATGGCCACGATCTCAAGGACAAGAACAGCTACGAATGCCAGTGAAAATTCCATGTTGCACCCCCCGGTCTCAATTCTGTTACCGCAAGTTATATATTATTCGTTCGGGCCCTATACCAAAAATAACTTTATCGCCAGGACGATCAAAATGACCACGAACAGATATAGCGTGACTTTTGTATTCAGCTTCGGCGCGATCCGCGCCCCCACTTGAGCTCCCACGATGACCCCAACCCCCATCCAGATGGCCTCGGCATAACAGACATTGCCGAGGAATATATGCGGCATTAAGGCGATCGCGCACGTCAGCAGCGTAACAAAATGGCTTGTTGCCGTCGCAATATGTGACGGATAGCGCAATAAAAAAATAAGGATCGGGACCTGGAACACGCCGCCGCCAATTCCCAGGAATCCGCAGAAGAAGCCCAGCAGAAGGTTCATGGCCACACCCAACTTGTCGTTGGAATAGAAGTCATACTTGACGCCGAAATTATCCATGAACCTGACACGGCGGAAACCGCCGGCCTTGGCCTCTTTGAGGAGCACTTTTTCCTGCTCGGCTGACTTGTCAAGGTTGTTGATGCTGAAAATGGTATAAAACGCCAGGAAGATCAGGAATATCCCGAAAATGACATTGAAGAACGTCAGGTTGATCAAATGGTGTGTGAAGCTCGAGATCAACGCGCCCGGCATGGCCGCGAGGGTGAACTTGATACCGCCCTTGTAGTCGATCCGTTTTTGCATCGAATAACCCAGGCATCCGGAACCGGCGTTCAGAAAAACAATGAAAAGCGATGTGGCCACAAGGAGCTCATTCTCCCACCCATAGAAAAAAACCAGCAACGGCAGGATGATCGGCCCGCCGCCAATACCTACGATGGTGCCATAGCAACCAATGGCAAAGCCTGTGAAAAGAAGGATCCACCATGCCGGAAGATCAGCCGCGGCCCCTGGTCCTTGCGGCACAACACCACCCTGCAACGCGGCCTGCATGGTCGACAACGATTGCGAAACAGGCGTTTTCGAGGGCGTGAACATGGCCACGAGCCCGATGATGATCAACAGGATGAGCCCGCCTATTTTCGCGTAACTCCACCAATCGTACGTAACTTCTTTCGTGTCTGACATTCTTTTCAGGCTCCTCAGGGGATGATGCTTAAGAAAATAATATATACCGTCGAAACAAGAAGGATCATGCCGGCAACGGGCAAGCCGCGCCGCGCGTAACTGACAAAGGTCAACCCTTCCTTATGTTTAAGGTCATTGCCCAGCTCTTCCATCAATGTTTGCGAAATAATGCCGGCACTGGCCCCGGAAATGCACGCGCACGCCCCGGCGATCGAGCCCAGGTTGAGCGCCCACCACACGACGTCCGTAAAATCCGCGAACCCGGAATGCATGACAATGGGAACAAGGAAGGCCATAGCAGGCCCTGCGTTCATCACGGCCGTAAAAACCGCCATGGTCAGCATCAGAAGGATGGGATAAAGGATCTTGTCGCCCATGGCCATCGCAATAAGCGCATTGGACACCACCTTCAGCAGGCCCGAATAAAGCGCGCCGCCAACGATCAGGAAGAGCGCGATAAAGAACAGCATGTCGGTCAGGCTGATGCGCTTGATGACATCTTTCGCCTTATGGTTCTCGATAGCCAGCAAAAGGAACCCGCCGCCTAAAGCGATCGGCGCCAAATGCACCTTGAAGAACGGCAATATCATGAACGCCAGAAGCACCGCGCCCAAAATATAAAGCACCCGCTTGATCCTCGGCCAGTCCATTTTCATCGTCTTGATATCCTGCTCCATCTTCTGAAGGAAAGCTTTCTGGAGCTTGGCCGAACTTGGCCTGGCCTCATGCCTCAATTCAAAGAACCAGAGGTACCATAGGAACCCTGCCAGAAAAAGACAGCATATCGGCCCCATGACGATCAAAAAATCCAGGAATGTCAGCCCCGCGCTCGAAGCCATCAGCATATTAGAAAAATCACCGATCGGCGTCATGTTCCCGCCCATGACGGACGCAATGATCTCGGCGATCACAACGGGAATGGGCTCAAACCCCATCCCCTTGGACGCGTAGATCGTGATGGGGATGATGACCAAAATGACCGACATGTTGTTGACCAGCGCCGAAGCAATGAACGTCATGATACACAACGCGAAGATGACCTTGATCGTGTCTGCCTTCAAGGTGACAATGATCCGTTTGGACACATACTCAAAGAATCGCAGGTCATCAAGAAAAATGGCAAAAATGCTCATGCCCATAAAAATAAAGATCGGGCTCATGCGGATAGCGTCAAATGCCTCCGACTGGTTATAAAAACCGAATGCGGTACCCGCCAGCAACATCAGCACCGCGCCAAGCGTCACACACACCGTACGGTTGAATAGATTCAGGAACAGCATCGTGAACGTTATCGCGACAATGACCAGAACGACCAGGATATTGCGCCCGCTGGGCCCAAAAAGGTCGACACCGGCGTTCACCGGGATACGGTCCGACATGGTCAGGTTCTGCCCGTTACGTGCGATGATGAAACTGACCTTGTCACCGGGCTTGCTCTGGGACATCAGGTATGACAAATGGCTGGCGGACTGGACATCGACAGCGTTGTATTTAAGGATAACGTCACCGCGGCGGATATCGAAAATACGGCGCGCGGAACCTTTGGGGACATCGTTGACCAGGACCCCGGCCACCTGCGGCAGGTTAAAGTCCTTCGCGATGACAGGATTGACCGTAATGCCGTCAAATTCGATCGCATTGGTCCCGCCGGACTGCGCCAGGCGCGGCGCCGTGTGCGTAGGCATATTGCGCGAATCAATGAAGAGCGCCGCCAGCACGATGATCACCACCAGCGCAATGGCCGCCTCCATGAACGGGAAGCTCTTGAAGTGCTTCAAGCCTTCTTCCTGGAACGATTTCTGAATATTCAACGCCATGATGTAATCCTTATTTACCAGCGTTTAACGCATTGACTTGCGCCGGGGATGCTGAAACTGTAGGCTTTGGGTCCTGGTACTGAATATCATCCGGATTACCTAAAACCCGGTAAGGTACGACCTTGGGGTTCATGACATCTTCATCGACCTGCGCGTAATGGAACATCTTCTCCTTATAACCGAAAACGAAGGCATAGATACAGCCGGGAAAATTACGCACAGCGGTATGGAAAACGCTCGCCGCCTTGTTGTATTCCATGCGGCTGGCCGCAATACGGTCTTCGCTGACGATCAGCGCGTCCATCAGCTTCTGGAAATTCTGGCTCAGTTTAAGGTCAGGATACGCCTCGGCAATGGCCATGAATTTTGAAAGCGCGCCTTCAACGTGTTCCGGCTTGATGTTGGCCAGGTCCGCAAGCCCGCCCTGCTTGAGCGCGGCCATGATCACATCCGACTTGTTGAGCGTGTCCGCGCGTTTGTCCGCCATGTACTGGAACATCATCCTCTCGTGCTCGGCGTACGCGATGACCATCTTGGCCAGGTTGATGGCGAGGTTGCGCTTGCGCTGCATCTGCACCTCGATCTGGTGCTGTTCCATTTCCGTGAACCGTGACAGGTCCACGAACCTGTTATAGTAATAGATCCCCGATAATACGAGCACCGCTGCAAATATCCCGATCAGCAGGCCTTCCCGGCTTTCAAGGTTCGAAAAGTCGATCTTCTCCCACCAGTGTTTCCCGACAGGCCTTAGCTCGCCGAGCTCGCTGGGGAAAAGTTTCTTGACGGAGTCTGATATCAAACTCATTGTTTAGACCCCCCCCGTTTTTTACCTTTTTCCATGTCCATGGCTTTTTTGAAACAGACGATGGCGTCCTTGTGATTGCCGGTGCTCTCATACAAAAATCCGAGCGCCTGATAATACACAGCCTCGCGCGGCTCCAGGTCGATCGCTTTCTTGTAGAATTTCTTGGCCTCTTCAACCTGCTCGGTCTTCTCGTGGCAGGTGCCCAGATGGTAATAAATATCGGCATGGTCCGGATGGATATCCGCGGCCTTCAGCAGATAACTGATGGCTTCGGGGTATTCTTCGAGCGTCAGGAGGCAGTCCCCGATCTCGGTGATGATGTTCGGGTCTTCAGCCTCGAGTTTTTCGGCTTTGCGCAGATACTCCAGGGCCTCCTTGAACTCGTCGAGATTCTTGTGGCAAACACCGATCATATAGAGAAGGTCGGCGTCCTGGTCTTTACCGGTATCAAGGTATTCGAGAAAACTGTCACGGGCCTTCTCAAAATCACCCTTCTGGAAGAATTTGTAGCCCTGTTCCTTGAGAAAATTCTCCTTGGTCGCCTCAGGTGCGACGAACACGCTTTGATAGGCATTGGTGAGACCGCCGATGATGCGCTCGGCCGTTGACATCGACACATGCGCCGCGATCTTCAGCTTCTCGTTGATCGAAGGGCCTGTTTTAACGTTCTCTTCTTCAACGACCTTGCGGGAACGGGTATGTTTTTTGACTTTCTTGACGACGACCGTTTCGGTTTCTTCAGCATCGTCGGTATCGGTATCCGCATCATCCGCGGCGGGCGCTTCTTCAACCGCGGCGTGATGAAGCTTTTTCTCGTCTATGTCAGCGTGGATCTTGTGTTTTTTGAGCTCTTCCATATTCTCTCCTGCGTTTATTGATTGCCCTGTACGATCTATTTCTTAACGGCTGGCACTGCCGCCGGTTTAACGACTGTGTTCTCTTTGCACGTGAATGAGATGGTCACTTCCTTGATCTGGGCGAAACGGCGCATCAGCGCCTGGCGGATCTCACGCGTGATGGCGTGGCCTTCTTTGACCGTTCTTTTGGCGTCGATAATGACTTCCATGTCGATCCACGCCTGCTGGCCGACACGGCGGGCATGGACGTAATTGACGCCCTTGACCTCCCTGTACTGCATGACTTCCTCTTCGATAAGCTTTTCCTTCTCCCCGGGCAGCGATTCATCGATCAGGTTCCTGTAAGCCTGGATACCCAGCGTGACCGCGGACTTGCCGATCATCAAACCGACCAGGATAGCGGCCAGCGCGTCAAGGATGGGAAATCCGATGTTCGCTGCAAAAACACCCAAAAGCACCGCAATGCTCGAGAGCATGTCAGAACGGTTTTCCTGGGCATTGGCGATCATGGCCGGCGAATTCAATTTTCTTCCGACGCAAAAGCCATAGGACGAGAGGATGTAATTGGCCAGGATAGCCACACCCGCGGCAAAGAACGCGGCCATATGCGGCGGATGGATGACGCCGCTGCAAATGACAGCGATCGCGTCGATCAGGATCATGAGCGAAATACCAAAGAGCAATATATAGGCGAATACCGCGCCCAAAAATTCAGACTTGCCCAGTCCCCAGGGATATTTCTTGTCATCCTTGTGGCTGGAAAGCTTGACGGTGATAATGACCATCACCGTTGTGATAACGTCAGTACCGGAGTGGAACCCGTCCGCGATCAACCCCTTGGACTTGGCGACATACCCGACATAGATCTGAAAAATAGCCAGCGTCAGATTGCCCAAAAGGACGATCCAGGGGACCACTTTACCGCAACGGACGCATTTTTCTTGCATGTGTTAACCTTATACCGGAACATCCACAATAGAGATGTGGCCTATATGTTTATCTTCACTGCGCAGGAACGCGCGGACCGACTGGTTGATCCGCTTCGCTTCCATAACGGTAATGTCCGGGTCCATCTGCATCGCGATATCAAGGACGATCTGACGGCCTGTCTGGCGCGCCCTCACGTGCTTGACGGCACTGACGCCTTTAACTGTCTGCACAAGGGTTTTTATCTTGTTCAAATAATCTTCGGGCAAATTCCTGTCGACCATGCCGCGCAGGCCGTTCTGGAGGATCCCGACACTGGCATGAAGGACATGCGCGCACTCAAAAATAGCAATGACCGGGTCGACCCAGTGCAACCCCATGTGCGTCACCACCACACCGATGGCGACCAGGAGCGATGAAATAACGTCGATCTTGTTGTGTTCAGCGTGCGCTTTTAATGAAGGGCTGTTCAGCTCTTCCCCGCCGCAGTGTGAGAACTTGTAAATGAACGCGCTGATGACGGCGCTGAGGATCGCCACGAAGAACACGACCACGTGCTGGACGACAAAAATACGCTTGGCAATGACAATGAACGAACTCAGGATCAGCGCGGCCGTACCCAGGATCATGATGACGCTCATCACGACCTGGCAGATGAACTCAACCTTGCCGTATCCGTAAGGATAACGGCCATCGGCCGGTTTTTTGGAATACTTGACGCCGATGATGACCACGATCGATGAAATGACATCGCTAAGGTTGCACAAGCCACTGCCGATCAACGCGCGGCTGCGGCCCATGAAGCCGACAAAAAGCTTGAAAGCGGCTAGAAAAATATTCGCCAGGATCCCGGCAAAAATGGTTTTGCGCGCGCAGGACTCGCATTTGGCGAGATTTTTCACCTTTGGCTCAGCCTTCATCTTCGAACAACTCCTGCTCCTGCTCCTGCTCCTTCAATTCAGTCAGCTTCTGCTTCCTCTTCATCTTTGAACCAAAATGGACCATGAACCAGAACATGTTCGAAACACCGATGATATATGAAACCAGGATGATATAGATCAGCCCGCACTGGCGGCCCTTAAAAAGAGGGATCCATATCCTGACAGGATCAATGTTCTCGAAAACAAACATGCCAAAAAAAACAATGAACAAAAGTCCAAGGATGATCTTAATTACAGTCATTAGTTTCATAGAGCAGGCCTCAGCATGATATGGCAGGTGTTGCATTTGCCGCGATATTCATGGGGAGCCACAGCGCCCTTGGTGATCGGGGGCGGATTGGGCAGGATGTCGCCCGCATCCGTCGGCAACTGCCCGCCAGTGACCATGATGATGTGGCACGCCGTGCAAGGTTTGTTCCTGCTGCGATGGGGGCTTAACGCACCCGGTGTGATCGGCTGAGCCGCTTCATTCTGCGAAAAACCCAGGGTCCTGACCGAATTAAAAGTGAATTCCATGATACGTCCGCGGCGGGACACGAGCACATCAGCCTTATGTTTGTTCTTCACCCGGCGTGTGGCTTCGGTAAACGCCACAAGATCTGGCGTGGCGAACCCATTCACCGCGACAACCAGATCACCCGCCAATATCCCTGACTCGGCGGATTCGAGTGAAATTTCATCGACAAGCAGCCCATTAGTATCTGCGGGAACTTTATATTCCTTGGCCAGTTCGGGTGTCAGCGGTATAAGTTCAAGTCCAAGCCAGTGCCCTTCGATAAGTTCTTTCTGGGCCGCGCCCTGTTCTTTGGGTGTCGGTAATTTCCCTGTAGGCGCGCGCGTTGGCAACGCAGGATTAGCTGCTGCCGCCTCAGTAGTTTCAGCCGGAGCACGATTCGCAAAAGCTACCTGCTGTGCACCCGCCTGCAGATCCCTCGGAGCGGACAATGCAGCCGCAGGTGGAACAACAGGATCAGCGAGAGCCGGATTAGCGGCATGCGCATTACCTGTGACGCCGGTATCCATATTGAGCGCCTGCTTGAGCTTGTCATGGATCCCGGGCTTGTATTCCATCGTGATATACAATGGCTGGCCACTGCGCAGGATATCCAGCAGCACGCCCTGGCGCATATCCGTGGTCTTGGTGACTGCCAGAAATTCCTGCAAATTCTTGACCGGTTTGTTATTGATGGCCTTGATCAGATCCCCGCCGCGAACGCCCGCGATATACGCCGGGTCTTCACACCAGTTCACGACAACACCCACTTCATCTTTTGGAATGCTGAATTCCATCATGAGCGCTGGGGTGGGTTTGGAAACCGTCATGCCAGCCCACTCCGCGTCCCCGGCGCCGATGTGCATGAGCGCGGCCACAATGAGAAGGCCTATGAAAGCAAGCGTCACGAATAACAAGATCCGCTGCTTCCTTATAATATGGTAGTTTTTGAGTGGTTCTGGCATAGATTTGTTAGGCTATTTACCGATCGTTTCAGGGTTGAGCTTGATCCGTTCAATAGCGCTGCTGCAATCCTTGCAGACCCAGAGGTCTCGTTTTGAACCCATCATATAAAGACCGATCAGGATGAGAGGGATACCAAGGACCGCACCGATCCAGAACAGGGTGGCAAAAAGCCCGCCGAGGATCAGGAAACCAGCGACTTTCCTGTTATAGCGCGGCCCCGTATAAAGTTGCATCTCACCATTGCAATGCATGCAAAGGATGGGCTTACTGGCCATATCTCACCTTTCTGTTCCGGTTTGTGAATTCCATGATTATTTACCGCCGCCGATGGCCATACGCGCTCTATCCTGCGCCGGGCTTGGAAAATTCTGCGCCTGAGCCCCAACTGTGGAAGGCGATATCTGATGGCAATTCGTACAAACCCCGCGATACGCGTGCGTCATTTGCGCATCAGCCGGAATTGGGGGCGCATTATCAGCCGCGGGTTGCTGCGCCACCGCGGCCGCAGGCGCGAAAGCGACCTGCGCAGCATTATTGACAACCCGAGCGCTATTACCTGCCCGCGCCATGATCTGCCCGCAATTCGGGCATTGCGGAAACTCGTTCGCCCCCTGCTGGGAGTACATACGCCAGTTGCAATTCGGGCAAAGGAACGCCCCTGTCAAATCAGCGCCCTGCTGGGGCAAGTTTTGTTGAGCGAACATTTGGTTGTATTGGACAGCCCCTTGATTATATTGAGGGACCATCGCTGGTGTATTGGCCGCCCACATGCCTTCCGGAATTATGGTCGCCTCATTGTTCTGATTTGGCATATCCAACGCCATTGAACCGCCGCAATTAGGACAACGAGGAAAACTGTTTCCCTGTCGGGATGCTTTCATACGCCAGTTGCAGGTAGGGCAAACAAAGGCCTGTTGCCCCCAACCAAACAAGCCAACCTGATTTGCCGCAGGATAATTATTTACCGCTGGTGGCTGCATGACTTGCATGCCATACCCCATGCCATTGCCCATCGCCCTGGTTGGCAAAGGGCAAGGCGGATACGCACCGGCACCCTGCATGACCTGCGTTCCAAGCCCCATGCCCATCCCGTTCACCATAGCCCTGGTCGGCATCGGACATGGCTGGTACATTCCCATCCCCGCACCCTGCGCGTTCATTCCCTGGCCCATCCCTCGGACCTGTTGCGCCATGGGAAAGCCCTGCACGTTAGCATCCATTGGCTGCGGGGTAGCGGCGATCCTGGCTTCGCGATAAAGCCTGACAACTTTCTGCGCCCGGCCCTGATACCCGCCAAAAACCCTGATACCGAATTGACCAAGGATGTCATAACTCTGCTGATCGATACTGCCAACGATCACAGCTTCTTCGCCTTTACCGGCGATCAAATAAACAAGTTGGGTGTTCTGCTGGCCGCGGTAGGGGTTCTTGATCGAATCGACGAGCTTCCGGGTCAAAGGATCGACCACCAGGAAATAGCGCGCGTCAGATAACGTGGCAGACACGTTGGACGCCAGAGAAAAACCATCCGCAGCGATAACGATCTTACCGCAGGCGGGATTGCCCTTGGCGGCATTGCGTGAATCCGCTGAGAAGAGCGCGTAACCACCTATGATAAGGATCAGGATGATCGCGCCGAAAATAAAGAATGTGTTGAGGTCCGCCTCCTTGAACCGTGAGGTGAATTCCTCAAGCGAAAAACCTGCGACGCGCTGTGGTTTTGTGACCATACATCCCTTTCCATGCCCCCTCCTTTCGACGGAGGGAACGCTTGACAATTATCTAAAAACCGGCCCGTACTGCACGCTTTGTCCGAAGACCGGCGAACCCAGCTGCCATGTACCTTTGTTCGGCCCCATGAGAGGCCCGTACTGATAACTAAAAGGGATCGTGATGTATAAATTCTGCCCATTGCGATAAACATCCATCACGATGCCTTCCCTGAACCGGACACCATTGGCGGCGCGGATAAAATCTTTGGCTGTAGCGACATTTTGACGGCTGATCGACACGATCACATCTGCGGTCTTAAGCCCGTACTGGAAGGCCAGATCTTTGCCTTCGTCGAGCACGAACATCCCCCTGATCTTTCCGGGGATGGTGAACTCTTTGCGCAGCATATTCGAAAGCGGCGCGACTTCCATGCCCAGCCAGCTGAACGTATCACCTGCTCCCGTGCGTAAAGGTTTTGGCGCACCTGCCGCTGCCTGGGTCTCAGGAAGGATCTCCTGCGCTCTCAAGTATGAAACATAGGATGAAAGGATCAGGGCCGCCATGATAACGATACCGGCCAGGATCACAGGGTTCTTCTTCGCGAAGTCGATGACCTGGTCCTTATGGCTTTTCACGGTATGGATCACGGCGTGTTTCTTTTTCATTGTAGCTTCACCAGAACTTCATTCTGTTTCCCGTTCCTGAGAAAACGCACGTTGACATTGTCGCCTGTTTTAAAATGAGCCACGATCTTGGGGATATCTGCCTTGTCCGTGACAGGAACGCCCGCGACCGCAACGATTACGTCACCACGCTGGATACCCGCAAAACTGGCCGGAGACTCGTCGATGATGCGATTGACCAGGACACCCTGGTTCGTGGCTATCCCAAACTGCCGCGCGATGACCGGATTGACTTCCATGACCTCAATGCCGAAATGGACCGGCAACGGCCCGGGCGCCAGGTGGCTGAACTTGGTCAAGGCGACCGTCGTCATACCCTTCTGGTCAACAGGGACCGCGTAGTTGCGGCCAAGCGTCGTGCCGAGAAAATCTTTGCAATCGTTGATGGGAATGGCGAACCCGGTCCCGCTAAATACTCCCGTGGGCGCGTAAATGGCTGAATTGATCCCGATCAACTCTCCCTGCAAATTCACCAAAGGGCCGCCGGAAGAACCGCGGTTGATGGGCGCGTCGGTCTGGAAAAGGTTCTGGTAGCGGACGCCCTCGATAACAAGGGACTTGCGGATACCGCTGATGATGCCGCTGGTCACGGTCTGCTCGATGCCGAAAGGGCTGCCCACGGCCACCACATAATCGCCGACCTGCGTCCAGCTCGAATCCCCGACCTTGGCTTCCGGGAACGGGCCGTCCGCGCGCAGCTTGAGGATGGCCAGGTCAAGGTTCGGGTCCTGCGCGACAATATCGGCATGATAATCCTTGGCCGGGTTATCAAAGACCGTGACGATAACATCCGTGGCGTCCATGGTCACGTGGTAATTCGTCAACACATAACCGCGGTCATCCACAAAAACTCCGGAACCGATCTTCTCATAACCTTTGTTCGCGACAAATTTATCAATAACGCCGTCAAAGGGAGGGACGAACTTCAAATTCTGAGCGTTCTGCGCGGTCCTGGGTGTCGCGCGCCCGATGCGCCGGGCATGGATATCGCACACGGTGGGAATAATGGCATTGACCGCGTCCTTAAGGGAATTCTGGAAACCACCGCCATTGACCTGATTGGCCACAAGCTGCATGCCGCCGTTGGGCGTGGCCTTGGTGATGGCTGCTGCCTTGTAATTCTGGTCCACCACAGCGGTATTAGCCGCCGCCTGGGTCACACCTTTGGGGAATGACGGTTCACCCACTGTAGAAAGGATCTTCTTGGGTAATTCGGGCGGATTGATCTCAACCGGCTTGAAGATGTCTTCCCTGCGGAAGATCACCCACATGACCGACAGCAGTGACACCACGACCAGCGTGATGATCCACGGGCCCAGCGGCTGGTGACAAAATTCTTCGTTATTCTCTTCAGGCATATTGACTCCGCGACTCCATCAGATCAAAAAAGAACTTTGCCTTTGGCGGTATCGATCCCGCCTTGCTCATCAGATACCGGTAAAGCCACAGGTTGCATGGCCGTAACCTTGGGGACTCTCTTGTGGCGGACCCGGCTGCGGCGGCTGCCATTGAATTCAAAAAAGATCGCACTGGCGATCACGATGCACACGATCAGGATAACAAGATACCCGTACCACGGACTAAAGCATTTGTCGCTCTTGCCGATCATACGTGATCACTTCTTCTCTTTGAGGAATTTCATGCCGGTGTTGATCGCGATAAGACCGCCAATGAAAAGCGCAAGCGGGATACTACCGCGGAGGAAATCCCCGAAATTGTCCCACCACCCGATGATCCCGACCAACCCAAGCACGCCTGCAATGGCGCCACCGATAATATGTACCATTTAACTGCTCCTTCCGTTATTGACTAGACCGTTATTCATTTGTTATTCAAAAAACTCAGGCCAGAATATTGGGAAACCCGGCTTTTCAACGAAGCGATATATTTACCGGAAACAAACGCGCTCTTTTTCAACATTCCGGGAATGGGATCTTTTCGGCTGATGCCGGCAAATTCAGCGGGCGCGCCTTTAGAAGATCGGCACTGCTTTAGGAGAGTTTCAAGGGCTTCACGGGAGATGCGCTTGTGGCCGCCAAGTGTCGCTTGCGCATTAAGCTTGCCCTGCTTGATCCAGTTGAGCACAGTAAAGCGCGTGACATTCAACAATTTTGCGGCTTCAGAGGTGGTAAAAAACTGGGTTGATCTGCTTTGGGATATGATGGATGACTGCCTTATTTCGAAATGTAATAACTGAATTTATCTTGATGCGAACTAATGACTTAAGTGTCAGTAATAATCAGCCTTGCAACACGTTCTCAATAAAGCAAATTTGAATGTTTGAGAGTATACCAATCAAGATGGAAATATGTTAAGGAATTTTTCCCGGAAGGGAGAAAATAAATGCGATAATGTTGAAATTGTTGAATTTGATACGGGAGGGGCAATGCCGTTATATTTCCGTCGCTGGGCCGCAGAAACAGGCTGTCTGATATCGGGTGATCACGCCATTATTGTTCTCAATGACTAGCGCTTCAACATTTCCCAGTGCGACCGCCAACTCAACCGACCTGGCGCCACCCAGAACACAGAAAGCCGTTGATAATTCATTGGCGATCTGCGTTGTTGCGGCGATGACCGTGGCACTCGCCGCGCCTTCCTGGGGATACCCGGAGGCAGGGTCAATGATGTGCGCGAATTGACGGCCTTCGATCAAAGAGAACTTCTCGTAACTGCCGGAGGTTGAAACCCCCTTGCCATCCAGTTCCAGCATGGTGACAAGCTTGTTCTTGTCAAAAGGGTCCTGCACCCCCACACGCCAGGGGATGCCGCCTTTGTCCTTACCCCGGCAAAAGATCTCTCCCCCGCCATCAATCATAAAATGTTGAATTTCGGCGGCATCCATGATCCTGGCCACTTCATCGCAGAAATATCCTGATGCCGGAGACCCAAGATCGACCATCACTCCTTTCTTCAAAAAGAACACAAGGTCCGGATCCTGAAGCAGGATTTGCTGATAGCCGACGTTGGCTTTAACGCCAGCGACAAGATCGTTGGAAGGAAGCCGGCCTTCTTTGGCCGCAGCCTTCCACAATTGGACCAGGGGAAAGATCGTAACATCATACGCCCCATGGGTCAGGCGCATATGTTCCAGCGAAAGTTTGAGGATCTTGAAAACATCTTCCTGAACGCGCACGCCCTGATGCCCGAAACTGTTAAGCCATGCCAGGTTACCGGCCTCAGCCTGTGCATAGACATTCATATTGTCCTGGATCCTCTGGGCCTTTTGCCAGCAAGCCCTGGCCACGGGCGCTATGTCAAGGGCGGCCTCATGGAAACAATGGATCCACACCGTGGTCCCAAAAAACGACCTCGCCTCATAATACTCCTTCAATTTTGTTGAAATTGTTGAATCCATCGGTGTTTAATACCTGAGATATTTGCGGCAAAGACCGGTGAGATACAGAGGGATCGTAAAAATACCGACAAAGGCTTCAATAACGGCTACAACCTGGTTGAATCCAACAGGTGACAATTTTTCAGGCCCAACTTTAGTGTAGGTGGTAAAACTGAAATAAACGAGCTGCAAAAACCCCGGATGGACCAGGCCGTTATCGCCAGAAAAATGTCCAAAACCATAGATCATCGCGAAAAACAGGATCAACCCAAAACCAAAATATACGGTGCGATGCGGGCGCTCGCCATGCCCCCACACCATGGACGCGATCGTGACCGTGATGAACGGAAAAAGCTGTTGTAGCTTAAACCTGAATGCCAGTGTTCTCCGCGATGATTTGTCCTTGGGCTTGCTTACCTGGAAAAGGTCATACAGCAAAAACTTGCGGTAAGTTTCTTTGGACTTGAAGAAACAATCAGAAAAGTCATTATTGTCATTATCCCGTTCATAGGCGACTGCGGCATATTTATACAGCATGGACGCATACTCCAGGTCCAGGGCCGCTTCGGCCTCTTTAGCCGCTTCCTCATAAAGGGTCGCCACGCGGTGGAACGTCTTCTCTCCAAGGATCAAGCCACGGCTGCTGGCCGAGGCCGCCAGGCAGATCGCGGCGCGATCATGCTTATCCAGGCGCTGGAACCCCTTGGCGGCTTGCCAATAAAGTTCGGCCGCCGGCTGGTATTGCCCCTCTGCCAGCAGGTCATGCGCCTGCTGTTCGAGCGACTTCTTTTCCTGTGTCATCTTAAAAACTCCTCAACGCGTCTTCATGGCTGTCGTATATGCCGAACAATTTGTGGACTTTCGTGATCTCAAAAACCGCCACGATCTTCTTGTTGACATGGCACAGGCAAGCGCGTCCGTTGATCTTGGCGAACCCCTTGACGATCTCGATCAACAGGGCAATGCCCGAACTGTCCACAAAGGGCACCTTGTCAAAATCAATGAGGACCTTGGGCCTTTTTTCCAGTAATATTTTCTTGAACGCCTCACGCACACGGTGCGTATTGTCCACCGTGAGCTCACCGTTCAATGACACCAGCGTGATGTCATTGATCTTTTCGAGATCGATATCCACCGTTACATCCCCTTGTTAAAAGTCTTCACCATGCTGATGGTCCGTCCGCCATCGAGGAACCTGACAGAATCCATCGTACTCTGGATCAGGAATATCCCGCGGCCATGGAATTTTCCGATATTTTCTTCCGTGGTCGGATCCGGGATCAGGCTGAAATCAAAGCCCTCGCCCTGGTCCGTGACCTGGATAATAATTTCATGATCATCGGCCTTGATAACAACACGGACGGCCAGATCACGGTTTGACTTGTTGCCATGATTCACGGCATTGACCAAGGCCTCGTGCAGGCAAAGCTTTACGTTGAATAACGTTGCCTCATCCAGGCCCAGGCCCTCCAGCTTTTTAACAGCGCCCGCAACACAGCCGGTTACAAGGTTCAGCTGCGACCCCACGCTCTCATCCATGATCATTCTTAACGCCACAATATGCTCCTCGCCTGGTCTAAACCTTGATCACGACAAGCGTGATGTCATCCTGCTGACTGCGTTTACCAATGAATTTCTGCACGTCCTTGATGATCTCATCGACCAATGCCTGCGCGGCGAGCGTCCTGTTCTTTGCGATGAACGCCATCAACCGCTGGACGCCGTACATCTCCCTGGCCGTGTCAGCAGCCTCGGTAATGCCGTCCGTATAATAAACAAAGATGTCCCCCTGGTCAAATTTTATCTCCCCGGCGGAATACGTTCCCTGCATCATGCCCAGCGGCAGGCCGTCGTCAACATCGAGGACGACAGGCTCCCTGCCTTTGGCCAGATACAGCACCGGCAAATGCCCCCCGTTGGCATAGGCCATGACACGCCGGTCAAGGTCAAAGACACTGTAAAACAGCGTGACGAAACGGTTCGAGGAGGCCTCCCGGATGATCTTTTCATTCAGCTCCAGAAGCGTACGCTCCGGGGCCGTATCCTCCAGGGCGAAGAACTTGAAAGAACTCGCGACCATGGCCATGAAAAGGCTGGCCGGGAACCCCTTGCCCATCACATCCCCGATCATGACCCCCGCCTTGGCATCCCGGAAGCGGAGCACATCGTACAGGTCACCGCCGACCTCGCGGGCCGTGAGCATCGCGGCCGCCATATCAAAACCCTTGATCTCGGGCAACACGACGGGAACAAAACTCTGCTGGATCTCCCTCGCGTTCTTCAGCTCATTGTCAAAGATGATCCTCTCCTTGAAATGCGCGATCGACCTGTACAGCGTGCACAGGACATAAGCCAGTGACATGGCAACAAGGGGATAAAAAACATCGACCCACAGGCCCAGCTTGTTAAAGAGCAGGCTGCACAGGATCAGGAATATCGCCATGATCTCAACAAGCAGGCCGAACCCCGGCAAGGGCGCGGCCTTTAAAGAAACAGCGACGACCAAAAACAGCAGGAAAGCCAGGACGCCCAGGTTCACCGGTCGGGGAACCCTGGAAATAAAGCTCTTGTGGATAACGGCATTGAACACATCGGCGTGGATACCAATGGAAGGATAAAGGGCTTCAAGCGGGCTTGGATGAATGTCCGTGGTCCCGTCAGCCGTATAACCGACCAGGCAAACCTTGCCTTTGAACACATCGAGGTCAAGTAAGGATCTTTTCCCCAAGAGCCTGGCCTCGTGGGATCGCAGGATCTCGCCGAAAGAATAATGCCGGTAGGACCGTGTCCATTTTCCGGCAAAATTGACGATCATGTTCCCGTTCTCGTCAAGGGGGATATCGAGGCGGGCCGGATCAACCCCCAGAAAAGCGCCGCTGACCAGAAGCGACACCGGCAGATATCCTTTGCCCTGATATTGAACGCGCGCGGGCACCCTCCTGAACTTTCCGTCAGGGTCCGCGATGACATTGATGTACCCCGTGCCCCTGGCCGCGACATCAAGGTCAGGAAGATTTTGCGCGGCATACGCGCCGGCATGAGCATGGGAGCTCCCCTTGACAGGATCCAGCTCGAAGACATACGGCAGGTAGACGTTCCCCGCCGCCTGGATCGCTTCACGCAAGTCGCTGTCACCGGCCCGGGGTTCACTGAAGAACATATCGAAAACGACAGCTTTTGCGCCGGCTGCCGCAAGCGCGTCGATGAGCTTCGCGTGATACCCGCGATGGAAAGGAAATTGTCCGAGTTGTTTGATGGTGGCGTTATCGATCTCAATGATGGCGACCTTGTCGGTCAGGGCGATCCGCGGGCGAAGGCGGAACCTGAGGTCTAGGGTGTCGAGTTCGTTCTTTTCAAAGACACGGCACCAGGATCCGAGGAGCACAAGGAACACGATCACTGTGAGTGCCAGCGCGGCCAGGGCCGTCTTAAGGCGTGTTTTTAACATATTCCGAATACGTGACATCCTTGAGCGTGACATAGACCTGTTGTGCTTTGACAAGCTTGAGCTGTTTCAGCTCTTCCTGGGTGATCTCGATATAAAACAGCTCGCCCGTTTCGGTCTTCACGTTGACCTTCACAACCGTCCCCGCCGGGTTAAGGTATTCCACAACGGCTTTTAGGCTGGAGCCCTTGCCCGGGTACCGGGAGAGCTTGAACTGGTTGGGACGCACATAGAGTTTCGCGGGGTGAGGTTTGTCGACAGTAAGCCCCGGGACATCAATGGCCGTGTCCCCGATGATGGCTTTCCCCTGCTCGAGGCGGCAATGGAAGAAATTGACACTGCCAAGGAAATTTAGGACAAAAGCGTTCGCCGGATTATGATAGACCTCCTCAGGCGTTCCGATCTGCTCGATGCGGCCCTGGTTCATGACAACGATCCGGTCCGCAACCTCAAGCGCCTCTTCTTGGTCATGGGTCACAAAGAGTGTCGTGATCTGGGACTCATCATGGAAACGCCGCAACCACAAACGCAGTTCCTTGCGCACCTGGGCATCGAGCGACCCGAAAGGCTCATCGAGAAGCAGGACCCTCGGCCGCACCGCCAGCGCCCTGGCCAGCGCGATCCTCTGCCGTTGACCGCCGGAAAGCTGCCAGGGAAAACGGTCCGCGAGCCATTCCAGCTGGACCAGCTTCAACAATTCCATGACCTTGGCGTGGATCTGGGCCCGCGAGGGGCGTATATAGCGCGGCTGCACGGTCAAGCCGAAGGCGATATTGTCAAACACCGTCATGTGACGGAAAAGAGCGTAATGCTGAAAAACGAATCCCACACCGCGTTCGCTGGCTTTCTTGTCCTGGGCGTCCTTGTCACCGAAAAGCACCTGGCCCTTGTCATAAAAATCCAGGCCGGCAACGATGCGCAGCAGCGTGGTCTTGCCTGAACCGGAAGGGCCCAGGAGCGCCAGGAGCTCCCCAGTCTCAACTTTAAGGCTGAGGTTCTCAAGGGCCTGGAAATTGCCGAATTTCTTGTGGATGTGCCTGACCTCAATGCTCATGGACCGAAGCTCCTGCCGCAAGCCAGCGGCTTGGATCGACATTCTCCCGCAGCGGGGCGGCGCCCGTGAAGGCGTCAGGATCCTTCAACGCGAGCGAACGGCTCAAATGCACCAGCTTGATGAACTTGATGATCAGCCGCTGCATCCGCCACAAGCGCTTCACTTTTTGGGAGAACGTTTTGGGATGGAGATAGAACTGTACCAGTTCGTTCAAAGGCCGCGTCACATCATCGGAGATCTTCTGGAGGAACGCGCGGTCTTCCTCGGAGATGCCAGCGTCTTCCAGCGTTGAGGATACAGCCTCAATGAACGCTCCCGAGATCTTTTCGCAATCCTCTTCGGACATCTTCCCGTGCGGAGCGTAGAGGGTGTTGTTGAACGAAAGGTTGTCGCGCAGCCGTTCAATGAATTTTCTGGAAAGCAACTCCTGTTCCGCCGGCGAGAGGCTGTTGACCGTCGCCACAAAACGGTTGACCACAGGATGGTCCGAATGCCTGAGGCTGATACGGTTCATTTCCTCAAGCGCCGCGGTCAAGCCGCTGATATCGAATACTGCCTTCAGCTCCTTGAAGATAGGCGTGAGCGGATGATCAGGGTCGCCCTCGAAAATATTCAACGTGAGCAGTTCAGCTTCCCTCGCCGTGCTCTTTTTCCGGCCGGGCCGTTTTCCGGAAGGTTTTTTGGAACGCGGGATCTTGCGAGAAACTTTTTTAACACCCTTGCCCAGGGCAAAGGCGAGCTTTAAATGCCATTTATCTGGATCTTTACCAGCAGCTTTGCGTTTGCTTTTCCGTTTGGCCTTGACCATCGATGATGAGCCCTTCTGTTTGTTACGTTATATGGATCAGGCCGCTGAAAAGCAGGCCTTGAGATCTTCCTGGATCGCCGGGATGACCCCCGCGTCATCCACAAGGTTTTTCTTGGGGTCCCTGGGCAAGGCAAAATAAAACGCCTTGCGCTTGTCCGGCAATGCCGTGAAACCGATGATGCCGTTATGGTTCTTGATGATGTTATAGCACACTGACAGCCCCAGGCCGGTCCCCTTGCCGACAGGTTTTGTCGTAAAGAACGGATTAAAAAGCGATTCTTCCGTGCCTTCCTGGACAGAGATCCCGTTGTCCCTCACTGCGGCCAGGATGCAGTCGTTCGCCGGGAGTTCACGGGTGACAATATCGATCCGTCCGCCCTCCTTCAAGCTGAAGACATCATCCACGGCGTCACGGGAATTTATAAGGAAGTTGATGACAACATCCTGGATCTGGTGACGGTCGAGCTTGGTCCTGGAAAGGTCTTCCTTCAGGTTAATGGTCAGTTCAATGTTATGGTCCTTGAACTGCTGGGCGAAAAGATAATACCCGTCGTGGACGGGGCGGTTGAGGGTCTCATCCACGTAGCTCCCGGTCCGGCCGCTGGAATAATCGTGCATGCGCTTGACGATGGTCGAAAGGCGGGCGAACTGGTCCTTGATCTTCTGGACCTTTTCCAGAAGCTTGGGATCGGACGTGATCGCCGGGTTAAGAAGGAGTATCTCCATATGGGAGGCGATGGCCATCAGGGGCTGGTTCATCTCATGGGCCACGCCGGCGCCAAGCTCGCCCACGGCCGCCAGTTTGGCGGACTGCAAAAGCTGGACACCCTGGATCTTCAGTTTCTTGTTAACACTTTCAATTTCATCCACGTGAAGCTTTTCACGCGCCTCAAGCTGGCGCTTGGCAATGGCCCTCTTGAGATTGATCTCCAGCTCGTCGTATTCAATGGGCTTGGTCATGTAATCGAAAGCCCCCTCGCGCATGGCCAGGATGGCTGTTTCAAGGCCGCCATGCCCGGTCATGATGAAGACCTCGGCGGAATGGGGCAATTGCTTGAGCCGGTGAAGGACCTCGATGCCGTCCATGCCGGGCATCTTGATGTCCAGCAGGACAAGGTCAGGGCTGATCCTGCTGAACTCCTCGATCCCCTTGGGGCCGTTCTCGGCCGTGGTCACCTCGTAATCGTCCAGCTGCAACAGCTGTTTTAACCTGTCGCGCAGTATCTCTTCGTCATCGATGACGAGTACCTTGTATATATTTTCCTGTGTCATTTGACCTCCCAAATAGGCAATAGAACGATGAATGACGCGCCTTCTCCCTCCGGCCCCTCAACCGAGATCTTCCCGTGATGGCTCTCGATGATGCCAAAAGAAATGGACAATCCCAAACCCGACCCCTTGCCGACCTCTTTTGTCGTGAAGAACGGTTCAAAGACCTTTTTCTTCTTTTCATCGGAGATCCCCATGCCGTTGTCAGCGAACACAACCTTGACGAACTTCCCGCCGGGCTCGAACGACGTTGAGACCGTCAATTTCTTGCTGTAAGGACCGGCCGGAAGCCTGCCTTCCTTGATCTTGAGTTCTTTCTCATCCATGGAATCCCTGGCATTGGACATGAAATTGATCCATACCTGTTCCAGCTGGAAGGGCTCACCCATGATCTTGGGAATATCCTGCCCCAATTCAAGGACGACCTCGACCTCATGCAGGCGCAATTGCTCACCCAACAAGCTCAACGCGGAATTGATGGTCGAATCAACTTCGACATCAATGAACTTCAACGCATCCTGACGGGCAAAGGTGCGCATGTGCTGGATAACACGGGTCATGCGCTGGATGGATTTCTGGATGTCCGCGATATCCACCATGAGCATTTCCTGGGAAAATTTCCCGCGTTCGATCGATTTTTTGATATTGGCGCAAATAAGCGCGATACCGCCGAGCGGCTGGTTGATCTCGTGGGCTAACCCCGCGGACATTTCACCAAGGGTCGCCAGCTTGGACGTCTGGAACAGCTGGGCCTGGGTCTGGTTGAGTTCCCTGGAGCGGTCCTCGATGCGGCGTTCAAGCTCCTCGTTCATCTTGGCGATGATCTCCGAGGATATCTTCAGCTCGCGGTTACGGTACAACCGGTCACGGTTGAGGTTGATCTTATCCACCACCTTTTGCATGGAAAGCAAGAGCTCGTCAAAGTTGATGGGCTTGGTCAGATAATCCGATGCGCCGGCCCGCAATGAATCGATGGCCAGGATCTCGTCTTTCTGCCCCGTCACGACGATCCCCTCGATATCCTTGTAAAGCTTCTTTGCCGCATGCAGGATCTCAATGCCGTTCGCGTCCCCGATGTGGATATCCGTGACCAGGATATCGATCTTGTTGTTCTCGATGAGGCGCAGGCCGTCCTTGCCGCTGAGGGCCGTAAAGACTTCATAGCCCTCCTTTTCCAGAAAACGCTTAAGTGGCAGGATGGCGCTTTCCTCGTCATCGATCAAAAGGACAGTGCTCTTGTACGAAAGCTCCTCGCGTTCTAACAACTTCTCCTGGGCCCGCCCGAGCGCGGCGGCCAGCTCATCAAAATTAATGGGTTTCTCCAGGTAGTCGATAGCCCCTCGGCGCAGGGATTGTATCGCGATCGACTCGCTGCCGAACCCCGTAATGACGATCACTTCGCAATTGGGCTTTTGGTCCTTCACCTGCTTGAGGAATTCCAGCCCGTCCACATCAGGAAGCTTGACGTCCAGAAGAAGGATGCTGATATCCTCACGCAACAAAACCTCAAGACCCTCTTTTCCGTCGGCCGCCAGGAACGGTTCGCAATAGTGCCGCTTCAATTCTTTGGCGATCTGTTCACGGGTCACACGATCGTCGTCAATGATAAGCACTTTTCTAGTTTCCATGGCGGATTCCTTTGTTTACCCCCCCCCTGCTTTTGGCAGCGGGGTTAAATTGTGTTTGCAGGACTGCAGCAAAAGCCCGGAGGAAAGGTCCTCGCTGAACCTGACCGGATCCTCAGGTTTGCGCTTTTCCAGGATCCTGACGGCATTCATGAATTCCAAAGAGGCTTTGGAAGCCTTTTTCTGGGATGTATAAATATTTCCCAGATGAAAATACGCCAGCGGCTCATCCGCCTCAAGATAGATCACGCGGCGGAAAAGTGTTTCTGCGTCAGCCAGTTTGCCGACCTTGGCATAAAGCGTCGCGAGAAAGAATGCCGCTTCGACGTTCAGGCTGTCTTTTTTAACAACCTTCTGGATCTGCGCCAGCGCCTCATCGTATTTTTCCTGGTCCGCGAAGATCACGGCCCTGAGGAATTCCGCGCGCGCATGCTCGTCATGATGCGCCGCAATGCCGTCAAGGGTTGCCAGCGCCCCGTCATATTTTTTTTCCTGGTAAAGCCGCGTGGCCTCGGTCAAAAGCACATCCGCTTTCATGTCCGATGTGACAGGCGGCCGCGGCTTCTCATCACGCGCCGCGGGCGCCTTGTGATCATGACTGGCCGTCCTCACGGGAAGATCACCTTCGAACGCCATCACGGGAAGTGTGATGGACGATACCGGGGCTTTAGGGACAACAGCCCGGGGCCCTTTCTTGTAAATGAACGTGTGCGGATATTCTATGGTCTGGAACGAATGATTGATCTGCCACAACGTCTCCGAATGGCCCAGGAACAGGTAGCCGCCTTCCAGCAGGCTGTCGTAAAACCTGGCCATCAGCTCGCGCGTGGTCTCAAGATTGAAATAAATGGTGACGTTGCGGCAAAAAATGATATCCAGCCCCTTCATCACGTCCTGGGTGAACGGGTCCCGGGCGAGATTATGGTAATCGAACCTGACCATGGCCTTGATATCCTGGCTCAGCACATAATCCGACCTGTCGCGGACAAAATATTTCTCGACGTAATCAGGCGGCAGCTCGCCGATGTCCTTGGGGGTATAGACCCCCGCGCGGGCCACGGCGAGGACATCGCGGTTGATGTCAGTGCCCAATATCCTGATATCCCAGTCCCTGAAGTCAGGCAGGACCTCCATGATGGCGATCGCGACCGAATAAGCCTCGTCACCCCTGGAGGAACCCGCGGACCATATCCTGATGGACTTGTCCGAAGCCGCCCGTTTCCGGCGGATGATGTCGGGCAAAACGTCGTTCATCAGGACCTCGAACTGGGCTATGTTCCTGAAAAAGTATGTTTCTCCCGTCGTGATAAGGACCAGGAGTTCCCGCAGCTCGATGCGGCCCTCCGGATGGTATTTGAGATAGTGATAGTATTCCTTGTGGGAGGCATGCCCTTTCACTTTCATCCGTTCCTGGAAAGCATCCAACAGCAGGTGGTCCGAGGCGTTGTCAAAATACAGGCCGGTCTCCGCCACGAAAAATTCCTGGAAAAGGCGAAAATCCTCAGCTGACAACGGTTCGAGATGGCTCATGCCGTTACCTCTGATAAACGTGTCAATTCTTCGCGCGTTATGACCCTTTCGATGTCCAGCAGGGTGATCACACGTTCCCCCACCCTGGCAAGGCCTGACACATAATGACCCGATCTCTGCAGGGAAAGGATGTCCGGCGCCGGCTGGATGTCGCGTTCGGGCACCGTGAGCACCTGGCTGACATTGTCCACCATAAGGCCAATGATCATCGTGTTGACCTTGCAAATGATGATGCGCTCCCTGGAAACGTCCTCGCACGGGGTGAAACCAAGCCTCTTTCTCAGCGAGACCACCGCCAGGACAAATTTACGCAGATGGATGACACCCTCGATAAAGTCAGGGGCCTGCACCAGCGGGTGGATCAACTGCATCATGAGGACTTCCCGGACAGACTCAATGGGCAGCGCCATCTCTTCGCCCCGCAGGGAAAAGACCAGTATCTGGCGCAGGTTCTTTTTCTTGGCAGTGGCAGCTGGTGTCATTGTTTCACGCCCCTCTCCTGATGATCATGCCAGCGATCTCCGGCGCGATGCGGTCGAGCGGGCACACGTGATCGATGCACCCGAGATCGATCGCCTCTTTCGGCATACCAAAAACGATGGACGTCCCCTCGTCCTGCGCGATCGTGCGGCCGCCCGCTTTCTTGATCTCGAGCATCCCCCGCGCACCGTCTTTCCCCATCCCGGTCAGGATAACGCCCACGGCATTCTCTTTGTAAACACGGGCCACTGACTCCATGAGAACGGTCCCGGACGGTTTGTGGCCGTCGTACGGCATTTCATCCGAAATACACAAAGTATGGGCTTCGCTGACCCTCATCTGCATGTCGCATGGCGCAAGGTAAACCACACCGGCGCGGATGAACTCCCCGTTCTGGGCGACCTTGACATTCAAATGGCATTCCGTCGTAAGCCAGTTGGCGAACTGTTCCAGAAAACCGCTGGTAATATGCTGGACCACAACAACACCGCACGGAAGGTCTTTCGGCAGGTCCTTGAGTATCTTCATGATCGCCAAAGGCCCGCCCGTCGATGCCGCGATCGCCAGGATGTCGTCCGTGCCCTGCGCCAAGTTTGTTTCCGTCGAGAATGGCGCGCGGATCCCGGAAAGTTCCAGTTTTGCCAGCAAATGATGGACCACCTTGATGCGGCTGAGAAGTTTGATGCTCTGGATGAATTTATCCGCCAGGGCCTTGTCGCCGACCGCAAGGCCGCTGATGTCCAGCAGGTCCAGGGCCCCGTATGAAATGGCCCGGAACATCCGGTCGATCCCGTCAGCCTGGACCGCGGCCGAAGCGATCAGGATAGGCGTGGGCGTATGCGCCATGATCTGCTTTGTCGCCTCATAGCCGTCCATCACAGGCATATGGATATCCATGGTGATGATATCCGGCCTCATTTCAGCCGCGAGTTCAACGGCCTCTTTCCCGTTATGCGCGATGCCGACGACCTGGACCTGAGGGTCGGATGACAAAAGCGTTGCAATGACCGTGGCAATGACCGGAGAATCTTCCGCGATCAGTACCTTGACTTTCTTCTTAACATCAATATCCATGTGATCCTATCCAATCAACCTTTTGATGGTATCGAGCAGTGATGACTGATCGAACGATGTTTTGACAATGTAGGCGGAAGCGCCCACATCGATCCCGTACTTCTTGTCCTGTGGCTTGTCCAGGGCTGTTACCAGCACGACCGGGATATCCGCAAAGCCCTGGCTTTTCTTGATCTGGTCACACAATTCGAACCCCGTCATCCGCGGCATCTCGACATCCGTTACGACCAGGTCGTATTTGGCCTTGGACAACCGCTCCCAGCCGTCCAGGCCGTCGACCGCCGTATCAACGCTATAACCGACGGCTTCAATGAGGCTCTTGACCAATTCCCGGGTGGAAAAGGCGTCGTCGCAAACCAGCACCCTCTTTTTGATCACCTTGCCGACGTGGCTCGCTTTGCGGACCATGGCCGCGGGATGGCCGAGGCTGCTGTGGGAAAGAAGGTCCTCGACATCCAGGATCACGACCACGTCTCCCATGGAACGGACCGTGGCCCCGCTGACATTCTTGACTTTGCCCAGATGGGCCCCCAACCCCTTGATGAACACCTCTTCCTCACCGACGATCTGGTCCACGATGAAGCCAACCTTCTTGTCGAGGGAAGAAACAATGACCACCGGCATCTTGCCCGCAGAGGTACGCCCTGCAGCCTCGTCCTCTTTGGCATGGGAGGGAATACCCAGCGTATCGCTCAACCGGGCCAGCGGCAGGCTGTGCCCCCGGATGCTGATCGCCATGCGCCCTTCCATGGTGGAAAGGTCGTTCTTTTCCACAGACAAACTCTCCGCGATCGACGGGACGGGGATGGCAAAGATAAGGTCATGGACCCTCACCAGGAGGACCTGGATAATGGCGATCGTCAACGGGAGGATGAGAGAAAAGGTCGTCCCCTCGCCGGGTTTCGACGTTAAAAATATCTTGCCTTTGAGCTGTTCAATATCACGGCGGACGATGTCAAGGCCGATGCCACGGCCGGAAATATCCGTGATGATAGGGCTGGTGGAGAACCCGTTCATAAAAATGATATTCACGATCTCTTTATCTGTCATCTTAACGAGTTCATCAGCCGGGATGATCCCCTTGCGCAGGACCGACTGGCGGATCCGTTCAGGATCGATCCCCTGCCCGTCGTCCTCGATCCTGATGACAACCGAGCCGCCTTCGTGGAACGCCGACATTTTGATCGTGCCTGCGGAAGGCTTGCCCAAAGACTTTCGCGTCTCGGGCATTTCAATGCCATGATCGACCGCATTGCGCAGGACATGCACCAGCGATGCCTTAAGGCCCTCCAGGACTTTCTTATCCAGCTGGGTCTCGGCGCCGGTAATGACAAGATCGACCTCTTTGCCTTTTTCCCGGGCAATATCCCTGACCATCCTGGGCAGGCCCTCAAAAATAGTGGCCAGCGGCAGCATGCGCAATTCCTTCATGCTCGACTGAAGCTCATCAATGACAGGATTCAGATGGAACGCCTCGATCGAAGCTGTCTCCCAGAGGGTCAAAGAAAGCTCCCTCACCTTACGGGCCTCGGCATTGCAACGGCTGAGCAATTTATAAACATCGTCGCTCACGGAGGGATTCTTTCTAAGCGTCTCTTCAAGAACATATAACAAAGACTGGCTGTTCTTCGACAGAACGGTCATCTTCTTGGCACGCGTGATCTTGGCTGTCGCGGTCATCTTGTTGATGACCATCTCACCGATAAGATTGAGCAGCTTGTTCACCCGGCTTAAGGGCATGCGGACGTACTCTTCGACGTCCGCCGCATGGCCCGCGGCTTCGGTCTTCGACGCCTCGGGTTTTACGGCAAGCGCCTCTGCGGCAGGTTCGGCAGTTGCGACGGGTGCTGCTGGCGCTGGGGGTGCTGCTTTCGCGGGCAAAACATTACCCGCAGGCAAACATTCATCCAGCCCCTGGCATACCCCGGGCACATCCACCGCCACGATACCGCCCTTACCAATGTTATTGACGATGCTCTTGACAAGGTCCATCCCCTTGAATATCTTGTCCGCGATCAACGGCGTGAAGGTGAGCTGCTTGTTGTGCACCTTTTCAAATATGGTCTCGATCCGGTGCGTGACATCCTGGATATCCTTGAAAGCAAAAACACGCGCAGCCCCCTTCAGCGTATGGGCCACGCGGTTAAGTTCTTTGACAAGTTCCGTATTGCCCGGATTTTTTTCAAGGTCAACCAGGCCTTTTTCAAGCTTGGTCACATATTCCTCGGCCTCGGCCTTGAACATGATGATAAATTCGTCTTTTTGGGACATGTCTGATGCCTCGATGATTATCCGAGTTTAAGCCCTTCGATGGACGTCTTCAGTTTGCGGGCCAGCGCGCTCAAGGTGTTGGTTGCTATAGCTGCCTGCTTGGATGACGCCGCGAATTGTTTGGTCACGACATTGATGTTCTGCATGGCCTGTACCATCTGATCGGACGCAGTCCTCTGCTGCTGGGTCGCGATCGAGATCTCCTTGGCCGTCCCCGCGGTCTCGCGGATCATCTCAACACCCTTCCCCACCCATTTCACCGAGTCCTCGATACCCAGGATGGTGGCGCTGGTCTCGGTCTGGATCTGGGTGATGAGCTGGCGGATCTCTTCCGTAGACTTGGACGAGCGTTCGGCGAGCTTCCTTACTTCGTCAGCCACCACCGCGAACCCCATCCCGGCATCTCCCGCGCGCGCGGCTTCGATCGCCGCGTTCAATGCCAGAAGATTGGTCTGTTCAGCGATATCGTCAATGAGCTTGGCAATGTTGCCGATCGCCTGCGATTTCTGACCCAGTGCCATGATCATGTTCGCGCTGCCGTCCACTTTCGCGTTGATCTCCATCATCCCGGCCATGCTCCGCTCGGCTAGCTTGGCCACATTCTCGGCGTTTTGCGCGATCTGTGACGCCGTGGCCGCCAATTCCTTGACCGTGATCGAGGCTTGATTGACAGCGGATGCCTGTTCAATGGCACCCACGGACTGTTCATTGGTGAACGAATTGATCTGGCTGCCCGAGGCATTGATCTCGAGCCCGGCATCGCGGATCTGCGTGATAAGCCCCTGCAGGTTAACGGCCAGCTTGTTGAACATGGCGGCCAGCTCCCCGATCTCATCAGAGGGGTCTATCCCCGCGTCAACAGGAGCCCCCGATGCCTCAGGCGCGCCCTTGGAGCGCATAACGATACGGCTCGTAAAATCGCCCTGCGTCAACTTATTGATAAAACCGCCAAGCCGGTTGATCGGCCGCATGATAAAATTGTGGAAAATGATAAAAATAGCGCCGAGGACACACAGGATGAATATCCCCTGAAAAGCCGCAAGGCTCAGCAGGTTGCTCTTCATGGCATCAAGCTTCATCTGATAAAGCACGGTCGTATTCAGCACGGCGATAACATCGCCGTCCTTGCTGCCCGTATGGCAGGCGATGCAGGCATGCGTGGCAACGATCGGCGTGACGCAGCGGATGGCGTGCGCCTTGCCTAACACCACCTCGCGTGTGACCTGCTGTCCGGTGGACAGCACCTGAAGCTCAAGTTCATCTTTCATGGGCGCGTTAGTCTTTGGACCAATTTCCCTATCCAGCGCCTCCGACCTGGCCACACGTACGTCGCCGACCGACGCGACCTTACGGGCCTTTACCAGATACGCGTCAAGGATAGACTGCTGGCCGACAAGCATGAAACTGTAAACAGCCTCGCGGATCGTGTCCGCCAAAATGGCCGCGTCACTCGTAGACTGTCGGACGGCACTATCATAGGAAGAATAGCCGATCCAGGCTCCACCCAGAAGCAGGATAACGCATATCCATGACATGAATTTTGTTCTGATCTTCATAAATTCAAGCGCCCCCTTCATGCAGTTTGAACTCCTCGATCGACACCTTCAGCTTCTTCGCCAGCGCGGTCAGAAGTTCAGCTGAGGTCGTCGCCTGCTTCGTCGATGCCGCGAACTGCTTTGTTACGGTATTGATATTGTGCATGGCCTGCACGGTCTGATCGGAAGCCGAGCGCTGCTGCTGGGTCGCGATCGATATTTCCTTGGCCGATCCGGCCGTTTCGCGGATCATCTCCACGCCCCGCGCCACCCACTTGACCGAATCTTCGATCCCCATGATCGTCGCGTTGATCTCCGCCTGGATCTCCATGATGAGCTGGCGGATCTCTTCCGTTGACTCCGAAGAACGTTCGGCGAGCTTCCTGACCTCCTGGGCCACCACCGCAAAACCTTTACCCGCCTCGCCCGCGCGCGCGGCTTCGATCGCGGCGTTGAGCGCGAGCATATTTGTCTGTTCCGCGATATCGTCGATGAACTTCGTGATATTGCCGATCGCCTGGGACTTCTCGCCCAGTGCCAGGATCTTTTTCGCCATCTGGTCCACGCGCGTATTGATCTCGTACATCCCCGCCACGGTCCTTTCCGCGACCTTGGAGACATTCTCCGCGTTCGAGGCGATCTGCGAGGCGGTGACCGCGAGCTCCTTCACCGTGGTCGAAGCTTCATTCACGGCCGACGCCTGCTCCGTGGCACCCGCAGACTGCTCCTGCGTAAAAGAAAAAATATGGAAGGAGGAAGTGTTCATCTGCGCCACATCCGTCTTGACCTGGACGACCACCCCCTGGATCTTTTCGATGAACTCGTTAAAAGCCCTGGCCACATCCGCGATCTCGTCACTGGCGAACGTATCCATGCGCTTGGTGAGGTCGCCTTCGCCCTCTTTCAATCTTTCGGTCATGGCAGCCAAAGGCCTGCGAAGGACCCTCTCAAGAAGGTAAGCCAGCAGGAAAAGAACGATCACGTCCATCACAAGGACTTCCGCCGCCGCGGTCAAGGCCATCCCGCTGATGATCTGCGTCAGATACCTTTCATCTTCATAGAGCAAAACCCTCCCCAGCACCTGCCGGGGATCAGTGTGGATGATATCTACCTTGCGGACATTGATCGCTCCTGACGGCAATTCAGTGATCTTGAACGTTGCTCCTTTATCATCCCTGGCAAAACCGGTAACGATCTCACCTTTCTGGTCCTGAAGGATAATGGCCGCAACACCCTTGTGATCCGCTTCCGACTGAAGCGTCTTGTTGATCTGGTCTGTGGCAAAGTCATATAATGCCTGGGGAAGTGTCGTAGAAAGCCTTTTCAGGATCTCCTCCGAACCCTGGTCCCATTCACGGCGCAGCAGGTCGCGTTCGATCTTCAGATTGAGCAACTGTACCCCGCCGACACAGACCGTGACAACACACAAGATCGAAAGGATCAACTTGTTGCGGATCGACATATTATTTCCCCTGTGGTATGGCGGCCGGATGAGGTTGCTCCCAGTCGGGAAGAGAGTACCTCGCCAGGATACTGGCAAGCTTTCCGGACCCGCGCAGCTTCGCGATACCCTTGTCCCATATCTTCATATAGACCCCTGAATTGATCTTCCCTGGTGCGAACGCAATGAAAATATCCTGAAATTCATTCGCTTGCCCGGCGACAATGAATCCGTCGGAAGGCAGGCCAAGCCCCGTCACCCCACTGCTGAAGACATAATTATTCTCAACAACAACATCCAGCCGGCCCGCATCCAGCTTTTTGATATTCGTCATCAACGCCGTATCACCGGTCGCCTTCTGGATATCAGGGGCTTTGCCATCCTTGATATAGGCATCCAGGACGCCGTCATCATAGGAATACCCGTCAATGACACCCAGGCGCAATCCTTTCAGGGAACTGACACCCTTGAAAACCCAGGAAGAACCTTTTTTCACATAAAAGAAATTCTGGATCATCCCGACAGGTTTTTGAGGAAAAATACACTGGGGGCAATCGGTGTGACTGGCGCCGACGATCGCGTTGATCTCGCCGGACTGCACATCGCGGACATCACGCGCCCACGGCATGGCCTGGTAATCGACCGCATACCCTTCAGGTTCAAAAACAGCCTTGATGAGCTCAATGCAATACCCCGGGTGATCGGAAGCGGGATCGCCGGTATAAGGCATCCATGGATCTGCCCTGAACGAGATCGTTTCAGCGGCGGCCATTACGCCAAGGCCGCAAACCGCCCACAGGATCAACGTGATGCCAAGAACTCTTCTCATACGTTACGCCCCTTCCTTGCCAGGACTTCCATGTTTTTCCCATCCGGCCCCTTGTCTTCCTCCCTGAACCCTTCAATGGATGACTTCAGCTTCTGGGCCAGTTCGCTCAAACCTTCCGCCGCCGCGGCCGCCTGTTTTGTCGACGCTGCAAACTGTTTGGTCACCGCGTTGATGTTCTGCATCGCCTGTACCGTCTGCTCGGAAGCGGTCCGCTGCTGCTGGGTCGCGATCGATATCTCCTTCGCGGACGTCGCGGTTTCATGGATCATTTCAACGCCCCGCTGCACCCATTTGACAGAATCCTCGATCCCGATGATCGTCGCGTTGGTCTCAACCTGTATCTCCGTGATCAGCTGGCGTATCTCTTCCGTTGACTCCGAAGAGCGTTCCGCGAGCTTCCTGACCTCCTGCGCCACCACCGCGAACCCCCGGCCGGCCGTCCCTGCCCGCGCGGCTTCGATCGCGGCGTTCAGAGCAAGCAAATTGGTCTGCTCCGCGATGCCATCGATAAGTTTTGTGATATTGCCGATCGCCTGCGACTTCTCTCCCAGCAGCATGATCTTCTTCGCGGTACCGTCAACACGCACGTTGATCTCCTGCATCCCGGCCATGGTGCGTTGCGCCGTATCCGCCACACTCTCGGCGTTCTGCGCGATCTGGGCTGCTGTCACGGCCAGTTCCTTGACCGTGGTCGAAGCCTCGTTCACCGCGGAAGCCTGTTCTGTAGCCCCGGCAGCCTGCTCATGCGTGGCCGCGCTGATCTGCCGCGCGGAAGAAGCCATCTCCGAACCGACCGCATGGATCTGCATCACGATCCCCTTGATCCCTCCCAGCAGCCGGTTAAAAGCCCCGGCCAGCTCCCCTACCTCATCGTTGCTCGTAACAGGGATAGTGGCATTCAGGTTCCCGGATGCTTTGGCGATCTCGTTGGTCCTGTTGACGACAAGCCGCAGGGACCTTGCCGCGCTCCCCGCGAACCATACGATCAGCAGGAATCCCGTGCCGAAGGCAAGGAGCAGCGCCAGAACGACCAGGACTTCCACGCTTTTCTGATGCGCCTCGACAGCATCAAATTCCGCCTGGATCTGCTTGACATTCTCGACCTGGATCTGGCTCAGCAATTCAATGATATGGCTATCCCTGCCCCTGAGAAAGACATCCGCGTTCAGTGCATCCACAGAACCTGACTCAAGCACCTTCAAGGCGTCCTGGTATTCATTCTTGAGGACATTGAACTTTTCCTCGAACTGGGCCAGCTTCACCTTATCTTTCTCATCAACGAGCCGGAGTTTCCCGTTCTTGAGAAAATTGATATCGACCGCCACCTGCGCCTGCTCTTTCGAAAGCTCAGCCTTGGCCTTGTGGAACTCATCAGGCTCCTGGAACCTGACAAGGATGTCCTTCCACGCCTGGACCTGGGAACCGAAGGCGAGCTGTGTGTCCGCAATAAGCTGCGCCTGCTGCAGGCGCACGCTCGAAAGGACCTGGAACCTGTCAAAAGTCTGGTTGTAATAGGTGATCACATACCCGACAGGGATGATGATCAGGATGAACGCCGCAAGGATCCCCAGGATCAACTTTTTCTTCAGCGTCAATACAAAGTTCATGGCGCATTCCTTTCAATAGCCCTGAGGATCATTTCGATCTTTAATATCCCGATGAACTTCTTGTCAATATGCGTCGTCCCGGAAAGACATTCAGCCCTGTCAGGGGCAATGGTCACCAGCGCCGGATCGATACGGCTGAGCGGCACCTCCAGAGGCTCCACAACTTCATCCACCAGGAGCCCTGTTTCAAGCGCGCCTGAACTGATGACGACAAGCCTTGAACGCGCGGTCAGTTCCTCGTGCGGGAGGCCAAACACCTTTCTCAGGTCTGTGACGGAAAGGATATTGCCCCTGAGGTTGAATATACCGGCGATATATTCAGGGCTTGAGGGAAGGAATGCGATCTTCTCAACGTTAAGGACCTCATTCACATCCGCGATCTTGATGCCGTACCATTCGCTGGCGAGCCTGAACACGACCAGGGTCAGCGTATCTTCCCTGGCCTCGGCCTTGGCGTAAAGATCCTCTTCCCTTAACGTCACGCGCTGATGTTCACCCATGGGACGGGCCTCCCAGCAAAACCTTGATCTTCGCGCACAGTTCTTCTACATCAACAGCGATATCAAGGAATCCGGAGGCCCCGGTATCGGCGATCACCTGGTCAAGGGAGTCCTTGTCGAGCGAAGAAATATAATAGACCGGTGTGGCCTTGTTGAGAGAATCCGCCTTGATCGCCTTGCAAACCACATCGCCGTTAATGTCCGGCAAATTGTAATCCAGAAGGATAATGTCGTAGGGTTGGGCCTTGGCTTGCGCGACACCTTCCTGGCCTAAAATGACCGTATCGACAAGAAAGTCCGCGGATTCCAGGCCGCGCTTGAGAAGTTTATTGATGATCGGGGTATCGTTGACAATAAGGATCTTGCTCAAGGCGACAGCTCCTTTTTCCCGGCCTCTGCGGCAGGCGGTTGTGCAACAGCCGCGAAAATGACTTTAAAAACCTTCCCTTCGGCAGGCCTGACCTCCAGGTCGAGCCGCCCCTCCATGGCCGTCACTGTCCTCTGGCACCCTGCCAGGAACAGATCTGCGCCGGCACCCGCCGGCAACTCCGAAGAAAGCACAGGGATATTATCGGCAACCTCCAGAACAACCTCGCGCCCGTCGACAGCGGTATATGTCCTTAAGGTTATCTTCCTGAGCGTGCTGTCAGAAGATTCAATGCGGCGACGGGACTGATTCAGAAGATTGAGGACGGTCTGTTCAAAGCGGACAGGTTCCGCCTTAATATACGGAAGGCCCGTTGCCAGGGCCAGCTGAACATCGATCTTGTGGCTTTTGTACTGGTGCGTAATGAACTGCAGGGCATTATTGACGGGCAGCGTGATATCCATCTTTTCCAGGGACATCTTGCCCCTGGGCCGGGTCAGAACGCGCATATGGGCGACTATGTCGGCAAGCCTGTTCATCTGGCTGACGATCTCAGGTATATCCCTTTTAACGTCTTCCAGGGAAAACCGGTTCTTCTGGATATCATGCAATGTACCCTGGCAGATCATCTTGGTCACGTTCAAGGGCTGATTCAACTCATGCGCAATGCCGGACGTCAACTCTGCCAGCGCGGTAAAATTCTCCAGATCGATCAGGCGTTCTGTGAGGACTTTCTGGTCAGCCAGGCTGCGCTCCAGCTCCAGGGCCTTGAGACGCGCCAGTTCAACGGCACTGGAAGCGGCGCCCTTTGCCCTTTGAAAGAGCGCGAACAAAGCGATACAGACGGCTAATAAAATGAGGGCAACGAAAAGAATTGCAGGGGTGGGGTTATGCAAATCCATATATTATGAATATACTCATAAATATAACTATTACAACGCTTTTCTATGATCTATGGCGTTAAAAATGCATGTAAACTTTACTGGCAGGATCCCCTTGATATGGTATCCTTCTAGGACCAAAACTTATGAAAAAACAATTCGCACGCACAGAACTCCTGATCGGCAAGAGATCGCTCGAAAAACTGTACCGCGCCACGGTCGCCGTATTCGGCATCGGCGGTGTCGGCAGTTACACGGCCGAAGCTTTCGCACGCTGCGGCATCGGGCGCATCATCCTGGTCGACGACGACCTTATTTGCGTGACCAACATCAACCGCCAGCTGCACGCCACACGCGCCACCATCGGCCGGCCAAAGGTCGAGGCCATGCGGGAACGCATCCTTGATATCAACCCCGATATCGTGGTCGAGATCCACCAAAAATTTTACCTGCCCGCTAACGGCGCAGAGCTCATCCGCAAGGATTACGATTACATCGTGGACGCGCTGGATACCGTAACGGCAAAGATCGACATTGTCATCCGCGCCAAAGCCCTCGGCATCCCGGTCATCAGCTGCATGGGTTCAGGAAAGAAACTTGACCCGACCCGCTTTGAGGTGGCTGACCTTTTTGACACATCCGTCTGCCCTTTATGCAGGGTCATGCGCATTGAGTTGCGCAAGCGCGGCATCGACAGGCTCAAGGTCGTCTACTCCAAAGAGCCGCTCATGGAACCTTTTGAGACCGAGGACGCCTCCTGCAAACGCTCCTGCGTCTGCCCCAAAGGCAGCAGTGTCCGCAACTGTTCGACCCGCCGCGACATCCCCGGAACGATATCTTTCATTCCCGCTGTGGCCGGACTGGTGGCAGCTTCAGCCGTCGTCAGGGACCTTATCGCCGGTGATTGAACTTCCCAGGAAATTATTTATCTAGGATCAATAATCAATGCCCGGCTGGGCATTGATCCCCTTTTGATAAGGGTGTTTGATGCATCTCATTTCAGTGACCTGATCCGCGATCTTGATGATCTCCTTCGGAACGCCGTTGCCCGTCAGCATCACATGTTTCAAGAGCGGTTTGTGCTTGAGTTTGCGCAAGACTTCCTTGACGTCGATAAAATTATACTTCATGGCATAATTGATCTCGTCGAAAACGACGAGGAAATATTTCTCATCATCGATCATGGCGCAGCATTGCTTCCAGGCTTTCTGCGCCAGGCGGACATCTTCGTCAAGGTCCCGGGTGTCCCAGGTAAACCCTTTGCCCATGGAAAAGATCGTGCACCGGCCCGGAAGTTTCTTGAGAAATTCCATTTCGCCGGTCTTCCAGGGCCCCTTCATGAACTGCACGATCCCCACCTTGTGGCCCCAGCCCAG
Source organism: Candidatus Omnitrophota bacterium (assembly GCA_903861305.1). Lineage (GTDB taxonomy): Bacteria > Omnitrophota > Gorgyraeia > Zapsychrales > Fredricksoniimonadaceae > Fredricksoniimonas. Next base: position 13,190 of record CAIOTT010000045.1, on the reverse strand, counting down.
CGCCCGTACCACGGTCCCAAAGGCAGCGGTGGACTTCCCTTCACCCTTGCCCGTGTGGACAATGATCAGGCCTTTTTTGACAAATTTCTTGATGCCTTTGAATTTTCTGGGAGCTTTATCTGACGTGAGAGGCATGACTCACCCGGTTCCTGGGTTTGATCCGTTAATGCTGCGGTCTCGGCATCGGGTATAACTTTTCAAGGCATTCAGGACAAACGCCGTGCGAGAATTGGGCATCTGTTTTGCCCTCGATATAGTTCTCCATGCGCAACCAGCTTTTCTGATCACGCGGATCCGACCCTTCAATGCGGATCTTCTTGCAACTGGCACAAAGCGGCAATATGCCTTCCAGTGTCCTTACTTTCCTGATCGCGTTTTCCAGTTCCATATTCTTTTTCTGCAGCTCACGGGTTATATTCCCAAGTTCACTGTTAAGGGTCAGGAACTGCCTCTGAAGGTTATCGACCTCTTCATGGTTCTGGTCACCAAAGGCAACCCGCACATCGCCAAGGTCAAAGAACATGAAATAGAACGTCCTGGGAAGGCCATCGGAAGTGTTAACGCTCAACGGAAAGAATCCGCCCTTCTTGTCCTCGCTGAAATAAGCCGAAGGGCCGCCCATATCACAAAAATCAACGAACAGGTCCTGGAACGGCACCCCCACGATATCCCTGCCAATGATCTTCGCTGTGAACTGGTTGGTCCCGATGATCTTGCTGTCTTTATCCAGCATGAAATAAAGAAAGGAAGCGTGCAAGCGCAGATACTCCATTAAAGCCGCATCAATATTATCGGGCACGGTCATCTCCAAAGGTCAACAGTTGAAATTTCAGGTCGGGCAGGGAATTGACGAGCTTCACATGGCTATAAGCATCAAGGACCGTCGGCGGCATAAACTCGAAAGCCTTTCCCCCGACGAATATCGGCAATTCAGCCCACTTGATCCTTACCAGCTTGATGGTTTTATCCAGGCTGTTAAAATTGGAACTTATGCTTAACGACAGGCAAAGCAGTTGCGGATGCCTTTCCTGGATAGTTGCAATAAGCCCTTCGACAGGAACGTTAGAACCAAGGAAATAAGTGTCCCAACCATAAAGCTCAAGGACATCAGCGACCATCTTGCCGCCGATCTGATGATACTCGTTGGCTACACACGCGACCACCGCTTTTTTGCCGGTATGCACCTGCCTGAATATGAGCGGATAGGCCTGGGTCATCAAGGCTTCGGTGATCGCCGTGCACAAGTGTTCCGTCGCCACAGAGACTTTATTGGCCACCCACAGGTCGCCTATTTCATACAACGATCTTTTAAAAAGGGATAAATACAATGTCTCAAGGTCAATGTTATCGGCAATGAGCCCGTCCACGATCCTGGCACAGCCTGATTTGTTCCCTTTTAGCAAAAAGGAGAGATATTCCTGATAAAGTGACTCCGAGATCATTGATTTCCTTTATCCATAAATGGCATAAAACTTATAATGATCAGCTGAACTCTTTAAAAAGAAGCGCATGAACAAACATAAAAATATTAACATATTATACATCCGCCGCATAAATTAAGCAATGCATAGCCGGGCATTATTTGGTTCATGATTAAAACCCGAGGCCTCTGATTCACTTGCCTCGGGGCTGTTGCAAAGAAATTGTCCTCAGCAACGCCGTGAACGCAATACCACCCCAGATGACCTCCAAAAAAAACGCCGGCCAGGCGTGTTTGGGAAGGACGCTCGCGCCGACAGCCACAGCCCCGGCAAGATTCATGATCTGGTAGGACCGGCCTTCGACCTTCATTTTTCCGCAGGACACCAGGTAATACGCGATGACAAAAAGGGACGTCCCCAGCCAGCCGAACAATTCAAGGACCATACGTGATACTCCCCGACCGCATTAGTGTTATACGCTGACCCCGAAAACATGCCTCGCTGCCATCCCTATCAGGAACGTGATCGCGGTGATGGTGACGCTGAGGATCGCCATCTCGGTGAACTTGCCCTTGAAATCCTCACCCTGCGCCACAGAGACGTAAAACGTGAAAATGAAGATCGTCATGACCGCGAGAAGGACAGTCAGAAAAAGGCTGAGGAAGATGTTGGTGAACAATAAATACGGCATGACCAGCACCAGGACAACGCCGATATACGAAATGCCGGTGTAAAGGCATGCTTTGAAAGGATCCTTGTCCTGCGCCTCATGCTTGGTCGCCAGGTATTCGGAAGCGGCCATGGACATCGCGGCCGCGATCCCGGTGATGAGCCCCAGCATCCCGATGAGTTTTGTGTTTTGCAGCGCGAGGGTGAAACCCGCCACCGTCGCGGTGAGTTCGATCAACGCGTCATTGAGCCCAAGGATGACCGAACTGACATATTTCAGGCGATCTTCCTCGATCAGGTCAATGAGCATCAATTCATGTTTCTCTTCATCCTTGATCACAGCCTCAATGTCAGGGGCGGCAGCCTTGAGATGCGCATAGATCTCCTGGGCCAGGTGCTCTCCCTGCTCCATCAGTTTGAGCCCGAAATTCAGCCCCAGCGTCCTGCCGATGAAGGAGAAATAAAAGACCTGCCACCGGTCCGGACCAACATCCTGTCCCGTAATGCTCCTGAAGTGATTGTAATGGCCCAGTTCTTCCAGCGCGATCTTTTCCAGGATGTCGGCATGCGCTTTATTCCTGGCGGTGCGCGCAAGCTCCACATAAACCATGCGCTCGGTGATCTCCTGGCGCTGGGCTGCCAAAACCTTGGTTCTCAGTTCTTGTGTCAGCATAAGGGACCTTTCACGCGTGGAGATCGACCGTGACGATATTGGCCGGCCCGTGCTGGACCGTCCGGGAATATTTCACGGCAGGTTTACCAAAGACCATGGCGTAACCGATCAGGTGGTCTTCCGGGATCTTAAGTTCAAGGCGCAATCCCGGAAGGATGTCGCCGATAACCCACTTGGCAAGGCCATCCCATACCGTACCAACACCCTGAGTTTGGGCCAGAAGCTCAAAATACGACAAAGCGATCACGCAATCCTGCAGAGGTGACGCGCAATCTTTGGGAGCCGAGGCTACAACAAGATGCGGCGCGCCACGGAAAAGGACATCGACCTTTTTGGTCTCCCAAAGCACGGGGAAATCGGCAAAACGCTCCATTCCGGGCGGCAGTTTTCCTTCCCGGGCAACGCGCGCCAGGCCTTCAAGCGCTTTCGCGCGGAATTTGGCCAGCGTGGCGCGATTGTCGATGACCGTAAAAAGGACCTTGCGCACATTCCTGCCGGAGGGCGCATGCAGGGCTGTCGCCAGAAGATGACGGATGAATTCCGGTGAAAGGTCCTCATCCTTGTAACGGCGCACGGAACGGCGCCCCTTGATGAGCGACTCCAGCTGCACAGCCGTCGGGAAAGTTCCCGCCAGCAACGTGCTGTCCACCGGGTCAAGCCCAAGAACAGATGCCGCGCCCGTCGGGCATACGGCAAGGCAATGCTGGCATTTGTAACATAAAGCTTCGTTCTCCGGCGCCACGCGCGGCCCGTTATCTGTCATGGCAATGATATTCGCAGGGCAATCCGCGGCACACTGGCCGCAGAGCGTGCACTTATCCTTGTTCGCCTTGAATTTGATGATAGACATATGCCGGTCCCAGGTTGTTGGTTGTTATGATCTACGCACGGGGCTTACCGTTAAAAAGCGCTTTTTGTACCGTCCAGGCATAAAACTCGAACGGCACATGCCTTACCGTCCATGCCCGCAATTTAGCCACCACCCCGATAATATTACGAAATCTGGGATGCGCGGTAAAGACGATGTTCTCAATATGCTTCGCGACGTCTACAGGATCACGCTCATTCTTTTTGACACGCGCTGAAATAAAATCATTCAACCGCCTGCTCAATGCGAAATATGGGCTGTTCGGTTCAAAGAAACCTTCGGCATAACGCGCGTTGTCTTCAAATATACGGGTACGGTAAGAACCCGGCTCAACAAGTATGACGTCGATATTGAACGGTTTCAATTCCATATAAAGGCATTCGGAGAAACCTTCCAGCGCCCACTTGCTGGAGACATAAGCGCTGAAAGCCGGTGTTCCGGAATACGCCGCCATGCTGGAAATATTGATAATGCGCCCCGAGGAGCTCAAACGCATCCTGGCAGCAACCGCGCGCGTCATATTAAGCACACCAAAGAAATTCGTATCGAACTGCCGGCGCCAGTCCTCATCGGAAAGGTCCTCAAAGAACCCGCCGATCCCGAACCCCGCATTATTGATCAGGACATCGATGCGCCCGTCCACGGTCATGATCTCTTCAACGACCCGCTTGATGGAAGCCGTATCGGTCACATCAAGGGCACGGACACGGATGTTGGCGCTGCACCCTCTGCGGGCCGCTTCCCCGTCGATGGCAGCGCGTTTCCCGAGATCGCGCATGGTCGCGTAAACACAACACCCGGCGCCGGCTAGACGAAGGGCTGCCAGCATGCCAAAGCCGCTGGAACATCCTGTGATCAGAACAACGCGGGAACGAACAGTCATAACCGATCAGTGGATCGTTTTCTGGATAAGATAAGCGTCGGCCAAAACAATAGCTGTCATGGCTTCAACGACCGGAACGATGCGCGGGCAAATGCACGGGTCATGCCGGCCGCTGATCTCGATATGCCTGGATGAAAGGTCCGTAGCTATGGCCAGCTGCTGTTTTGCAATGGATGACGTCGGCTTGACAGCGACACGGAAGCGGATGGTGTCGCCGTTAGCGATACCCCCGACAATACCGCCGGCATAATTATGCCGGTTCTTCACCTTGTCGTTCTCGACAACGGGAATATCATTGTTCTCGGAGCCGCGCATTTTAGCCGCGGCAAAACCGGCGCCGAATTCAATGCCCCTGACCGCGCCGATCGACATGACCGCATGGGCGATCTTCGCTTCCAGTTTGTCAAAGACAGGGTCCCCCAGCCCGGCGGGACAACCCAAAACAACAGCTTCAACGATACCCCCCAGCGAATCGCCCTGCTGTTTTGCTTCCTGGACCAGCGCGATCATGGCCTGGGCCTTAAGGAGGTCCGGCGCGCGCATGATGTTCTGATCAATGGCATCAAGGTCGATCTCTTCAGCGCGGACATCGCCAACGGCCAGCGTGTACGCCACGATACGGATACCTTCGAACGCGAGCACCTTTCGGGCCACGGCGCCGGCCGCCACGCGGGCCGCGGTCTCGCGTCCCGATGAACGCCCGCCGCCCCGATGATCCCGGATGCCGTACTTGCGGGTATAGGTATAATCAGCGTGGCCGGGACGGAACACGTCCTTAATGTCATTGTAATCAGCGGAATGCTGGTCCTTGTTGCGGATCAGCAGCGCCAGCGGTGTGCCCGTCGTGCGGCCTTCAAAAACGCCGGAAAGGATCTCGACGACATCGCCTTCCTGGCGGGGTGTGGTCACCTCACTTTGGCCGGGTTTGCGCCGGTCAAGGTCGGCCTGGATGTCTTTTTCAGAGAGGATGATGTTGGGAGGAACTCCTTCGATCACACAGCCGATGGCCGCGCCATGGCTTTCGCCGAACGTTGCCACACGAAAAATGTTGCCAAAAATATTGCCAGCCATAAGGGATGTCCTTATTTTAACCAGGGTTTCTCGGCCATGAGCTTTTCTTCATAAGCCGCGATCTTGTCCTGATATTGAAGGGTCCAGCCGACCTGATCCAAACCTTTAAGGAGACATTCCTTGTTGAACGGTTCGATCTGGAACCGGAATTTCTTGCCGGCCGCGCCGACAACCTGGTTTTCGAGGTCGACCGCGATAAGGCCCGAAGCTCCAAAATCCGCCACGGCAAAAAGCTCATCCATCTCTTCGGGCTTCAAACGGACCGGAAGAAGCCCGTTCTTGATGCAGTTGCTGTAAAAAATATCGGCAAAACTCGGGGCGATGACACACCGGAACCCGAAGTCGCTGAGCGCCCAGGGCGCGTGTTCCCGTGAAGACCCGCATCCGAAATTATCCCGCGCCAGGAGGATCTGCGCCTTGCGGAAAGGATCCTTGTTCAGCACGAAATCAGGATTTTCCTTCGTTCCTTCATAATCAAGATAACGCCATTCATGGAACAGGTGCTTGCCGAAACCGGTCCGTTCGATCTTCTTGAGGAACTGCTTGGGGATGATCGCGTCGGTATCGACATTGGAACGGTCCAGCGGCGCTGCAATGCCGGTAAGTGCCTTAAAAGGTTGCATGTTAATTGCCTCTCTTCAGGAATTTCCTGATATCCGTGATATGCCCTGTCACCGCGGCGGCGGCGGCCATTTCAGGACTGGCCAGATGCGTGCGCCCGCCCGGGCCCTGACGGCCTTCAAAATTACGGTTCGACGTGGAAATACAGCGCTGGCCCGGTTTCAACTGGTCGTCGTTCATGGCCAGGCACATGGAACAACCGGCATAACGCCACTCACACCCGGCCTCAAGGAAAACCTTGTCCAGGCCTTCCCGCTCGGCCAGGCGCTTCACGCGCCCTGACCCGGGAACGATCAACGCCTGAACGCCATGGGCGACTTTCTTGCCCTTGATGACCGTTGCCGCGGCGCGCAAGTCCTCGATACGGCCATTGGTGCAGGAACCGATGAACACGATGTCGATCTTGATATCGGAGATATTCGTCCCCGGCGTCAGATCCATATACCGCAATGCATTCGCCGCCGCAGTCTGCTCAACAGCGTCCTTGAACTGTTTCGGGCTTGGGATAACATCGCTGACCGCGGCAACCTGGCCGGGACTGGTCCCCCAGGTGACCTGTGGCGCGATGTCCTGGGCCTTGATATCAATGACCTTGTCGAATGACGCGTCCTTGTCGCTGGCCACGGTCTTCCAGTAAGTGACCGCCTTGACCCAATTATCCCCCTTGGGCGCGCTGTCCCGGCCCTGGAGGTACGTGAACGTCTTCTCATCCGGAGCGATCATCCCGCCGCGCGCTCCGGCTTCAATGGACATGTTGCAGACCGTCATGCGTCCTTCCATGCTCATGGCACGGATCGCTTCACCCGCATACTCGATCACATAACCCGTCGCACCCGCCGTGCCGATAAGGCCAATGATATAAAGGATCACGTCTTTGGGCGTAACACCCTCCGCCAGAGCGCCATTGATATTGATCAGCATGGTCTTCGATGGCTTCTGCTGGATGGTCTGGGTGGCAAGGACATGCTCGACTTCCGACGTGCCGATGCCGAACGCCAGTGAACCGAAAGCTCCGTGCGTGGCGGTATGCGAATCACCGCAGACAATGACCATCCCGGGCTGGGTGATCCCCAACTCGGGCCCGACAATATGGACAACACCCTGATCCTCATCCTCAAGGGCAAGGCAGCGGATACCGAATTCAGCGCAATTCTTACTGAGCTGTTCCATCTGGGTACGTGATATGGCGGACGTTGACGCGATATCCCTGCTGGTGGTGGGGACATTGTGGTCCATGACCGCCAGAGTTTTTTCAGGCGCGTGGACTTTCCTGCCCGCCTCCCTCAAGGCCTCGAACGCCTGGGGGCTTGTGACCTCATGAACGAACTGACGGTCCACATAAATGATGGAGCCGCCATCCCCGCCGGTATGGACAAGATGGCTGTCCCATATCTTCTGATACATCGTTTTTCCCATAACAACTCCGTTTAGGCTTTCGCCAGTTTTCTGAGCACCGTCTGGAGTATACCGCCGTTGCGGTAATAATCGATCTCCACAGGGGTGTCGAGCCTGACAATGGCCGTGAATTCCTTGTTTTTTCCGTCGAAAGAAACCGCGGCGACCCTGACCTTCTGCCTCGGTTTGAGGCTCTCGTCCAATCCCTGGATATGGAACACCTCGCTGCCGTCAAGGCCAAGTGACGCCGCGTTCTCCCCCGGATTGAACTGGATCGGCATGATCCCCATCCCCGCCAGGTTCGAGCGGTGGATCCTTTCAAAACTTTCCGCGATCACGGCATTGATACCCAGCAAGGCTGCGCCCTTGGCCGCCCAGTCGCGGCTTGAACCCGTCCCGTATTCCTTGCCGGCCAGGCCGATGAGCGGCGTGCCCGCATTCTTATAACGCGTCGCGGCGTCAAAGATACTGACCTTCTCACCGGTCGGAAAATGGGTCGTCCACGAGCCTTCGGTTTCAGGCGCCAGTTTATTGCGCAAACGGATATTGGCAAACGTGCCGCGGACCATCACGCGGTCATTGCCGCGGCGGGCCCCGTAACTGTTGAAGTCTTTTGGCTCAACACCGAGCGAAACAAGGTATTTCCCCGCGGGTGAGGCGCTGGAGATATTGCCAGCCGGTGAAATATGGTCGGTCGTGATGGAGTCACCCAGCAGCACAAGCGCACGGGCGTCCCTGATGTCCTCGATCTTTCTCAAGCCCTGGGCCATATTCTCGAAATACGGTGGCTGCTGGATATACGTGCTGGCCTCATCCCACCTGTAAAGTTCACCCGCGACGGACTTGACCTTCTTCCACAGGGCATTGCCCTTGAGCGCATTCTTGTATTTCCCGCTGAAGATCCCGGCCGTAATGAACTTCCTGACCGCCGCGTCAACCTCCGCGCGTGAGGGCCATATGTCCCGAAGATAAACAGGTTTCCCTTTTTTGTCAACGCCCAGCGGGTCCTCGGCCAAATTGATGTTCACCGTTCCAGCGATGGCAAACGCCACGACCAGGACCGGTGAGGCAAGATAATTCGCCTTAACATGCGGATTGATGCGGCCTTCAAAATTCCGGTTCCCTGATGACACACTGGCAACGACCAGGTTCCCTTTCTCGACCGCCCCGGCCACAGCCTCGGGCAAAGGCCCGCTGTTGCCGATGCACGTCGCACAACCATAACCCACATTATGGAACCCGAGCGCCTGAAGATACTTCATCAGCCCGCTCTTCTTGAGGTAGGCGTCAACGACCTGGGAACCAGGCGTCAGTGATGTCTTGACGAATTTCGTGACCTTCAAGCCTTTGGCCACGGCCTTCTTCGCCAGTATCCCGGCGCCGAGCATGACCGAAGGGTTCGATGTGTTCGTGCAGCTGGTGATCGCGGCCAAAACCACACTGCCATGGGCCACCAGGTCCTTGGAGCCGGCAACGGGTTCAACTTTCTCGACATCCTCCGGGGACAATCCGAAACCCTTGTGACCCACCGGCGCCGACAAGGCCTCGGCAAAGGTTTCCTTCAGGTCAGACAAAAGGACGCGGTCCTGCGGCCGCTTGGGGCCCGCCAGGCTCGGCTTCACGGCAGCAAGGTCGAGCTCCAGAAGATCGCTGAATTCAGGCGCCTTCTTCTTGTAAGGATCGAACAAGCCCTGGGCCTTGTAATAGGACTCGACAAGTTTCGCTTCACGGGCACGGCCTGTCTTGGTATAAAAAGAAATGGTTTCGGCATCGACCGGGAATATCCCGATGGTCGCGCCGTATTCGGGGCACATGTTGGCCACCGTAGCGCGGTCAGGCAGGGAAAGGCCCTTCACCCCGGGGCCAAAAAACTCAACAAATTTGTCAACCACACCCCTCTTGCGCAGCATTTCGACGATCGTCAAAACAAGGTCCGTGGCCGTCACCCCGTTATTGAGCTTCCCCGAAAGGCACACGCCAATGACCTGGGGCATCACCAGCGACAACGGTTCACCCAGCATCACGGATTCCGCCTCAATGCCACCCACGCCCCATCCCACGATCCCGATCCCGTTGATCATGGTGGTATGGCTGTCGGTACCCACCAGGGAATCAGGATAAAGGACATCGTCCTTGGAAAGGACGCCTGATGCCAGATACTCCAGGTTCACCTGATGGATGATGCCTGTTGCCGGCGGGATGACACGGAAATTACGGAACGCGGCCTGGCCCCATTTGAGGAATTCATAACGCTCCTTGTTGCGCTTGAACTCAAGGGCAACATTCGTGTCAAACGCTTTGGCCGTGCCGAACGCATCGACCTGGAGGGAATGGTCAATGACAAGGTCGCACTGGACCTGGGGATTTATCTTTTTGACATCGCCGCCCATGCGCTTCATCTGGGCCCGCATGGCCGCAAGATCGACCACACAGGGAACGCCGGTAAAATCCTGCAGGATCACACGCCCTGGTTTGAACGCGATCTCCTTCAGCGGCCCTTTGGGCGCCCAACCAGCCAGGGTCTTGATATCATCCAGTGTGACCTGGTAATCATCGTAGTTGCGGACAGCGCTTTCCAGGAGGATCCTTATGGAAAAAGGAAGCCTGGAAACATCGCCAAACCCATGCCGGGAAAGCTTCGACAGCGAAAAGATACGGTACTTCTTACCCGAGATCTTAAGTTCCTGAACAACCTTTGACCGGTCGAATGACATAAGCACCCCTCGTTTTGTTTAAGGATTATAGAGAAATGGAGGCTTTACGTCAATGAAGTTGAAGGTTTTACTTGTTCTGCTGTGCGATCGTGAGTATTTCATCCTGGGAATCAAAGAAAGCTTTCACCATGCGAGGGTCAAAATGCGTTCCTTCCCCCTCTTTGAGGATCTCGAAGACTTTTTCCAGCGGGAAAGGCTTCTTATAAGGGCGCTCAGAAATAAGGGCGTCAAAAACATCCACGATAGCCACAATACGGCTGGCCAAAGGGATCCGGTCGCCTTTTAATCCCAGGGGATATCCGCTGCCGTCCCATTTCTCATGATGGGTCAGCGCGATCCGTTCCGCCATCCTGATCACCCCGACTTTGGAACCTTTCAGGATCTTTGCTCCAATGGCAGAATGCCGTTTCATGATCTCCCATTCTTCAAGGTCCAATTTCCCCGGTTTAAGCAGGACGGCATCCGGAATGCCGATCTTCCCGACATCATGCATCGGAGCTGCCTGGAAAAGGACTTTCGTGAACCTTTCTTTCAATCTGATCTTAACGGCTATGACCCTGGTGTAAAGGCTGATCCGCAGGATATGCGCGCCTGTATTATCATCCCTGTATTCTGATGCCCGCGAAAGGCTGTAGATCGTTTCCAGGTACGCGCGTTCTTTTTCCAGCAAAGCCCGCTGAAGCTTGGCCGTCTTATGGGCCACTTCTGTCTCAAGGCGGCTTTCATACGCGAGCAATTGATCATGATACGCCTTGATCCTTACCAGTGACCTGACCCTGGCCAGAAGTTCGACCTTGTCAAAAGGCTTGGAAAGAAAATCATCACAACCCGCCTCAATGGCCCTGACCCTGTCTTCGATCCCTTTCAATGCCGTCAGCATAATGACCGGGATGTACTGGGTCCGGGGATCGGCGCGCAATTTGCGCAAGACCTCAAAACCGTTCATGCGCGGCATCACCACATCCAGAAGGATCAGATCCGGAAGCTCCTGCGCCAGCACCTCCAGGGCTTTTTCCCCGCTATCTGCCGGCACGACCCGGTAACCCGCCGGGCCGAGGAACGCTTCTAGAAGTTCAATGTTCTGAGGCTGGTCATCAACAGCCAGGATCACAGATCGGTCTTTCATGTTCCATCTCTTTTCCGTTAAAATTAATGAACAGGTCGATCAGTTCAGGAAACGGCTGATCTCACTGACGAACGTGCGTGTGTTGATCGGCTTGCCGATAAATCCGCTGTTGGTGATATTCTTGATATCATCGTTGCCTTCGGCCAGCACCGATGCGGTCACAAACACAATGGGGATATGAGTGGTTTCTTTGTCATCGCGCAATATTTTGGCAGCTTCATACCCGCGCATATCCGGAAGCCGTACATCCATGATGATGATCACCGGCAGTTCCCTTTTGGCAATAGCGATGCCGTCAGTGGCGTTATCAGCCTGGAACACCTCAAACCCGGCCACCTCAAGAAGATCCTTTTCCAGCAGGAGATTATTGGCATTGTCGTCAACAACGAGTGCGATCTTCTTCATTCTAAACCGCCTTTTTGTGAGCGATAGGCAGCGTGAACCGGACCAGTGTGCCTTTATCCAGGCCCGCTGACTCAACGATGAATTTGCCGCCATGCAGCTCCACCAGTTTTTTGGAGAGCGGCAGACCTAACCCGGTCCCTTCGGTTATCCGGGAATACGGTGTATCCACACGGAAAAACCCTTCAAATATCTTTTCCATATTCTCGGCAGCGATACCGACCCCCGAATCCCAGACCTGGATCTCGATCTCGCCATTCAGTTTCTTTGCCCGCATCCCGATCTTCCCGCCCTCGGGGGTGAACTTGACCGCGTTGGACAGCAGGTTGTAGATGATCTGCTTGACCTTAAGCTCATCCGCCTCGATCTCCGGGAGGTTCACGGGCATTTCGACCAGCAATTCGATCTTCTTTTTGGTGACCATGTCCGCTATCAGCATGGAGAGCTCATTCAACAGCGTTCTGGTCGGCAGGATCGTCAAGGCCAGCGTCATCTTCCCGGCTTCGACCTTGGCCATGTCAAGGATCTGGTTGATCAATAGCAGCAGGTGCTTGCCGCTGGTCAGAACATTATTGACATATTTCTTCTGCTTTTCATTGAGCGGCCCGAACGTCTCGTCGAAGAGCACTTCGGAAAAACCGTTGATGGAATTGAGGGGTGTCCGCAGCTCATGTGACATATTGGCAAGGAACTCCGCCTTGACGCGCGCCAGGCGTTTCAATTCGGCCGCCAGGACCTCCAGCTCATCATGCGCTTTCCCCAGGCCGTTCTCGATCTCACGGCGCACGGTAATATCCTCAATGGCAAGGAGAATGACACGCTCTTTACCCTGCACCCTTTGGATCTGCCGGGCATTCAGCAGCATGATGCGCCGACCGATGGTCGAAAAGTCGTGCTCAACCTCATAATTATTGAATGATGCTTGTTGCGGAAGGATGTTCTCCAAAAGTTCCCGCAACTTGGGGATATCCCATTGCTTGTTGCCCAGGTCATAGATCAACTGCCCCACGGTCTCCTGGGGGTTGACCTTGAAAAGATCATAGAATGACCGGCTGACAGACACCACCCTGAGATCGTGGTCCAGCGTGATCAAAGGCTCACGCACGGTGTTAATGATGCTCTCCGCATATTCGCGGGCGGCATCTTCTGAAATTTTGGTCGTTTCCAGGTCCAAACGGGCTTTTTCCAGGCCGTTCTCAATTTCACGGCGCACGGTAATATCCTCAATAGCGAGGAGGATGACACGTTCTTTACCCTTCGCCATTTCGATCTGCCGGGCATTCAGCAGCATGATACGCCGCCCGATGTTCGAAAAATCGTGCTCAACCTCGTAATTATTGAATGATG
>CAIOTT010000044.1 GCA_903861305.1 Candidatus Omnitrophota bacterium | reverse complement strand
TCGAGAATACTGTGCACTAAAAAGTGCGTGCAAAAGTCCAGGATTACCTCGCAAAGCTGGCAAATCCTCGTCGGATTTGCCACGCGACCCCTGCGGGGCGGATTTTTCTAATGAAAAATCCGGGATAATGAAAGAGATGATCTTTTTCATAAGGTTTTCGGCCTCAATGCGAAACTCAGCTTACACCCCCAGTGCCCCGCTGGCCGGCTGGATATCAAGGATCACCGGCACCAGGCCATCGATATGGATATTTTCCAGGTTTTGCTGGCTCACCGGCAGAGGAACCCCGGCGCCGTCACGCTTGATCTGCATATCAAGATCGGACTGGGCAAAGTCGATACCACCCTTAAGGTCCATGGCTTTATCTGCTTCTGCTTCGTTAACAGCTTCAAATAGATCCAGAAGCTTTTCCATCTCCTGAGCAGCGCCCGCTTTCTCAAGCCCATTTCCAAGTACATTCAATATCGCCCGGGCTCTATGAAAATCCTCCCTTGCGACCGCAACACCTGCCTCTCTCTTGCCCATTTCAAAATACAAAGGGATATCCATTATTAGATGCTGAAAAGAACCAGCCTCCGCAAACTCTTGACCCGTCTCTACCCCATAGAACGCGATATTCACCGCGGCTGCATTCATCCTGATCTTACCCTTCGACATATCGATCAGCCTGAACATGAACCCTGACACCTCTTCCCCGAAAAGAACATCCATCCTCTGGATCAGGATGTCCGACGTTAGATCGGGAGCATTGCCGGCAATACCAATACGGACGATCTCATACGCCAGATAGGGTGAATCGATCTTTAACGGCTGGCCCAGCTTCTTGACATAGGCTTCCCAGCGCTTCGGAGGCAGTGTCAATGCATTCGCGACCCTTTCCAGAGCATCCTCCAATTTGATGTCAAATGTACTCGCGCGCGCCTTTTCCAGCGCCCTCAGAGGTGCGCTTACCCCTGATGTCGCTTTCAATTGGATACTGCCCTGGTTGACATAGAGCCTTTCCATAACGCTTTTAATATGTGCCCTTCGTTCCGGGGTTAAGGCTTTCCCTGTGTTGCGGTATTCACCCTGGATCCTTGACTCCAGTTCTCCAATATTCCTTGGATCATACGGATCAGGTTCACCGCTATAACGCCGCACAATATCTGCAGCTTCTGCCAGGATCGCCTCGTCATTGGCCGATCCGGCTACCGCCCCCTGCTCCTCGACCCTTCTTTGCAATTCTTCCCTCACATTCATGATCGTTTCTACAGGTTTGAACCAATCCTTCATTTCTTCTGATCCCAGCGTCAAACCATGGAAGTTATAAGACGCAGTCGCCATCATTTGAGCTTCAGCCAAGATATCCCAGGCCTCGTGAAATTTCGATGCTTTCATCAACTTAATAGCTTCTGTTAACAATGGGAGGATCCGATGCTTCCATGGAAAAATTTCTGAGATCCCAAAGAGCATGCGACTCATATTCTCGACTGAATTGCGCCCCTCTTCCTTTAAAACCCCCAGGCCAAGTTCAACGGCGAGATGGATCGGTGTATACGGCTCACCAAGGGTAAGAGCTACCTCATTCTGTTCCGACACAAGGACCCTTATTTGTTGTTCAAGTGCATCAGTAGGTTGGGCCATCCAGTTCTTTTTTAGCACTTGAAATCTTTTGCCGAGCATGTAAAAGTGCTTAACAAGTGGTGACCCTTCATCCTGATCATCAGAGTCCTCCTGGGCGAGATCGACAGGCTCGGCACTATTGAAGCTGATACTGAACTCATGCCGCCACGAGTTATAATCCTGTCCGGCGGGATAGGCCTTATAAGCGCTGATCTGCACGTGGCGCATGATCTTCTGTGCCAGCCTGGAACGCTGTGCCAGGATCTCGCTGTCTTTTGTAAAACCAGCCTTGGCATTAATAAAATCCCGCAACTCCTGGAGGACCTCAACGCGCTGTTCTTTCAGCACCCCGCGGTTAAGGTACCACCACACCAGTTTCTTCAATCGCATCGGGGTCTTGTCGCTGTAAAGCAAACGGTCCATGGTACTTGTAAATGCATGCCAATCATAAGTTGTCGCCAGGCTGCCCCACTTCTCTTTAAAGAAACGTGTCGCAATCTTATATTCATCCGCTGACAAACCGCCCGTGCGTCGAGCGCGGCCGGGCCCAGACTCCGGCGCCCTAAAAACAGTCATAACGTTGTCGGAATTCGAGAAGATATCCCTGACCTTGCCAGACGTCACCAGCGATTCGAGCGCACGTTCAACCTTCCCCTGTTCGAACAAGACCGCCGAGGCGTGATCTCCGCCGGAGAAATACTTGCGCGGGATAACCTCTTGTGAAAAACGGTCCGTGTCTTCCTTGATCATGTTGAAGACACCCTTCTTGAACGCGGCCACATACTTCTCGAAGATCTCCTGGTTGGCCTTCGGGTCCTGGTCGATCCCTTTAAGCTTGACCTGATCGCCGTAAACTTTATTGAGGATGGAGGCCTTGAGCGCGCGTTTATACCACGCCGCCAAAAGCATGCTGTTATGGATCTGGCGCAACGGCGCGAAATTCCTGCCTTCATTGACCTCTTTTTCAATGGCCGGGATGATCACCTCACGCATCACCTCTTTAGAGATCCTGGCCGCGGCACCCTCGGTCTCAGCCTCCCCCGTACCGGCACCGTTCTCTTTCATCGCCCTGTAATCACTGTCCAGCATGACCTTCAAATGGTGCTCCAGCACAACGACCGAACTGCCTTTCTCAAAAATGACAGCCTTGTCCGGCATGATCCACACTTTATTGAATGTGTCGGTGGGGACATCGGTTGTGCCGAATTTTTCGTAGGACTTCGCGTAAACGGCATCCCAGAATTTCTTGCCGAGAACGGTCTGAGGATTTGTCAGCGACGCGGAGATCTGCTTGAGCATATAATCCTGGGCCAGGACGTCGCGCCCCATTTCCGTCAACCCGTAATTGTCCGGGATGATGCGGTCTTTTTCATAGGGAGACAGGTTGACCCACTGATCCTTATCCGGCACAGCCAGGGCCGCAAGGAAATACTTGATGAGCTTCGGATACTCCAGCTGCTTCTACGCACTGCTCAGCGCTTCATCACCGCGGTAAACAATAAAATCAAATTTAAAGGGATCGTCAGGATGGATCACCATGCCGCGCAGATGCGCCGGTGTGAAGGCAGGGGTTAAGGCGACCATGGTGCCGGGGGCCGGCATGAGGCCAACAGCCGTAAGCGTCTGGGCAAAACCCAGCGGAGGGGTTACACAACTCAACACGAATGCAGCCAGTATGGATAATGCTGTGAACTTTCTCATAAAATCCCCCTTAACGTCTATCTAATTACAGAAAGCACGACCTCTCCAAGAACCACCAGGAATAAGTATAAACGACTTATTCCCAAAAAACCTGTTCCTGGGCTGTTTTGGGGGAAACGCTACTACTTTATTTATTAGAGGGAAGGCCCGACGCGCTTGTACCCGCAGCGCTCATCCCCCGGCCAGGAGACACCGAGTTTGTCGCGGACAGGCACACAGGTAAATGAACGGTCTGATACGGTCTTGCGCAGGCCAAAACGAGTGGAATATATGCTGCAGGAGGAACGCCCCTCGGGAGACATGACCAGATGCGCGCAGGGGTCTTCCAGAGCCCCGCAACAGGCCCCGCAATGGCGGCACAGGCCTTCCGCATCCTCTTGGCGCGTGGAAAGCCATGCCTGATATGCGGTTTCATCTGACGTTGACCGGGATCGTTCCATAGACACCTTTATCCAAAGAAAAAGGGCCCGAGAGATACCGGGCCCCAAAGCGGGAAGTTATTATACCAGCCGATAAAGAGGGAGCCTAACCCCCGCGCACTTCGGCAACGCAGCCACCATCTTACGACACCCGACATTTGCCCCAGAAGGGGAGGCCCAAACCGCCACAAAGGGCTAACGGGCCAACAAGGATGAAGTACATTAGGTCTGTCGCTTTGCGTCCCCGGGTTTCCCCGGGTTTACCTTTATCGGCTATTCAAAATATAGCACACGCCGAAAGCAAAAAACAAGGGCATGCGCTAAGAAATGTCACACCACAGACTTCGCGTTCTGGATGAACGCCATCATTTTGCGATGGTCCTTCTTGCCGGGCTCAAGCTCCACCCCGCTGGAGACATCGACACCGTAGGGTTTCACGCACTGCACCGCTTCCATGACGTTTTCCTGGGTCAAGCCGCCGGAAAGGATGAACGGCACCTTGAGGTCCGCCTTGCGCAGCAGCTCCCAGTTGAACGACTTCCCTGTCCCGCCATAGGCGTCTTCCTGGAAGGCATCGAACAAAAACCCGTCCACGTCATACTTTTTGACCTGTTCAAAATCAAAGGCGGCATCCACACGGAAGGCCTTGATGATCTTGAAATTGTAACGCTTGAGGCGGTGGCAGTAATGATGATCCTCATCTCCATGCAACTGAACGACATTCAACCCGCAAAAAGAGGCGATATCGCTGATCGCCCCAAGCCGGTCGTTCACAAAAACACCGACCGTTGTCACCAAAGGCGGCAGGACCTCAATGATGTTGCGCGCGCGTGACGCCGAAAGGTAACGCGGGCTCTTTTTGTAGAACACGAACCCCAGCGCGTCAGCGCCGAATTTGACAGCCTTGAAAGCATCATCCTTCTCGGTGATGCCGCAGATCTTGACCCTGACCATACATGACCTCCTTTAACTTGCGACCCACATCTTTTTCCCTCAGGAATGCCTCACCAATGAGGACCGCGTGAGCCCCGGCGGCCTCAAGCCGCAGAACATCGGCATGCGTGCTGATGCCGCTCTCCGCCACGATAACCTTGTCCCGGGGAATGCGCGGGATCATCCGTTCACTCACACCCAGGTCGACCTTGAACGTGCGCAGGTCCCTGTTATTGATACCAATGATCTGGGCTCCCGCGGCCAGCGCGCGGTCCAGCTCCTCGTCCCGATGCACCTCGACCAGGCAGTCCACGTCAAGCCGGCGGCCGATTTCAAGGAATTGTTCCAGCTGGCTGTCGGTCAGCGCGGCCACGATCAAAAGAGCCGCGCTGGCGCCGCAATAGCGGGCCTCATAGATCTGCCCTTCATCGATAATAAAATCCTTCATCAACGTCGGCAGGTTGAACTTCTCGCTCACCTGTTTCAAAT
>CAIOTT010000043.1 GCA_903861305.1 Candidatus Omnitrophota bacterium | reverse complement strand
TCCAAATTGCTGAGCACCTCATTATTCCAAAATCGCAGCACTTTAAATCCTTGTGACCTTAGCCATTTATCTCGCACGACATCTTTCCCGCTCTGATTGTGTTGTCCGCCATCAACTTCGATGACCGGTTACGATATATCACATGAGGACGGATCATCCGTTCCGTAAGGTTGTTATTCCATGCAACCGCCGGATCCTGCAAGAATGTGAACATGTCCGCGATCTTCTCATACGGCAGGCAATGGTGATATTTCAGGATCGCTGCTTGGATAAGTACATTCGCGCCTAAATATCCCCCGGGCACTTGTTGGGGATGATACGGCGCTGTGACGATCTTCTGACAACCTTGACAATAATATCTTTGACGACGATATTTACGCACACGAACATGCGCCGGGATAATGTCTTCCTGAACTTGCTCAATCACTTCAACAGATTCATTTAAAGAATGATGACATGCAGGGCATTCACAAAGGGTTTGTTCGAGGATCTCATCAATATGATCAGGTACAGGTCGCGTCATGCCAACATGTCCAGGTTTCTGTCCCGGCCTCATGCGGCGCTTCTTGGGGGCATTAGGCTTCGCGAACTTTTCGTTGCGCTTTTGTTGCTCGGCCTTGATCTTTTCGCGCAATTCCTGATTTTCCCGATCTAAATCGAGAATGATCTTTATCAGTTCTTCCTTCGAGAACGACGCACACACAACTATTTTTGTAACTTTTTGATAACGAATTCTACGTTACTCTCGGCGAGATTTATGTCCCCCCCTCCCCGACCCTCCCCACAGAGGGGGAGGGCTTTAATTAACGCAATCCTCTCAGCTCGCTAAAGATTTACTGCTAAAGGAAGGAAAAAAGGGATGGGTACTGAATAAAGGGGCATAGATCGTTTAACAGATGCACAGGGGAGGACCTTGTGTCCTCCCGTCAGAGGATACATTTTTATCACATCCGACACATTTATCGGGCCGACACAAGGTCGGCCCCTACGCTCGTAGTGCTTCTCCGTTCGCTAAACATACAAAAGCCCCCTGACGGCACTTGATCAGGAAGCGCCTCCTAAATACGGCTCGGGACGTCCGAGCTCGCGGGCCAGTTTGTTGACCTCTCTTTTCAGTTCGATCACCCGCCCCTCCCTTTCGCCCGTCAGATTGCTCATCTTGTCCACTTCTTTCATTTTGCCCTGCAGCTCGCGCGTCTTTTTCTCGACTTTGGCTTCAAGGGAGGCCAGGCTTTTTTCCAATTCTTTCGTGCGCGCTTTGACTTTTTCTTCCAGGCCGTCCTGCGCGGCCCTTAACGCGGCTTCACTGGCCTGGCGCTGCTGATCGACCGCGCTCAACCGTTCTTCGCTGGCGCGTAATTGCTGTTGGACAGCGTTCAACTGCTGTTCGTTCGCGGCCAATTTCTGGTCAGCGACCTGCAATTGCTGCTTGTTCGCCTGCAGCTGGTGTTTGGCGGCATCCAGGTGGTGATCCGAAGCCTTCAACTGCTCGTCGCGCTCTGACAGCGCCTGCACCGCCTGCCGGCGCCGTTCCATCTCGTCCCCCAGAGGCTGGAAGATCAGGATGAAAAGAACAGGCCCTGCCGCGCCGACCAGTAAAGCGCTGTTCACGATCACGGCCTTGAACACGGGCAACTTTAGGGCAAACGCATGCAAGAGGAACGCAACGCCGGTTTCCGCCAGGAAAACAACAGCAAGAAGCTGGAAAAGAAGGAAGAGCGGTGAAGTTTTATTACCTTTGGTCATAAACCCTTTTTGATAAAAAAAATATCCCGGCTTATCGGGATATTTTACGGCAAAATAACAAAAATAGCATCAACAAGATCGTTTAATATTCGAATGTGTTCGACCAGGCCTGGATGACCGTTCTTGTGCCACTCTCCCCGGCCATCCTTACTTAATAATGACCTTCTTCAGGTTTTCTTTTTGAACAGGATAGTTCATCCGAAGTTGATGAAGTTGATGGACAATAATGGCCAGGACCAATAGATTCCGGTACCATTTTCGATCTGAGGGAATGATGTACCAGGGAGCCTGCGGCATACTGGTCCCGCCGATCGCATCCTCATAGGCCTTCATATACTTCGGCCAGAATTTACGTTCCGGCAGGTCGCTAGGACTGAATTTCCAATTCTTGGCCGGATCCTTGAGACGGGCTTCCAGCCGTTCCTTCTGTTCTTCCTTTGAAATGTGAAGAAAAAACTTAAGGATCAACGTACCTTCTTCCGCCAACATGCGTTCAAAATCCCTGATCTCGCGGTAACGCCTCTTCCAAACATCGGGAGGGACCATTTTATGGACCCTTGTGACCAGCACATCTTCATAATGGCTTCGGTTAAAAATAACGATCTCTCCCCGCGCGGGAGCCTTTTGATGCACGCGCCAGAGAAAATCATGGTTGAGTTCCTCCGCAGAAGGCGCTTTGAACGAAGCGACTTTCACCCCCTGAGGGTTCACACCCTTGAAAACATGCTGGATGACACCGTCTTTACCCGCCGTATCCATGGCTTGTAAAATAATGAGCACCTTGTGTTTGTGCTGCGCATAAAGCAGCGCCTGAAGATCCCCGAGTTCTTTGTGAAGTTCCAGAGAAAATTTCTCTTCCGAGTCCTTGCCAATACCGGGAATGCTTTTGTCATTCGGGTCCCACGCACCAAGATCTATCTTTGTTTCCGGTTTCGTAAGATAGTTCTTATCGGCCGCTTTGATGAATGTCTTTACTACCTTTTCCATGATCTCACCTCATTCACAGGCTCCACCTGCCTCTTAAATTTTCATGTTTCGCCGATCCTTATCTGGCATACATGGCCTCGAGCTGGGCAACCCTTGGGAATTCCGTATAGTATTCTCCCTGGGGGCCGACAAAGCCATTGCCAACTCTCTTGATGATCACCGTCTTGTATCCGCCTTGAGCGCTGCGGATGTTCACGGTGAACGATTCCTCGGGCGTGGCCTGAGGCACAGCCTGGGGTACTGTCTGAACAACCGTGCGCACGGGCTGTGGCGCATTCTCATTAGGGATCTGAGCGCCGACAATACCGCCGGCCACAGCCCCCGCGGCGCCGCCGATGAGAGCGCCTCCGAGTTCATGATGCCCTTTTTGCTGATGCCCGATGACCCCGCCCAGCAATGCCCCAAAGATCCCGCCCAATCCGGCGCCTTCGGCAACCTTG
This sequence comes from Candidatus Omnitrophota bacterium, assembly GCA_903861305.1. Taxonomy (GTDB): domain Bacteria; phylum Omnitrophota; class Gorgyraeia; order Zapsychrales; family Fredricksoniimonadaceae; genus Fredricksoniimonas. Next base: position 2,789 of record CAIOTT010000043.1, on the reverse strand, counting down.
GTCTGGTTGGGTTGATAGGACTCAACCTCTCTAACCTGTACCGGCTGCTGGAATACCACAGGCTGTTGGACCATCACAGGCTGCGCAACGATCACGGGACGCGGAACGACCTGGTACCCATAGCGCGTGCGGACATAAAAGATCCCCCTATCCGTATAATACATGACCCCGTTGACCACGACCGGGACATAATCCGGCGGGATCGTGGCAACGACCGCGCCTATAGGAGGATCGATCAGCACATACTCCGCACCCATCCTGTTGTAGTACAAGCCATCGTAGTAATAATACCTGCCCCCGCGCGCGTCCACGATGAACGCATTCTCAGGGACGAAGCCTACCCGCATTCCGAAGGATGGACGGTCATGATAACGATAATAATGGCGGTCTTCACGGCGGTCCCGGCCATCCGCGTAACACGACGCGGGCGGGACCAACAATGCGGCCGCCAGGAACATGAGCAGTATCTTTGATATGTTAAGTTTTTTTATCATAACGTCCTCCTGGTTGGTCATCTCACTCCATTAGACATTACAACAGGAAAGAAAGTTCCATTAAATTCCCCATCGTCTATCTATGATACGCTTTTGATGCCGAAAAAACAAACGGCCCTGCGTTTCAAGCCGCCGGTGTCCCGGAGGCGGAGACTGACAGGCCCAGGAGAGGCAGGACGCTCTGAACCGGCGTGATATGGATGATGAGGGGCATAAAGCTGTTAAAACCATTCTTAAGGACCCCGCGCACCGCGTCATCGTTGAACGTGTTATTCGATCTCCCTGCCTTGTGCCCGAGATCGATATTCTGGATGTCGATACCGCCGTTCGTTCCCGGTCTGGCCATAACAGGATCCCCCAGGCCCGGCGAAGCGACGAGAAGGGGTGTTGCCTGCTTCTTAGGCGGCATCGCGTGATCCTTCGTTGGAGCATTATTTATAATATCGCGATCAAACAACTTGTCGACACCGACAACAACAAATTCAAAAAAGAATTTATCCCTGGTCAATACTACTACGGCGATCTGCTTAACAGGCCCCTGATCTAACGGAAGGGACACCGTCATAGCAACAGACTGGCCGGGTCCGATCGAAGCGAACTGCCCCGCCGGATTTTGCTGCCATTCCTTGATCACATTGCCGGAACCATCATAAGCCGTCAAAAGAACAGGACCGATCTCCTGGGCAGATGAAAGTTTATTGGTCAACTTGAACTGGAAGTCCATGGATGGCGACGCGTAACTTGAAAATGAGGGCAGGAGCGACGCAGCCCCTGTCTCCAATTCCCACCCGCCATTCTCAAGTTTTCCGTTGATATCCTCAACAACCATCCTTTTCGGCAAAAGGACCTCACTGTCATTCCTGCGTTGAAGCTCGGTGACATAAAAATAATCGGGCTGGACAAATTCAGGAGCCACTTTGACAAAGGGAGATCTGACACCAAAATAATCCGTGTCATATGCCTGAAGGCCGGCAGCCAGAATACCAATAGCCGCCGCCGCAAGCACGCCTGATCTGATGTTCATCGCCGCATCAACGGGTTGGCCCATGGCCAGGTCCACGAGGAACACCTTGCCGGTCGCAGAACGATCCACAACCGAGGGATCGGCTGTACGCGCCAAAGGCATATCCTTCATCGCAAGATCAGAAATGCCGCCCGAGAAATACTTGCGCACCGCCTTTTCACCGTTAGCCGTGTCAGCTTCTTCCTTTATGTAATCAAAGACACCCTTCTTATATGCCGCAATGTAACGCTGATAGATCTCTTCTTTAAGCATCTTTTCATCGGACACAACACCCGATACCAAATTCTTCCCCACATAAGCATCGGCCAAAAGCGTATGCTCAATACGCTCACGGTACCATTTTGCAAGGATCGCCGCGTTATAGATCTGGCGGAGCATGGCAAAATTTCTGCCCTGGTTGACTTCCTTTTCGATCGCCGGAAGGACAACCTCGCGCATGATCGTTCTGGTCAAAGCCGCTTTTTCATCAGACACAACAACGGGGCCTTTATTCGCCATGGCCGTGCGATCACTGTCGAGCATCACTTTCAGTTTCGCATCTGTAACATAAACGGCATTGCCCTTCTCAAACACCTCGGCCTGCGCGGGCATGATCCAGACTTTATTGAACGTATCAACCGGGATATTCGTAGTCCCGAACTTTGCCTGAGCCTCAGCATAGACCTTCGCCCAGAATTCCTTGCCAAGCCCTTTTTCGGGATAAACCAGAGACGCGGTCAATTGCTTCAGCAGATAGTCCTGCGCCAGCATGTCGCGGCCAAGCACAGTTTCACCAAGATCGTTCTCAATGACACGGTCTTTTTCATAAGGAGACAGGTTGACCCATAACTGGTCTTCAGGTACTGTCACGGCAGCAAGAAAATATTTTGCGATCCGCGCACTCTGTTCTTTAATGACCGCAAGATCCGCAGAGTCGTTGCCGGAATCTACAACAAATTCAAAGTTGAGGGGCTTATCAGGATGAACGATCAGTCCTTTTACAAGGACAGGTACAAATGCGGGAGACTGGTTGACCATAATGCCGGGTTCAGGAAGTGTCGCAATAAATGCACCCTGGGCATAGCTGCAGGCCGGACTCCAGGCGAGAAAAACGATCAACATGATGCTGATAACTTTATTACAAAATTTCAAAGTATTCGAAAACAACATGCCATTCTCCCCGGGAAAGTTAACGTTCTGTCAAAAGTCTTAGCTTTTGATTTTCTTATCTTCTGTCTTTACTAAAATTTGTACCCTTTGTGATCCCCTCCCCCTCGTGGGGAGGGTTAGGG
>CAIOTT010000042.1 GCA_903861305.1 Candidatus Omnitrophota bacterium | reverse complement strand
GTCAAGTTATTTTTCTGGCTTCTCTGGAGAATTTAAAGAATTATGAAATTTGAAAGCCCCATCTCTCTACTGTGTTCACTTATGCATCAGTCCCGCTCATTGTTACTATGCCCCAGGCTTCTTCTTTAGAAAATCCGTATATCGGCGCAAAAAAAATCGATCACCTTTATTTCAAACTCATGAGTGTTCATCAGAAGGCTTGGTTGCTGGGGATCGCCCACATTATTCATCGAAACCTCATACAGCTCCCCTTATGCCGGCAATCTTCGTTACCTGCAGCAGCTTTATTCGTTGTCGCGGTTTTTAACGCTCAAATGATTATTTAAGTTATTTTCACCAGCCAAAGACGTTGCGATATCTCCGGCGATCATTATTTCCTTTTCAGTGTTGACCTCTCCCTTTAACGTTACGATTTCACCTTCAACAGTAACATCAATATTATCAACCGCCCCTGACAAGGACCGCTCTCTGGCAAGAGCATCCTGAATATCTATCGCCAGGTCATTATCTGTCCCCGTTGTATTTTGCCTGGACTTGTCATTCAAAACTGCCAATCTCTCAGCATCTTCTAGATCATCCTCAGACTCTTTTTCCGTCTTTAGCGATGATTCTTTAGGCTCAGGAGGCATTATTTGATCTTTCTTAACATTGAACTTTTTCATTTGATCTCCTTGTTGAACGTGTTTATATCCAATTAACTTTGCAGACAAATATGGCGACGCGTTATTGTTCTCCGCCGTTTGGTCATAATTCCCCCTTCAATATCATTACTATATGTTTTGATGCAGGAACGATCGGCTGCAGCCGAGTTAAAGCTCTGCATATGGACTCCGTTAGCCACCTATCCAATAGAAACTCCGTCAATTCTCCTGGTTCAAGAACGGCATCTAAACTACGCAAGAGCCTGCCGGTAAATGATCGTAATATATGTATGTTGTATATGTAATCAACAGAGAGGACTTACAGTTTCAATTGTAATTCTAAGGCAGGAGGAAATATACACAATTGGACCAGGGTATAATAGAAAGAAGAAATGGTGCCGTATTACCAGCAAAGCACCCGGAAGAACCTATAGCAAATTAAACCGGTAACCTATCCCTGGCTCGTTGACAATACGCTTTGGCTGGGCAGGATCAGCTTCGATCTTCTGCCGGAGATGATTAAGGTAAACACGAACGGAATTCAGCTTCTCGTCGTTATCTGTCGCCCAGACATCCCTTAAGATCTGGCGCATGGTAAGGACACGGCCAGCATTCTTGATGAACAATGTCAGCAGTCCATATTCGATCGCCGTAAGTTTGAGCGGTTGTCCATGAAGAGTAGCCGCACGCGTATTAAACTCCAGTCGCAGACCCGCGTTCTCAAATACCTCATCCACGATCCCGGGTGTTGTTTTGCGCCGCAGCACGGCCTGAAGCCGAGCGGTCAACTCGACCGCCGAAAATGGCTTGGTCACATAATCATCCGCGCCATTCTCAAGACACTGAACTTTTACCTCTTCCTGCCCGCGGACAGATACCATGATCACGGCAACATCGCTGATCTCTCTGATCCTCAAAAGAACTTCTGAACCCTCCATATCCGGCAAGCCCATGTCCAGCAAGACAGCGTTAGGCTTCTTATAAACAAGTTCAGAAAGCCCCTCTTTCCCGGTGCCGGCAGAGATCATGTCGTATCCGGCATGGGTCAAAATGACCCGGAAGAGCTTCTGGATCTGCGGTTCATCATCAATAACTAACACCAATCCCTTGGACATCCTTATAGCTTCTCCTCTTTGTCTATAACAGGCAGCACCACGGACATCATAAACCCCTGCGGGGACAAGTTTGCAGCCTCGACAGTGCCATTGTTCAATTCTATAAACCTCTTGGAGATAGACAACCCCAACCCCAAGCCGCCCTTCTTCGTCTGCGACCCACGATAAAACTTATCGAAGATCTTAGCCAGAACATCCTTAGGAATGCCGCCACCCTGGTCAATGATATTGATAAGAACTTTCTGATTCAAGGAATTAACTTTAACATCGACATCACCCTGCGCAGGACCGTGGGTCAGCGCATTATTGATCATATTCTTCAATGCCTGAGTCAGCATATAGAAATCGACCTGAACAGCCAGCGGTTCTTGCGGACATTCGACTTTCACCCTGTTCACATTACTTCCGATCACCGCCTGCTTGACGGCCTCAGAAACGACATCCTTCACATCACACAAAGCGTAATTGGGCTTAAAGTTCCCCGTGTCCAGTTTGGTCAGGTCCAGGACAGCATCGACGCTGTTTGTTAGCCGCAGACTGGCTAAACGGCTTTCCTCCAACAACTCAAGCGCATCTTTGGGCCACTCATGATACAACAACAACGCATCCAGGTACCCCGCGATGATCGTGAGCGGTGTCTTGAGTTCATGCGATAAGTTATCCAGGAGCGCACTTTGGAGTTTCTGGGTATCTTCCTTCATCCTCGCCTCACGGGAGATCCTCAACAGCTCATCCTTCTCCAACACCAGCGTCATGAGAGCTGTAAAAGACTCCAGCAAGGTCCTTTGTGCCAGATCCAGCCGGGCATTATCCGCCAATTTGATGACGAGTACGGCCCGTACGATGCCGGATGAAATGAGCGGCAAATACATGAGCGGCTGTTGCGGCAAGGTATCACTGAAGCGTCCGGCGGATTTCTTGTTGGCAATGACCCAATGAACCAGGCCTTTCTGCTCATCCGCCAGACTGATCTGATCTCCCAGCGCACCGTCAAAAAACGGTTCTCCGGCATCGTTTAACATAATAACGGAACTGTTCGAACGGCAAAGCAAGTTGATCTGCTCGGTTCCAACCCTCATGGCCTGCGGCAGATCAACCGTAGCTGCCAACGCACGCGTTAATTAATACATGGCTTCAGAACGAACACGCTGCCGACGCTCGATCTCCCTTTGGCGCCTCAACTGAGAGGTGATGTGTCCCATCATCAGTGCGACAACAAAGAACATCCCCAACATCGCCACGTCATAGTGACTGTGAATAATAAACGTGTACTTGGGCGGCATAAAAATATAATCCCATCCCAAGGCACATAACAGGGCCAGCATGAAAGACGCGCTTCTTCCCAAAAACAGTCCACTTAACGACACTGTTAACAGATAAACCAACCCTAAAGTCTGGTAACCAGTGAACGGACTCAATAAGAAAGAGATAACTGTCGCCATAGCAAACATCAACAAGCTTAGTCCATATTCCATGGGCTTGACCTGTGGCACGATCGGCGCTTTCTTTGCCGGGAAAGTTGCCTCCGATGACGAAAGCCTGACAACATGGACATCGATCTGATCGCTGAGGTCAACGAGCCTGTCTGTCAGGGTCAACTTCCCCAACCAATGCTGCCAGGGCTTTTGGGAAGACTTACCAACGATGATCTGGGTCACTTGTTCCTTCTGGGCCGTATCAACGATCACACGCGCCAGGTCATCCCCTTCCTTATGGACAATTTCTGCCCCAAGGACACGCGCCAGAGTTAAATTCTTGAGGACACGATCCTTCTCCTCCTCATCTAACGGCGTGGAACTTTCGACGTGCAATGCAACCCAGGAGGCATCAAGCATTCCGGCCCACCGGCGGGTCATACGGATCAACGATTCGGAGAACGGCGTCGCACCAACAGCCACCAGTATCCGCTCGCCGCTCTGATAGTATCCGGACAACCCCCGGGCGGACATCAACGAACGCAGGTGACGGTTCACATGGGCCGCGGTCAACCGCAGCGCCATCTCACGTAGAGCCGTCAAGTTCTCGGTCTTGAAAAAGTTATCGGCCGCGTCTTTCGCTCGATCAGAAACATATACTTTGCCTTCGGCCAGGCGCTTGCGCAGCGCCTGCGGGGAAAGATCAACCAGAGTGATCTCGAACGCCTCATCGAGAATGGTGTCAGGGACGGTTTCTCCAACGACGATCCGGGTGACGGCATGAATATCTTCCCGGTGGCTCTCCACATGCTGGACATTGAGTGTTGTAAAGACATCGATCCCGGCAGACAGAAGTTCCAGGACGTCCTGATAACGCTTGGGATGACGGCTTCCAGGGACATTTGAATGGGCAAGCTCATCAACAATGACCAGTTGAGGACGGACTTTCAGTATCTCATCGATGTCCATTTCCTCGAATGATCTGTCCCGATAAGAAAGAAGTTTGGGGGGTATCCGGTCAAGCCCTTGGGTAAGCGCTTCGGTTTCAGCGCGTCCATGCGTGTAGATAATCCCGATAACTACGCGCAGGCCATCCGCCTGACGTTGACGCGCCTCCTGCAACATGGCATAGGTCTTCCCAACGCCAGGGCACATCCCGAAGAAGATCTTTAACTTTCCCCGTTGGGCGTCCTCGTTCTGAATGTTCATTAACAGTGCGTCTGGATTTGGTCTATCCATGGCTTATATCATACTTTCATCAGCCATATTTGACACTCATTTCTTGAAGCTATCTAATGCCAAATTGAGTCTTAATATATTCACGACCGGCTCTCCCAGCACACCCAGAAACCGGCCGGCAGTGTTCTCCTGGACTGCTTTCTCGATGACATCTGACGATAGTCCCCTAACACGCGCAACCCGGGCGACCTGATATTTGACTCCTGCCAGGCTTAAATGCGGATCAAGCCCGCTGCCAGAAGATGTCACCAGATCAACCGGAACACGCGCCGTGTTGCCAGGATCAGCAGCTTTAAGATCCGCGATCCGTGCCTTCACATTAACCAGCAAGACAGTATTCGATGGGCCAAGGTTAGATCCCGATGAAGCCGACGCGTTATATGCAGGTGTCGTCGCTGAAAGCCTGCCCCAGAAATACTTTGGATCATCGAAGTTCTGCCCGATAAGTTCAGATCCAACAATACGCCCATCTTTCTGGATAAAGCTGCCCTGCGCTTGATAATGAAACGCTGTCTGCGCGATTCCGGTCACAACCAACGGATAAATGACCCCGGTGAGCGCGCTCAACAAGATAATGATCGTAATTGCAGGTCTAAGCTGTTCACGCAACATATATCCCCCTATTTATGCTAAATGCAAAGCAACCAGGCCCATGTCGATCAACTTAATACCAATGAACGGTGCAACGATCCCGCCGAGACCGTAAACAAGCAAGTTGTCCCTTAACAACCGACTGGCAGGCATCGGCCTGTACGGCACACCAAACAACGATAAAGGAATAAGAAAGATAATGATGATCGCGTTAAAGATCACGGCAGATAAAACAGCACTTTGCGGCGTTGCCAGGTGCATGATGTTCAGCGCGCCCAGAGCTGGATACGTCCCGACAAACGCTGCCGGAATGATCGCGAAGTATTTTGACACATCATTGGCAATACTGAAGGTGGTCAAAGACCCCCGCGTGATAAGGAGCTGTTTGCCGATCTCCACGACTTCAATGAGCTTGGTCGGGTTAGAATCCAGGTCCACCATATTCCCCGCTTCTTTAGCAGCCTGGGTCCCCGTGTGCATGGCAACAGCCACGTCAGCCTGCGCCAGCGCCGGAGCGTCATTGGTGCCGTCACCTGTCATGGCCACTAACCTACCGCCGGCCTGCATTTCCCTGATCAACTTCAGCTTGGCTTCAGGCGTTGCCTGCGCAAGAAAATCATCCATCCCTGCCTCTGCTGCGATCGATGCCGCGGTCAGCGGATTGTCCCCTGTGATCATAATAGTTTTGATCCCCATGCGCCGCAGCTGGGCAAACCGCTCCTTAATGCCGCCTTTCACAATGTCCTTCAGCTGAACAACACCAAGAACGCGTTCATTCTCAGCGACCGCCAATGGCGTGCCTCCAGCTCTGGATATACTTTCAACCGACTTCTTCAGATCTTCAGGGAATATCCCGCCTTGCTGCCTCACATAATTCTCGATCGCTTCCACCGCACCTTTACGAATTTGCCGATCTTCACCAAGGTCGACGCCGCTCATCTTTGTTTGAGCCGTGAAAGGAACGAACTTCGCATCGATCTCGTGGATATTGCGTTCCCGGATATTGTATTTCTGCTTGGCCAGGACAACGATACTCCTGCCTTCCGGGGTTTCATCAGACAGCGATGACAACTGTACCGCATCCGCCAGTGCCTCGATCGTAACGCCCTGCGCCGGCAAAAATGCCACAGCCTGGCGATTCCCTAAAGTGATGGTCCCCGTCTTATCCAGCAAGAGGACATCCACATCACCCGCGGCTTCAACGGCACGTCCGGATGTGGCGATCACATTGGCCTGGATCATCCGGTCCATTCCGGCAATGCCGATGGCTGGCAGCAAGCCGCCGATCGTAGTCGGAATAAGACAAACTAAAAGTGCCACCAGGACCGTGACCGTGATCACCTGACCATGACCGGCCGCAGTGACACTGTAGATCGAGAACGGAAGCAGTGTTGCTGTCACCAACAAGAAGATCAGCGTGAAAACGACCAACAAAATGGTCAGCGCGATCTCATTCGGTGTTTTCTGCCTCCTTGCCCCTTCGACCATTGCTATCATGTGATCCAGGAACGATTCACCAGGGTTCGAGATAATACGAACGACCAACCAATCCGACAGCACCTTTGTGCCGCCAGTGACTGCGGACCGGTCCCCGCCGCTTTCCCGGATCACCGGCGCACTCTCTCCCGTGATGGCGCTCTCATCGACCGAGGCGATACCTTCGATAACTTCACCATCCATGGGGATAAGATCACCCGCCGCTACCAGAACCCAATCTCCTTTGCGAAGGGTTGTTGCTGATACCGTTATATATTCTGCTTCATAAGCCGGACGAATCAGTTTCTTGGCTGGCGTATCTTTCCTTGTCTTCCTTAAACTGGCCGCCTGCGCCTTGCCACGCCCTTCGGCCATGGCCTCGGCAAAGTTAGCAAAAAGAATGGTGAACCACAGCCATAGCGAGATCGCCAGAATGAAGCCTGACGCTGCTTCTCCGTGTCCGAACAAAGACTGAACGTACAGTGCCGTCGTCAGAATGCTCCCGATCAAAACGACGAACATGACCGGATTCTTGATCTGATGCCGCGGGTCAAGCTTCCTGAATGAGTCGACACACGCAGGGCCAACGATGGTTGGATCGAACAATGATGTGATCTGTGATGTCTTTTTCATATATGCCTTTTATCCTGCCGTTAACATCAAATGTTCAACAATAGGTCCAAGTGCCAACGCCGGGAAGAAAGTCAACGCGCCCACCACCAGCACCACCATGGCCAGGAAGAACACGAATAACGGTGTATGCGTCGGCAGTGTCCCTTGGCTGACCGGAACGATCTTCTTGGCTGATAACGATCCCGCGATCGCCAGGATCGGAATAATAAGCCAGTAACGCGCGAAATACATAGCTATCCCAAGCGTAATGTTAAGGAAGGCCGTATTGGCGCCAAGCCCGGCAAAGGCACTTCCATTATTGTTAGCCGCTGATGAGAACGCATAAAGAACCTCACTGAACCCATGTGCGCCAGGATTAAAGATCGAGCTCTTCCCGGCCGGCAAGAGCAATGTCAGCGCTGTGGGGATAAGAATGAAGATGTGCGGGATCAGAGCCACCAATGCCGCCATCTTGATCTCAAACGCACCGATCTTTTTTCCCAGATATTCGGGTGTGCGGCCGATCATGAGCCCGGCGATAAAGACAGCAATGATGACGAACGCGATCATGCCGTACAAGCCAGAGCCGACACCGCCGAAGACCACTTCGCCCAGTTCCATCAGCCACAGCGGGACAAGCCCGCCCAACGGCATATAGGAATCGTGCATGGCGTTGACCGATCCATTGGACGCCGATGTTGTGGCAACTGCCCAAATAGCAGAATCAGCAATCCCAAAACGCGCTTCTTTCCCTTCCATATTGCCGCCAGACTGAAAGGCTGACGCTTTCTGATCGATCCCCAAGGATGAAAAGAGAGGATTACCTTTTTGCTCAAAATGCGCTGTGAGGAATATACACGGAATGAAAATGACCAGCATGGCAGCCAGGATCGCCCACCCCTGCCGTCTATCCTTGACCATAAAGCCAAAGGTGTAACACAAGGCCGCCGGGATCAGGAGTATCGCCAGTACCTCAAGGAAGTTAGCCAACGGCGTCGGATTTTCGTAAGGATGTGCGGAGTTGGCGTTAAAGAACCCGCCCCCATTCGTACCCAGCTGCTTGATCGCGATCTGGGACGCCACCGACCCCAGGGCGATCATCTGTTCTGACACCAGATTGCCAGACCCATCCTTTGTAGGCTGGACAAGCACAGCCTTCGCGCTCTTGTCGAATGTCTGCGGCATACCCTGTGACACAAGCACCACGGCCAATATAAGCGATAGCGGGATAAGAATATAAAGCGTCGACCTGACCAGATCGACCCAGAAGTTACCGAGCGTCTTTGTTTCCCTCTGGATAAACCCACGGACCAGCGCCACCAGCACCGCCATTCCCGTCGCTGCGGAAACGAAGTTCTGAACGGTCAGTGCGAGCATTTGGGTCAGGTAGCTCATCGTGCTTTCCCCGCCGTAGCCCTGCCAGTTCGTGTTGGTGGCGAAACTGACCGCGGTATTGAACGCGGAATCAGGAGACACCGCGGCCAAGGCCATGGGATTGAGCGGTAGCATACTTTGCAGTCGTTGGATCGCGTAAACCGCGACCAGGCCCAGGATGTTAAACAGCATGAGCGCCACGGCGTATTCTTTCCACCCCATGCCCTGCTCTGGTTTTACGCCTGAAACCCTGTAAAGCCAGTTTTCAAACGGAGCAATCCATCGATTCAAACCAACGGAGCTTCCTTCATAGACCCTGGCCATGTAAATTCCCAGCGGCTTCACCAGCAACAGCAAAACCAAAACATATAATGAGATCTGAATGAAATTATCCCAATTCATGAGAACATCTCCGGGTTAAGTAGGGCCACAAGAAGATACCCGAACAGCCCCAAAGCGATGCTGCCGCCTATCCAGTAAATGATTGCCATAAACACCTCACACTTTTCCGCACAAATTAATAAATCCCCATGATGCGAACACAAGCAACAAAATCAAACCGATCATGACCATGTCCATGGTTAATGCCTTTCTTGTAGGGCCGCTTCCTACATACAAGTGTAATTTTATGCTGGAATATTTCGAGTTAAAAGGCAGGCGGAAGGTATTAAAAAAGTATTAAATTTCGACGGGGGAAGAGATTCGGAGAATTAACGAAATAAATTCATTAAAGAAATCCAGATGACAATCGATCTTTACTTCCTCCATGAAGGAACCCAACCCACCGGGCTCTTCGATGGATTTACAAGATAGCTCCAAACTTGAAGTGCCACATTGGCACTTCAAGCTAGATCAACGAACATATCGTTGTCGGAGAATGAATAAATTTAAACCCGGATTTTTCATTAGAAAAATCCGCCCCGTGAATTCACCTGCTCCAAATCGTTTTGAGAAGGTGAATTCAGGTCGCGTGGCAAATCCGTCGAGGATTTGCCAGCTTTGCGAGGTAATCCTGGACTTTTGCCTGTC